>NZ_JBSKBR010000003.1:0-442910 GCF_053714315.1 Mesorhizobium sp. PL10 | reverse complement strand
TGCGATTCCCTCCGAACTTCCGTCTCAGAGAATCACAACCAGCCAATTACGCAACAGGCCCACAGGGGGAGAAGGAAGAAACTGCGCTACATCTTCACCCGCTCCGCCTTCGGATCGTACATCGGCTTCAGCGACGCTTCCGCCGCAAAACGCTCGCCGGCGATCTCGATCTCGTATGACGAGGAAAGCACATCCGCCTCGCTCTCGCCCTTGCACGGCACATAACCCAACCCGATCGCGCCGCCAAGATGGTGGCCGTAATTGCCGGAAGTGATCGGGCCGACGATCTTGCCGTCGCGCAGGATGGCCTCGTTGTGGAAAAGCAGGGGCTGCGGATCTTTCAGCCTGAACTGCACCAGCCGGCGTGACAGGCCGGCTTCCTTTTTCTTCAGCACAGCATCGCGGCCGATGAAGTCGCCCTTGGCTGTCTTGACCGCAAAGCCGAGGCCGGCCTCAAGCACATTGTCCTCGTCGGTGATGTCGTGGCCGAAATGACGGAAGGCCTTTTCGATGCGGCAGGAATCCAACGTATGCAGGCCGCAGAGTTTCAGGCCGATATCAGCGCCGGCTTCATCGATCGCCTCGAAGACGTGCGCTGCCTGATCGGTCGAGACGTAGAGCTCCCAGCCGAGCTCGCCGACATAGGTGACGCGATGGGCGCGGGCGAGGCCCATGCCGATCTCGATCTCCTGGAACGTGCCGAAGGGATTCTTCTCGTTGGAGAAATCGTTTGGGCTGACCTTCTGGATCAGCTTTCGCGCGTCTGGACCCATCAAACAGAGCACGCTTTCCGCCGCCGTCACGTCGGTGATGACGACGAAGTCCTCGCCGACATGCCGGCGTAACCAGGCGAGATCGCGCTGCAGCGTCGCGCCGGGGACGACGAGGAAGTAGGCTGTTACCGACAGCCGCGACACCGTCAGATCGCTCTCGATGCCGCCGCGCTGGTTGAGCATCTGGGTGTAGACGATCTTGCCGGGCGCCACGTCCATGTCGTTGGCGCAGAGCTTTTGCAGGAACGCACAGGCATCGCGGCCCTCGACGCGGATCTTGCCGAACGAGGTCATGTCGAACAGACCGACCTTGTTGCGGACGGCGAGATGTTCCTCGCGCTGGTTGTCGAACCAGTTCTGTCGTTTCCAGGAGTAGCGGTATTCGCGCTCCTGTCCTTCACGGGCGAACCAGTTGGCGCGTTCCCAGCCGGCGACCTCGCCAAACACCGCGCCGCGCGCCTTCAGATGCTCATGCAGGGGCGAGCGACGCACGCCGCGCGAGGTCGCCATCTGGCGGTAGGGGAAATGGTCGGCATAGAGCAGGCCGAGCGTTTCGGAGACGCGCTGCCTGAGGTAGCGGCGGTTCTTCTGGAACGGCTGGGCGCGGCGGATGTCGACCTCCCAGAGGTCGAAGGGCGCTTCACCGTCATTGATCCATTGCGCCAGCGCCATGCCGGCGCCGCCGGAGGAGACGATGCCGATCGAATTGTAGCCGGTCGCCATCCAGTAGCCGGATAGCTCCGGCGCCTCGCCGAGATAGTAGCGGTCGTCCGGGGTAAAACTTTCGGGGCCGTTGAAGAAGGTGTGGATGCCGGCTGTCGCCAGCATTGGCATGCGGTTGACGCCCATTTCGAGGATGGGCTCGAAATGCTCCATGTCCTCGGGCAACTGGTCGAAGCAGAAATCCTCGCGGATGCCATGCATGCCCCAGGGCTTGGCCACCGGCTCGAAGGCGCCGAGCATCATCTTGCCGGCGTCTTCCTTGTAGTAGGCGCATTCGTCCGGCACACGCAGCACCGGCAGGCGGGTCAGACCTGGGATCGGCTCGGTGACGAGATAGAAATGCTCGCAGGCATGCAGCGGGATGGTGACGCCGTTCTGTGCGCCGAGTTCACGCGCCCACATGCCGGCGCAGTTGACGACGATGTCGGCCTCGATAGTGCCCTGATCCTCGCCTTGCGCCCATGACACGCCAGTGACGCGGCCGGCATTGGTGTGAACCTTGGTGACCTTGACGTTCTCGGCGATGGTGGCGCCGCGTTGGCGCGCGCCTTTTGCGAGTGCCATGGCGATGTTGGCGGGATCGCACTGGCCGTCGAGCGGCAGATGCACAGCGCCGACGACGTCGGACACGTTGAGATGCTGATACATCTCTTTGACTTCTTTCGGCGAAATCTCGCGCACGTCGACATCGAAGGCGCGGGCGAGCGAGGCCTGTCGGTAGATCTCGTGCTTGCGCTCCTCGGTCAGCGCCACGGTGATCGAGCCGACCTGGCGCATGCCGGTGCCGACTTCGGTTTCGGCCTCCAGCTTGACGTAGAGGTCGGCCGAATATTTCGCCAGCCGCGTCATGTTCTGCGAGCCACGCAACTGGCCGATCAGGCCGGCGGCGTGCCAGGTTGTGCCCGATGTCAGCTGCTTTCGTTCAAGCAGCACAATGTCGGTCCAGCCGAGCTTGGCCAGGTGGTAGGCAACCGAACAGCCGGAGACGCCGCCGCCGATGATCACGGCCCTCGCTTTATTGGGAATGGCCTTGGTGGGTATCGTCTTGGTCATGCGGCCTCGCGGCGATAGCTGGATGCGAAGCGGTGCAGGCGTTTTGCCGCTTCCTGAAGCACGGGTTCCGGCTGGCAGAGGCTGATGCGGATATGGCCGGCGGCGGCATGGCCGAAGCTGGAGCCGGGCATGACGCCGACATTCTCCTTGTCGAGAAAGGCCCAGGCGAATTTCTCGTCGTCCGGCTCGACGGCGGAGATGTCGAGCATGACATACATGCCGCCTTCCGAGCCGTGCACGGTGACGTTGTTCATACCGCGCACGGCATCGAGCAGGACGGTGCGGCGTGTCGCGTAGCGTTCGGCGATCTCCTTGACGCCATACCGGTTCTCCAGCGCCTCGGCACAGGCGATCGAGATGAAGGCCGGCAAGCCGTAGGTCGTCACCAGATTGAGGTTGGTCAAAAGCGTGATCATCTCAGCCGGGCCGGTCAGCCACCCCATCCGCCAGCCGGTCATGCCGTGGCTCTTGGACATCGAATTGATGACCAGCGTGCGCTCGGCCATGCCGGGCAGGCCGCGCGGCGAGATGTGCTCGCCGCCGCCCAGTGTCCAATAGACCTCGTCCGACAGCAGCCAGAGATCATGCTCTTTGCAGATGTCGGCCAGCTCTTCCAGCCGCTCGCGCGAATAGACGGCGCCCGTCGGGTTGTTCGGCGTGTTGATCAATATGGCGCGCGTGTTGGGCTTGAGTGCCGCGCGGATCCTGTCGGCGCGTGGCTGGAAACCGTCCTCGGCCGGCGTCTCGACCACGGTGAAACTGGCGCCGGCGGCGCTGAATGTGTTGGGGTAGGTGGCGTAGTAGGGCGCCACCACGATAGCGTGGTCGCCCTGGTCGAGAACGGCCTGAACCGCGGCATAAAGGGCTGCCTGGCCGCCCGGCGTGGGGATGACCTGATCCGGGCTCGTCTCGATGCCGCTGCAAGCGGTCGATGCCGCCGCCATAGCCTTGCGCAGGCGCGGAACGCCGGAAAGAGGCGTGTAGTGGTGGTTGCTGCCGCGCACCGCCGTCACGCAGGCTTCGATGGTTTGTGACGGCGTGTCGAAATCATGGTCGCCGACCGATAGCATGATGATGTCCTGGCCGGCCTCCTTGCGGGCCCAGGCCTCGGTATGGACCTCCCAGCCATCCTTGCCCGAAGGCACGATGCCGGTAATGCGCGATGAGGGTCTGGGCATCAGAATACTCCCGAAATTTTGTAACCGGCCTGTTCGAGCCGGCCGCGCAAGGCGGCGATATGGGCCGGGCCGACCTCGCAGCAGCCGCCGACAATGCCAGCGCCGGCCTCGACCCAGCCGATGGCCTGTTCGGCATAGGCATCAGGACCAAGATCGTGGCGAGCGTGCAGCACATCGACGGTGCCGCCGTGCTTGAGCGCCTCGGTAGAGGTGAAGCCGTTGGCATAGGCGCCGACCGGGCCGCCGAGATCGATCAGCTCGGGCAGTGCCGCGGCGATCGCTTCGGGCCGACAGCAATTGACCAGCCGTGCCGCGAGCTGCAGGCCGTCGAGCGCACGGGAGGCCGCGGCGATCCCCTCGCCGCTGCGCAGGCGCGGGGTGCCGTGGTCGGCCAGCGTCCATGATACCCAGACCGGCTTGCCGCTTTCCGATGCCGCCGTGACGGCCGCACGCGCTTCATCGGCCGAGGCCATGGTTTCGCACAGAAACAGATCGACACCGTCCGCCTGCTCGGCAACGATGCGGCGGTAGATGTCTAGTGTGTCCTGATAGGAAATGGTCAGTGCCGGCGCATAGCTGCCGAACAGCGGCGACAGGCAGCCGGCGATGGTTGCCTCTCCGGCTTGCTCGCAAGCTTGCCTTGCAAGCTCGATGCCGCGCTTCTGCAGCGGCTTGAACAGGTCTTCCGCGCCTTCCCGCGCGAGCCGCTCCGGCGTGGCCGAATAGGTGTTGATGGTGATGACGCGGGCGCCGGCACGAATGAATTCCGCATGCAGGTCGCGCACCAGATCCGGTTCGTCGATCAGCACCCTGGCAGACCACAGCGGCGTCGGCTCGGATTTGCTGCGGCGGACCAGTTCCTGGCCCATACCGCCATCGGTGAGAATAACAGTCTTCACGCCCGCAGCCTCTCATTCTTCGGATCCCACAGCGGCTCGTCTTTTTGCACGACCGCCTTGAAGCGGTCGCCAAAAATCTCGATCTCGATGGCGGTATCCGGTTCAGCCAGGTCGGCGCGCAGCATGCCGAGCGCGATCGACTTGTCGATGCGATGACCCCAGCCACCCGAGGTCGTCTCGCCGACGATCTTGCCGTCATGCCACAGCGTCGACACGGAAGGCGCATCGCAATCGCCGGGGTTTTCGACCACCAGGGTGACGAAGCGCTTCTTCACGCCTTGCTGCTTTTCGTTCTGCAGGGCTGCCTTGCCACGGAATTCCGGCTTGTCCCATTTGACGAAGCGTTCGAGCCCGCCTTGCAGGATCGTGTAGTCGGTCGAGAGGTCGCCCTTCCAGGTGCGGTAGCCTTTTTCGAGGCGCAGCGAATCCAGCGCATACATGCCGAACGGTTTTAGGCCGTGTTTTTGTCCCGCCGTCCAGACGGCGTCGAAGATGGCTGATGTGTCGCCCACCTTGGTGTGGATTTCCCAGCCGAGTTCGCCGGCGAAGGACACCCGCACCAGCTTCGCCCAGCGGCCGGCGATAGTAGTTTCCTGATGCGTCAGCCAGGGCAGGGAGAGATCCGCATCGCAGACGTCGGCCAAAATCTTGCGCGAATTGGGACCGGCGAGGATTTGCGTCGAATAGTCTTCGGTCCTGTCGGTGAGGGTGAAAGCTGCGTCCTTCGGCAAGCGCGACTTCAGCCATTCGAAATCGTGCCATTGCGCTACCGCCGCGGTGATCAGCGTCATCTGCTCTTCGCCATGGCGCACCACCGACATCTCGGTGACGATGCGGCCCTTATCATCGGCAAAATAGACGAGGCCGATGCGGCCGGGCTTGGGCACCAGGCCGGTGACCTGCAGCGCCAGCCATTCGGCTGCCCCGGGGCCTTCGAGGTTGAAGCGCGAGAAGCCGGGCAGGTCCAAAATGCCGGCGGCATCGCGCACCGCCAGGCACTCTTCGCGCACGCGGTGGTGCCATGGCCCTTCGCGGCGGAAGGTGAGCGTCGCTTCTTCCGACGTGTCGTCACCGGGTTGCGCATACCAGGTGGCGCGCTCCCAGCCATTGTAAGCGTCGAACCGGGCGCCGAGCGCCTTGATGCGATCGTGGATCGGCGACAGCTTGCGGTCGCGCCCTTCCGGCCAGGCGTGCCTGGGGAACTGGATGGCGTATTCATTGCCGTAGATCTCCATGCCCTTGGCGACGACATAGTCGGGTGCCGCGGCAAAGCTGGTGAAGCGGCGCGGATCGCAGGACCACATGTCCCATTCGGTCTGGCCCTCGGTGATCCACTCGGCCAGCACCTTGCCGGCGCCACCGCCTTGCGCGATGCCGAAAGTAAAGACGCAGGCCTCGAACGCGTTGGGAACGCCGGGCATCGGGCCGATCAGCGGGTTGCCGTCCGGCGCGTAGGGGATCGGCCCATTGATGACCTTGGAGAGGCCCGCGGTGCCGAGGATCGGCACGCGCGCGACCGCGTCGGCCAGATAGTGTTCGAGACGGTCGAGATCGTCGGGAAACAACTGGAAGGAGAAATCCTCCGGCATCGGGTCGTTATGGGTCGCCCAATGCGCGCGGCAATTGCGCTCATAGGGGCCGAGATTCATGCCGTTCTTTTCCTGGCGCAGATAGTAGGAGGTGTCGACGTCGCGCAGCAGCGGCAGTTTCTTGCCCTGTTCCTTCGACCACGCCACCAGTTCGGGGATTTCCTCGAACAATATGTACTGATGGCTCATCACCATCATCGGCACCTCGCGGCCGAACATTTTGCCGACTTCGGCGGCACGGTAGCCGGCGGCATTGACGACGATCTCGCAGCGGATTTCGCCTTGCGGGGTTGCAACCACCCATTCGTCGTTCTCGCGCCGAACACCCGTCACCGGACAGAAGCGGACGATTTTCGCGCCCATGTCGCGCGCGCCCTTGGCCAGCGCCTGGGTCAACTGCGCCGGGTCGATATCGCCATCGTTCGGGTCGTAGAGCGCGCCCTTCAGATCATGCGTCTCGATAAAGGGGTAGCGGCGCTTGATCTCGTCGGGGCCGACAATGTCGATGTCCATGCCCTGGTAGCGGCCCATGCCCTTGGCGCGCTGGAATTCCTGCATGCGCTCTTTGGTGTGGGCGAGACGGAGCGAGCCGGTGACATGGTAGTTCATGGGGTAGTCGACCGCGTCGGCGAGGCCGCGATAGAGCTCGGTCGAATAGCGCTGCATGTTCATCAGCGACCAGGACGAGGAGAAGGTCGGCACGTTGCCGGCGGCGTGCCAGGTCGAGCCCGAAGTCAGCTCGTTCTTTTCCAAGAGCACGCAGTCGGTCCAGCCCGCCTTGCAAAGGTGATAGAGCGAGGAGGTGCCGACGACACCGCCTCCGATGATCACCACGCGTGCCGTGGGAGGCAAACCGGCCATGTCAAAACCCCTCGTTCAATAAACAGGCGGCGAAACCACCCAGATGACCACTGCCGGCTCGGTGCCGGGATTGCGCCAGCGGTACGGTTTGCGCTCGAAGCGGAAGGAATCGCCTTCGACGAGCCGGTGCCAGACGCCTGCTATCTCGATCTCGAAAATGCCCGAAGCGATGTAGCCGGCCTCTTCGGTTGGCCGCAGCTGCTCGCTCTTCAGCTCCGCGCCCGGCGCGAAGATCGAACGCACCATCTCGAAACTACCGCCGAGATCGGGCGACAGAAGCTCCTCCACCAGGCCGGATTCGCTTGTGCCAAGCGTACGCCGGCTGCCGGCGCGCACGATGACGCCGCGCTCCTTCTCGATCGGGACGTCATGGCTGAAGAACAGGCTGAGCGGCACGCCGAACAGGTCGGCGAAGGCCCTGAGGTCGCCGAGCGAAGGGGTCGACAGGCCGCGCTCGACCTGGCTGACCCAGCCGACGGAGCGGCCGAGCTTCAGCGCGATCTCGGAAAGCGTCAGCCCACGCGCCTTGCGCAGCGCACGGATATCGCTCGCCAGCAGGCGTTCGTCAGGTCCCTGCAATGTTCCGGCGGTAGCTGAAGGCACAGCGGTCACATGATGAAAAATCGGAGGTGAATTTCATGAGAAACCACACCCATGAAAAAATCAAGAGGATTTTCATGGGACCACAAGATTTGCTTGCGCGATTTTGACGGTTCATGCAAAGGCTCGGCCACGAACGGTTGAATTGGGGGCGTCCGGTCGACGACCAAGGTTTGGAATCGGCGCATGATTTTTCCGGAAGCCCGTTCAGCTTGACGGTATGCGCAAAGGGACGGCCCATGCTGGAAAAAGAAGCCCAAATTGCGCAAGATGCGGCTGTTGTCGACGAGGCGATCCTGACGCGCCGTTCGGTGCGCGCTTTCCTGCCCGACATGGTCGACGACGATACAATCCGCGCCATTCTGGCCGTTGCCGCGCGTGCGCCTTCAGGCACCAATATGCAGCCTTGGCGCGTCTATGTGACCAAGGGCGAGATCAAGCAGCAGATCACCGATGCCATCCTCAATTCCGGCATCCGCGCCGAAAAGGCGGATTGGGACGAGTATCGCTACTATCCCACCCAGTTCTTCGAGCCTTATCTCACTCGCCGGCGCGCCAACGGCTTCGGGCTTTACGGCGCGCTCGGCATCGGCCGTCGCGAGGTTGACAAGATGCGCGCCCAGCACGACCGCAACTTCGTCTTTTTCGATGCGCCGGTCGGCATGATCTTCACCATCGACCGCCGGCTGAACCAGGGTTCTTGGATCGACTACGGCATGTTCCTGCAAAACATCATGGTGGCGGCGCGGGGCAGGGGCCTGCACACCTGCCCGCAAGCCGCCTTCGCACCCTATCACCGGCAGATCCGGCCGGTGCTGAACATTCCGGACGAGGAGATCGTCGTCTGCGGCATGGCGCTCGGCCATGAGGATACGTCCAAGCCCGAAAACGACTTCCGCACCGACCGCGTGCCTTTGGAAGAGTGGGTGACGTTCAGCGAGTAGGGGTGCACCAGGTAAAGCTGGTGCACGTCTATTCCACGCTCAATTGCGCTCCGTGGCCGCTGACATGGGCACCGTCCTGCGGTGTCAGCTTGAGATAGGCGATCAGCGCGCAGAGCGTGATGATGCCCTCAACCACGAACAGGATGCGGAAGTCGTTGGTCACGGCCGGCCCGCCGCCGGCCAGGAATGAGAGCAGTGCGGCTGCCAGGCCGACGCTGATCGCCACCGCCAGCTGCCACAGAATGTAGTAGAGGGCGCTGAAGCGGGCGAGTTGGTCCGGCGCAATATCGGAATAGGCGAGATTGCCTGTCGAGGCCCATTGCGCCGAGCGCAGAACACCGAAGGCGAAGATATAGGCAAGCACGATCCAGACCGGCGTGGTTGCTTCTATCAGGGCGAAGCCGGCAACCATCGCGGCAACGATCGGCGTGTTGACGACCAGCACGCGGCGAAAGCCGAAGTGGTTGAGCAGGCGCGGCATGAAGACACGCATGATCAGCGAGCCGATCGCCGCGACGAAGGTCAGCGATCCCGCCTGCACCGCGCTCATGCCGAAGCCGAGCTGGAACATCAGCGGCAGCAGGAAGACGACGGAGCTTAGGCCGATCGTGTCCAGCCCGCCGCCGGTGAGGAAGGAGATGCGGAAGGTGCGGATGCGCAGCAGTTTCAGGTCGAGCAAGGGGTTGCGGGCACGCAGGCAGTAT
This sequence comes from Mesorhizobium sp. PL10, assembly GCF_053714315.1. NCBI lineage: Bacteria > Pseudomonadati > Pseudomonadota > Alphaproteobacteria > Hyphomicrobiales > Phyllobacteriaceae > Mesorhizobium > Mesorhizobium sp. PL10. Next base: position 433,586 of record NZ_JBSKBR010000003.1, on the reverse strand, counting down.
AAGGAGGCAATCGTCAGGATGACGATCGCCAGCGCCAGCTCAGCCGCAATCATGCTGCTGCTCGCGTCTTTCGCGGCAAGCGAATCCATGCCGAAGACCAGCAGCACCATGCCGCTGCCGACCAGCAGGAAACCCGGAAAATCAAACGGCGTGCGCACCGGTTTGGTGACCGTCGGAAACAGCGAGGCGGCAAGCACGGCCGCTGCCAGTGCGAATGGCACGTTGATGAAGAAGATCCAGCGCCAGGAGATGTAGGTGGTCAGCGCGCCGCCGACGAGCGGGCCGACCAACGGCCCGGACTGGCCGGCGAGCGAGATATACATATTGATCTTGAGCGTGCGGCTGCGCGGGAAGGTCGACAGGATAACGACCTGGCCGAGCGTCCCCATCAAGGCGCCGCCGAAGCCTTGCAACGCACGGGCGCCGACCAGCGTCCAGATGTCGTTGGACAGCCCGCACAGCGCCGATGACGCCGCAAACACCAGCAAGGCAAAGCAGTAGACATTGCGCAGGCCGAAGCGGTCGGCGGCCCAGCCGCCAAGCGGCATCGAGATGATCAGGCTGGCGACATAGACGGTGATCAACAGGCCGAGCTGGCTCGGCGGGCGCGCGAGGCTTTCGCCGATCCCGGGCAGGGCGGTGACCACGACATTCTGGTCGAGGCTGGTCATGAACACGCCGCAGGCGACCGTCAGCGGCAGCAGGAGCAAGGCTCTGGCCGACACATCGGCGCGATCCGTGGCGCCGGCGGATATTTCAGCAGTCATGGGGATGTTCGAACCAAACGACGATGCCGACTCTGAGACGGGATTCTTTTAAACCCCTTGGACCGGTTGGGCGGCCACGCTTCCCACCATGGGCCTCCACGGCAGGATTCTCTAGCGACAGAACCGGCTGGCCTTGATGCCAGAAGCCGGATGACTGAGCCTTTCTTACCGCGTCCGCTACTGCACTTCGTAGCCGACTTCCTCGCTGGCATGGCAGAGCGCCTTCCAGAACGAACGAGCAAAGGAGCGGAAGACATAGATGTCGAACTGGTCGGCGCCGGTGCGCTGGATCTGGGCGAAGACGTCGTGATGGGTGGTCGAGCGGCCGGCGCCGATGGGGAAGGCGGGCAGGGCGAAGTCGATGGCGAAGAATTTCGCCAGCACCCATTCCGCCTTCGGCCCGGCGATGCGGATCGCGGTGCGGCCATGCGACAGATCGGTCACCGTGCCCATGGCCGGGGTGACGACCTTTGCAAAGGCCGCTGCCAGGCCCTCGGCCGCATCGACGACGGTGAATTTGCCCGGCGCAAAGCCGAACACAGCTTTGGCGCCATCGGCGATGCCGCCGCCGGCGCCATCGGGCAGAGCGAGGCCGGTGACACTGCGGATGGCCGCGATGAGTTTCTTCTCCTCGCCGGGCCATGCGGCGAGCTGCAGGATCGATCCCGGCCTGGTTTCGGACAACAGGACATCGACGCCATGTTCGAAATTGCCGTGCGAACCCGGATGGAACACCGGTTCAAGCGGTGATTGACGCTCAACCATGCATGCGGCTCCCGTCCGGGTCGTAGAAGTGGTTGGAGACGATCTCGACCGGCCCGAACCGTTTGCGCAGCGGATCGGAGACGAACGCGCGGGTGCCGTGCCTGGCCTTGCCGCCCTCGACCAGGGCCAGCGCGATGTGCTTGCCCAGCGCCGGCGAATAGCAGCAGGCGGTGATGTGGCCAATGGAATCGTGCGGGTTGGCTTCGTCCAGTTCCTCGACGATATGGGCGCCGCCATTGAAAGGCCGGTTGTCGAGCGAGACCAAGCCTACCAGCTGCAGCCGGTCCGGCGCGATAAGGCCTTCGCGATCCATCATCGCCGAGCCGATGAACGGCTTCTTCTTCGACAGCATCCAGTCGAGATGCAGGTTGCGCGCCGTGGTGCGGCCGTCGATCTCGGCGCCGGTGACGTGGCCTTTCTCGATGCGCATGGTGCCCAGCGCTTCCAGTCCGTAGGTGACCAGCCCGAACGGCTTGCCGGCCTCGACCAGCGCTTCCCAGACATGAGTGCCGTGGCCGGTGCCGGAATAGACCTCGAACGCCATCTCGCCGGAGAAGGACAGCCGGCAAATCATCACCGGAACGCCGGCAATCTGGCCGTGCACAATGCCCATGAAGGGCAGGGCTGTGTTGTCTACCGCAGTGCCGGAGACGCAGGCGGCCAGGATGGCGCGTGCCTTCGGCCCGCCGATGGCTGCACCAGCCCATTCGTCGGTCACCGAGGTGACGTGCACCTTCAACTCCGGCCAGATGACATCGAGGAAATATTCCAGATGCTGCATCACCTTGCCGGCGTTGGCAGTGGTGGTGGTCATCAGGAAATCCTGTTCGCCAAGCCGCCAGGTGGTGCCGTCGTCGAAGGCAAGCCCATCCTCGCGCAGCATCAGCCCGTAGCGGGCCTTGCCGACTGCAAGGGTGGAAAACATGTTGGTGTAGACGCGGTCGAGGAATTCCGCCGCATCCGGCCCCTGTACGGCGATCTTTCCCAGCGTCGAGACATCGACGATGCCGGCACTTTCGCGCGTGGCCTTGGCTTCACGAACATAAGCCTGCTCGATCGTCTCGCCGGCAAGGCCGTAGATCATCGGCCGGAACCAGAGGCCGGCAGAATACATCGTCGCGCCATTGGCCAAGTGCCAGTCATGCATCGGCGTCAGTCGCTCGGGCTTCAAATCGCCGAAACGTTCAGCGGCGAGCGAGCCGATCGACACCGCCGAATAGGGCGGGCGGAACCGCGTCGTGCCGACTTCGGGGATCGGCTTGCCGAGCGCCTCGGCCATGATGGCGAGACCCGGCACGTTGGAGTTCTTTCCCTGGTCGGTCGCCATGCCGAGCGTGGTGTAGCGCTTCAGGTGCTCGACCGAGACAAAACCCTCGCGATGCGCCAGCCGCACATCTTCCGCGGTGACGTCATGCTGGAAGTCGACGAAGCTCTTTCCTTTCGCCTTGATCTCGAACACCGGCGCCGGATCGGGATTGCCGGGTGCCGCTTCGACATCCGGCAAGGCCGCCGGCGCACTTGCGCCACCTGCCGCGGACAGGCCGGCGGCGCGGCCCTCAGCGATGGCTTCGACGGTCGAAAAACTGCCGTTGAAGGCGCCGGCGCCAATCCATTGCCGAGTCGGTTTCGGCGGCAGGAAGGCTTGGCGGTCGGCGTTCCATTCTGCCCTGGCACCGGCCTGGCTGGCGAGATGGATGGTCGGCGACCAGCCACCCGACATCAGCAGGCAATCGGCGTGGATGCTCCTGATATCGCCGCTCAGCACGCCCGAGTTCATGTCGAAGCGCTGCACCTTGAGGCCACTCAGCGCCTTGCCGCCTTCGGTGGCGACCACCGCATGGCCGGAGAGGATTTCGGCTTCGGCCTCGGTGGCGAGGCTGCGCATCTCGGCGGACAGTTCGGCGCGAACGTCGACGATGGCGACGATGGCCGCGCCGGCTTTCTTCAGCGCCAGTGCCGAGCGATAGGCGCTGTCATTGTTGGTGAACAGCGCGATCCTGTCGCCCGGCAGCACGCCATAGTCATTGGCATAGCGTTCGCCGGCATGGGCCAGCATGACGCCCGGCCGGTCATTGCCGGGAAATACCAGCGGCCGCTCGAAGGAGCCGGTGGCCAGCACCACAGTCTTGGCGCGGATCGCCCAGTAACGATGGCGCGGTTCACCTTTCCCGGGCGTTTCCTTGTGGTCGGTGACGCGCTCGAGTGCGGCGAGCGTGTTGCCGTCATAATAGCCCCACACCGTGGTGCGTGGCAGCAGACGGACCGTGTCATGGCCTTCGAGCTGGCTGACGGTGCGCGCCGCCCATTCGGCGGCCGGCGTGCCGTCGATGGTTTCGCCGGACCAGTTGGCCGAGCCGCCGAAACGCGGCTCGAGTTCGGCAAGGATGACGCGGGCGCCCTGATCAGCAGCCGTCTTTGCGGCCGACAGGCCGGCTGGGCCGGAGCCGACAACCAGCACGTCGCAGAACGCGTTCATGCGCTCGTAGCGTGAGGTGTCGGCGGCAATGCCAGCGCGGCCTAGCCCGGCGGCGCGGCGGATGAAATGCTCGCAGAACATCCAGAAGCGAGTGCCTTTCAGCGGGCCGAAGACCGGACCCATGAAGGTCTTGTAGTAGAAGCCGGCGGCCAGGATCTTGCCGCCAAGCTGGTTGACGGCGTTGACGTCCCAGGCGAGCGAGGGAAATCGGTTCTGGCTGACGGCCACCAGCCCGTCATAGATCTCGACCATGGTCGCGGCAACGTTGGGCTCGCGCACTTCGCCGCGCAGCACCGTGACCAGCGCATTCGGCTCCTCGACACCGGCGGAGAGCACGCCGCGCGGACGGTGGTATTTGAACGAACGCCCGAACAGCGTGACGCCGTTGGCCAGCAGCGCCGAGGCCAGCGTGTCGCCGGCATGGCCGGTGTAGGGCGTGCCGTCAAAGGTGAAACGGATGGTGCGCAGCCGGTCGATGCGGCCGCCGGTCTCGGTGCGGCGCGGGCTCACGACTTGCCCCCCGCCTTGTGCCGGCCGGCGGCATTGTGGTCGCCGCGGGCGAAGCCGGTGCTGGAAATCTCATGTGTGACGGTGTTGCGCACCATCCTCAGATGCGTGCGGCAGCCGCCGGAATGCTGCCAGATCTCATTGTGGTCGCCGGCCGGGTTCAGCCGGTCGTAGACATAGGCGTTCCAGGCGTCGAGGTCCTGCGAGGCGGGCTGCGGGCGCTCGCGGTTGCCGTCGCCCTGATAGGTGAATTCGATGACGTCGCGCGGGCCGCAATAGGGACAGGTAATAAGCATTGGTTGAACCCTAATGCAGCCGGGGCGTCGCGCCCTGGCCTTTGTCGTCGATCACCAGGCCGCGATAAAAACGGTCGAGCGTGAACTGCGCGTTGAATGCGTGCGGTTCGTCCTTGGCGATGGTGTATGCAAAGCACCAGCCCGAGGCCGGCGTCGCCTTGAAGCCGCCATAGCACCAGCCGCAGTTGAGATACATGCCGGGCAGCGGCCCGGTGGTGATGATCGGCGAACCGTCCATCGACATATCGCAGACGCCGCCCCAGGAGCGCAGCATGCGCACGCGGGCAAGGCCCGGAAACAGCGCCAGCATCTCGCTCATCACCTCGTCGACAACAGGCAGATTGCCGCGCTGGGCGTAGCTGTTGTAGCCGTCAATGTCGCCGCCATAGACGAGGCCGCCCTTGTCGGACTGCGACATGTAGAAATGCCCCATGCCGAAGGTCAGCACCGTATCTATGAAGGGTTTCAGCGATTCGGTGACGAATGCCTGCAGCACATGGCTCTCGATCGGCATCCTGTCGACACCGGCAAGCTGCATCACCCGTCCGGTGCTGCCGGCCACCGCCACGGCAACCTTCTTGCCGCGGATCTCGCCGCGCGTCGTCTGCACGCCTGTGATGCGGTCTCCGTCGCGCAGGAAGCCGGTGACCTCGCAATTCTCGATGATGTCGACGCCACGGCGGTCGGCGCCGCGCGCATAACCCCAGGCGACGGCGTCGTGGCGGGCAGTACCTGCGCGCGGCTGCATCAGGCCGCCGACGATGGGAAAGCGCGCCGAGGCCGACATGTCGAGCGCCGGCACCAGCCGCTTGATCTCTGCCGTGCTCATCAGTTCTGCGTCAACGCCGAGATGGCGCATGGCGTTGCCGCGCCGTGCATAGTCGTCGAACTGGGCCGGCGTGTGGGCAAGGTTCAGGCAGCCGCGCTGCGAGAACATGACGTTGTAGTTGAGGTCGTGCGAGAGGTTCTCCCACATCTTCATCGAATGTTCGTAGAAGCGGGTATTGGAGGGCAGAAGGTAGTTGGAGCGCACCGCTGTGGTGTTGCGGCCGACATTGCCGGAACCCAGCCAGCCCTTCTCCAGCACGGCGACATTGGTGATGCCGTGCTCCTTGGCCAGATAATAGGCCGTCGACAGGCCATGGCCGCCACCGCCGATGATGATGACATCATAGGAAGCCTTGGGATCCGGCTTGCGCCAGGCCGGCTTCCAGTCCTGGTTTCCCCTGAGCGCGTTCGTGAGAAGCGAAAAGGCCGAATATTCCGCCATTCTTCATGCCATCCCTAGAGCACGATGCCGAAAAGTGTGAAGCGGTTTTCGGACGACATCATGCTCTGTATCTTTGATTTTCAGAGCCGGATCGCTTCAGGTCGAACAGACCTGAAATCATCCGGCTCGGGTGCGATGCGGCAGACTATAGAGCAGGCGGCGGGCGCAAAGCCAAGATTGCGCCATGGCTTTTCGACTGGCCGACTCCCGCAAGGCCGCCAATCGCCATGACTTGGCGCCATGACTTGGCCATGACTTGCCCCTTGGGATGAGCGTCTTTATCAAGGACCGCTTTAGAAGCGGCCTTTGCCGCGATTGAGTCGTGAGCATTATGTTTTTTCGCTTCTTCCGCCTGCTGCTCATCCTCGCGCTCGTTGTCTCTGCGCCGCATTCGTTCGGCGCGATGGCGCAGGGGCTGGGCCAGGCGCCTGCCGGGCTGGTCGCCGACCAGCAGAAAATCCTCCAGGACCTGAAGACGAAAACCGACACTCTGGAGAAGAAGGTCCAGGACGACGGCGTTGAGGACGCCACCCTTGTCGACATCCGCCTGCAGTTGGAAGAGCTGTCGCGCGATGCTCTGAACAGCGCGCTGGCATTCCGTTCGCGGCTTGGGGAGATCAACTCAAGGCTTGAGCAGATCGGCGCGCCGCCGGCCGCGGGGCAGCCGCCTGAACCGGATATCGTGACTGGCGAGCGCCAGGCGCTCGCCTCCGAAAAGGCCGAGATCAATGCCGTCATTGCCAGCGCGCAGACCCTGTCGATCCGTATCAATGCGCTGATCGAGGCGATCGGCAACAAGCGCAGCGAGCTGTTCCGCAGCGGGCTTACCAAGCGCTATGTGCTGTCCGATGCGCTGAGCCCGCAGGTCTTTTCAGACGCCCGCGACGAATACGCCAACCTTTTCAGGGCGGTATCGTCGTGGCTGAGCTTTGCCTTCAAGTTCAAGTTCCAGGCGATGCTTGCAGCGACATTCATGTCGCTGGGGCTGGCGGCGGTGCTTCTCGTCGGGGGACGCCGCCTGTTCGGGCGCATCTTCGAAGCCGATCCATCGGTCGAGGATCCTACCTATCTCAGCCGGCTGTCAGTGGCGTTCTGGTCGACCTTGCTGCCGACGCTGGCGGTCAGCGCCTTCCTCGTTTCGACTGTCTTTCTCTACAATTATTACAATGTGCTGCGCGGTGACATCGGCGTCTTCCTCAACGCCCTGGCCGCGGTCATCGCGGTGGTGTTCTGCGTCAATCGCCTGACCAATGCGGCGCTGGAACCGCGGATGCCGAACTGGCGCCTGATCCAGGTCGAAACCGGCCCGGCGCGCTGGCTGGTGCGGCTGACGACGGCCATGGCGGTCGTCATCGGCGTCAACAACTTTCTGTCGATCGTCAACGACAAGATGGGTTCGCCATTGTCGCTGACCATCGCCAGAAGTTTTGTCGCCACCGTCATCGTCGGCGTCATCCTGATCCTGATGGCGTTGCTGAGGCCATATAAGGGAGCCGACGGTAGCTGGCGCCCCTGGCCGGCCTGGCTGCGCTACACATCCGTTGCGCTGGGTCTATCGACGATTACGGCGGCGCTGTTCGGTTATATCGGCCTTGCGATCTTCGTCTCGCTGCAAGTCGTGGTCACCGGCACTATCCTGGTCACCGCCTATATCGGCTTCCTGTCAGCGCGCGAGGTCGGCGAGGAGGGCGGTTTCGCCGGCACCTCGATCGGACGCTGGCTGTCGGCCAATGCCGGCTACGAGGATACCGCGCTCGACCAGCTCGGCCTGGTCGTAAGCGTCGCCATCAACCTGATGATCGTGCTGGTGTTCCTGCCGCTGATCCTGTTTATGTGGGGGTTCCAGCCCGGCGACATCCAGGCTTGGGCCTACAAGCTGGCGACAGGCATCACCATCGGCTCGGTGACGATTTCGGTTACTGGCATCCTCACCGGCATCGTCGTCTTCATCATCGGCTATTTCCTGACCCGATGGTTCCAGGGCTGGCTCGACGGCTCGGTGATGGCGCGCGGCAAGGTCGATACCGGCGTGCGCAATTCGATCCGGCTGGCGGTCGGCTATGCCGGCGTCGCCGTTGCCGGTCTCGTCGGCATCTCGGCTGCGGGTATCGATCTCTCCAACCTGGCGCTCGTTGCCGGCGCACTTTCGCTGGGTATCGGCTTCGGCTTGCAGAATGTCGTGTCCAACTTCGTGTCCGGCTTGATCCTGCTCGCCGAGCGGCCGTTCAAGGTCGGCGACTGGATCGTCGCCGGCGACACCTCAGGCACGGTCAAGAAGATCAGCGTGCGCGCCACCGAGATCGAGACCTTCCAGCGGCAGTCGGTGATCCTGCCCAACTCGAACCTGATCAACAATGCCGTCGGCAACTGGACGCACCGCAACAAGCTCGGACGTGTGGAGATCAAGGTCGGCGTCGCCTACGGCAGCGACGTCAAGCGGGTGCACGCCATCCTGCTGGAGATCGCGCGCGGCCATGCGCTGGTGCTGAAGAACCCGGAGCCGTTCGTTCTGTTCACCAATTTCGGGTCGGCGGCACTTGAGTTCGAGATCCGCGTGTTCCTGGCCGACGTGCTGAACGGCGCGATCGTTCAGAACGATATTCGCTTTGCCGTACTCGATGCCTTCGATAGCGAGCATATCGAGATCCCTTCGACGCCGCGCGCCGAGGTCAAGGTCAAACAGACCGAGGCATGGCCGCTCGACGACGACAAGATCGAAGTCGAGTTCGCCGAGAAGGAGCAGGCGGAGGCGGAAGCGGCAGCCGAGAAGGCGCGCCTGGCCAAACCGGGCCGAAAGGCGCGCAAACCCGATCCCAGCTAGGGGGCCCCAGGCTCCTTCCAAACCAATTGCGGCATGAATGCGGCATTCAGTTGCGGTTCAGCTTGCATCTCATATAAGCTCCCATGCAAAGGCGAGAATGCCTTGCCAAATGCAACAGAGGCGGTGTGGAAACACCGATATTGCAAAATGTGGAAGTCGCTCGTCGTCGCCATCGCTCTTACCGCAGCGAGTGGCTCGGCCTTTGCCGCCAGCGCGGTCAACAAGGACGCTGAAACCCGTACGCTGATCGTGACGGAAGGCGGCGGCAAGACGGAGCTGGCGCTGGCCGCCGGCGAGACCGTGGAATTCTGCCCGAACGGCTGTTTCGTCACCTTGCCCAATGGCGACCTCGAGGCCCTGACCGGTTCGGAAACGGTCGAAATCTCGGGTGGCGTTGCCCGCATCAAGTAAAGTCGGCAGGAAGCTCTTGCAGAGGCCGGGCAATGCCCGGCCTTTTATTGTTCGTGGTAGTGATTGCTTAACAATGACGCAGGAAATATCGCGGCATCTACCGGCTGCAACCAGGCGTTTTAACGTTCACTATGCCGTTCCGCCGCTATACCCATGCGAAGACGCCCAAATACGGCGCGACGGGTTTATGAGCAGGACAGGACAGACATGGATGCGCGGTCGGACAAGAACGCAATCCCACTTGCGGTCGACCTCGACGGCACGCTGATCGCGACCGACCTTCTGTGGGAAGGCCTGTTCATTCTTCTCAAGAAGAATCCGCTCTATATCTTCCTGGTACCGTTCTGGCTTGCCGCCGGCCCGGCGCGGCTGAAGCAAGCCATCGCCGACCGCATCGACATCGATCCGGCGTCGCTGCCCTATCGCGAAGCACTGCTGCAGCGCCTGCGCGCCGAGCATGCCGACGGCCGCAAGATCGTGCTGGCGACAGGTACGCCACGCAAGTTCGCCGAGGCGATTGCCGCGCATCTGGGCATCTTCGACTATGTGCTGGCGACCGACGGTCCGCACAACATGACCTCAGTCCGCAAGCGCGACGCGCTCATCGCCGCCTATGGCGATGGCGGTTTCGACTATGCCGGCAACAGCCGTCACGATCTCAAGGTTTTCGAAGCCGCGCGCGACGCCATCGTCGTGGCGCCCGACCGCCATGCGAAGCGCTGGCAAGCCACGCATAGCGCCGAAACGATGCCTGCGCCGAAAAGGACATTGAAGACATTCGTCAAGATGTTGCGGATGCATCAGTGGCTGAAGAATTCCCTGATCGCGGTGCCGATGGTGCTGTCGCACGAATACTTCAACGCCAACATGATCTGGCAGTGCCTGCTGGCGTTCGTCTCCTTCAGTGCAGTGGCTTCGGCCATCTACATCCTCAACGATTTCTTCGACCTTGCGCTTGACCGCAATCACCCGACCAAACGCAACCGGCCGTTCGCCAGCGGCGCGCTGTCGATCCCGTTCGGTATCGGGGCGATGGCGGTGCTTGTGGTGATCGGCATCGCCGCCGGGCTTCTGTTGCCGATCGAGTTCCTGGGTGTGCTCGCCGGCTACATTATGGTGACCACGGCCTATTCGCTGTCGTTCAAGCGCATGCTTCTCGTCGACGTGCTGACGCTGGCCGGCCTCTACACGCTGCGCGTGCTGGCGGGCGCTGCGGCGACCGGCGTCGAGGTCTCGTTCTGGCTGCTCGCCTTCTCGATCTTCTTCTTCCTGTCGCTGGCGCTGGTGAAGCGCTATGTTGAACTGCGCACTACTGCCATTCCGGTGGGCGAGCGTATTGCAGGCCGCGGCTACCGCATCGAAGACCAGGAGATCGTCGCCCAGGCCGGCATGGCGTCGGCCTTCTCCTCGGCGCTGGTGCTGGCGCTCTACATGGACAGCGCCGCTGTGCGCGAACTCTATCCGCATCCCTGGCTGGTCTGGCCGCTGGCGCCGATCGTGCTGTATTTGACCATGCGCGTCTGGATTCTGGCGCGCCGCGACGAGATGAATGACGATCCAGTCGTCTTCATCATCCGCGACTGGCGCAGCCAGATCATCGTAGCTATCGGCGCAGCACTGCTGGTCGCTGGAGGCTGGTAAGAAATGGCGGGCAAACGATTCCAGAGTTTCGGCCGCGCCACGCCTGCCGCAAAGCGGACCGTCGCGGCTGACACGGCGATCGAACTGATGAAGAGCGGCAAGGCAAAGGCAAACGGCTTGCTCGCCTATGGCAACGGTCGCTCCTACGGCGATTCCTGCCAGAACGAAGCGGGCGCGGTCGTCGACATGCGGCCGCTGAACCGTATCGGTGCCTTCAACGCCGAGACCGGCCTGATTGAGGCGGAAGCCGGCGTGTTGCTGTCCGACATCATTGCGCACGCCGCTCCCTACGGCTTCTTTCCGGCGGTGGTTCCGGGCACCCAGTTCGTGACCCTTGGCGGCGCCATCGCCAACGACGTCCACGGCAAGAACCATCACCGGCGCGGCACCTTTGGTTGCCATGTCGAATCGCTGACGCTGCTGCGCTCGGACGGTCGAACCTACACCTGCTCGGCAACCGACAATGCCCGGCTGTTCGGGGCAACGATCGGCGGCATGGGGCTGACCGGCCTGATCCTGTCGGCCTCGATCCGGCTGATGCGGGTGTCTTCGCTGGACATTGTCGAGACGGCGACGCGGTTTGCCGATCTCGATGAATTCTTCGAGCTGGCCGAGGCTGCCGACCAAGCCAATGAATATGCCGTCGCCTGGATCGACCAGCTGGCCGGAGGCCATGGCCGCGGACGCGGTTTGTTGTTGACCGGCAATCATGCCGAACATGGCTCGCATGCGGCGTCTCGTGCCGGCTCCCGCCTGTCGGTGCCGGTCCAGCCGCCTTTCAATGTGCTCAACCGGCCGTTCCTGACTGCTTTCAACGCCGCCTACCGGTGGAAGAAAGGGCGCTCAACAGAACCGCGTCAAACCGGCTACCAGGGCTTTTTCTTTCCGCTGGACGGCGTCGGTAACTGGAACCGGCTCTATGGGCCGAAGGGTCTTTACCAGCACCAGAGCGTGGTGCTGGAAAATGCCGCGCGCCAGACCGTGCCGGCGCTGCTGGAGGCCGCACGGCGAGCCGGGCAGGGCTCCTTCCTCACCGTGCTGAAGCGCTTCGGATCGATCCGCTCGCCGGGTCTGCTGTCATTTCCTCGGCCCGGCTTCACGCTGACGCTCGATTTCCCCAATCGAGGCGGCAAGACGCTGGCGCTGCTTGGCGAACTCGACCGCATCACGGTCGCGGCCGGCGGCGCGGTCAACCCTTACAAGGATGCGCGCATGAGCGCCGATGTTTTCGCCGCGTCCTTCCCGGATTGGCAGCGGCTGGAGGCGCTGCGCGACCCGGCGTTCATGTCCAGTTTCTGGCTGCGGACGGCGAAAAAGCTCGACATACGGCCGGGGCGCGTCGAAGCGGCGGAATAGGTAGAATTCGGATAAATTGGGGTCAATAGTCCGCCAATCCCAGCGTAGTTCAAACATTGTCGTGGCTTCACGAAATGTTTGCAGGTTTGTAATAGGACGCTTGCAAGCGACGAGTGGAAAATATGAAATATATCGTCTTCATTCTGTTCACGGTCATGACCAACGCCGCGGCGCAGCTGATGCTGAAGCAAGGCATGATGTCGCTCGGCCCGATCTCGTTCGAAGGCACCAACCCGCTTCTGAAGCTGTTGCAGATCGTCTTCAGCCCGTGGGTGTTCCTCGGCCTGTGCACCTTCGTCATCTCGATGGCCTCGCATCTCTATGTGCTGTCCAAGGTCGAGCTCAGCTTTGCCTATCCGTTCCTCAGCCTTGCCTATGTCGCGGTCGCGATCTTCGCCTATTTCATCTTTCGCGAGGACCTCAACGCCTGGCGCATTGCCGGCATCGCCTTCATCTGTGTCGGCACCGTTCTGATCGCGCAAAGCGGGCGCGGACATGACGACAAGACCGCTTCCCTCACCCCCGACCAGATCCACGCAAACGAGACCGTTCGATGAGACATATGATTTTCGGTGGTGACGGCTTCGTCGGCCGTCATCTTGCCCCGAAACTTGTGGCCGACGGTGAAGAGGTTGTCGTTGCCGACATCGTCAAGAGCGACCTGCCGCATTATCGTTCGGTCCGCTTCGCCACCTGCGACGTCACCGATCCGGCCTCGGTGGCCAAGGTCGGCCTGAAGGCCGACGACATGGTCTACAATCTGTCGGCCAAGATGCTGTCGCCGATCCAGGTCCGCGCCAAGCGCCACGACTTCTTCTTCCCGGTGAATTTCCACGGCACCGAACACATCATGCAGGCCATGGACAAGGCCGGCGCACCGAAGCTCGTCCACTACACCACCGACATGATCTACGGCCACACGGTGACCCAGCCGATGACCGAGGAGCACCCGGTCGCGCCGCTTGGCGAATATGGCTGGTCGAAGCAGAAGACCGAGGAGCTCGCCGCCGAGTGGCGCAAGCGCGGCATGTCGATCTCGCTGTTTCGGCCGCGCCTGATCATCGGTCCCGGCCGGCTCGGCATATTGGAAAAACTGTTCAAGCTGATCGACTGGAACCTTCCGGTGCCGATGATCGGTTCGGGCAAGAACCCCTACCAGTTCATCTCGGTGTTCGACTGCGCCGAGGCCGCCCGCGCGGCCTGGAAGGCCGGCGTGCCCAACGAGGCCTATAATCTTGGCTCGCTCAATCCGCCGCCGGTGAAGAAATTGCTCGGCGACCTGATCAAGCATGCCGGGTCGAAATCGCTGCTGATCCCGACGCCGGGCTGGGCGGTCAAGCGCACGCTCGACCTGCTCGATCTCATGAACATGCCGATCATGGATCCCGAACAATATCTGATCGCCGATGAGGAGTGTGTGCTCGACGTGTCCAAGGCCGAGCGCCACCTCGGCTGGGTGCCGCAATATCGCGACGAGGACATGCTGATCGCCGCCTACAGCGAATACCGCGCCAAGAAGGACGGTCTTGCCGTCACCGCCAATCATGTCCCCGCCGAGTAAAGATGGGACGACCAGGAGAACTCCGAGATGACCGTCATGGCCAAGCCTGAGCAGACGAACGCGCGCAACATGGTCAGTGCGCCGGCGCTGTCGCCCACCACTGTTGCCAAGCCCGAACTGATCAGCGTCGAGCAGGCGAAGGCGATGGATGTCACGCGCATGACAGACCTGTTCAAGGCGCATCTCAACCCGGGCCAGTTGCACTTCATGAAGCTGCTCGGCTTCCACAAGATCAAGATCGAACGCGCCGAAGGCATGTTCTACATCGACCAGAACGGCCGCAAGATCCTCGACTTCTTTGGCGGTTTCGGTTCGCTGGCCTTCGGCCACAACCATCCGCGCATCCTGGAGGCTCGCCGCAAGTTCCAGGAGGAAAAGCGCCAGGAAATCGCCATCGCCTTCATGTCGCAATATGCAGCTGCGCTTGCCCACAACATCGCCAAATGCTCGCCCGGCGATCTCGACATGGTGTTTTTGGGCTCGTCCGGCTCGGAGGCGATGGAAGCGGCGGTGAAGCTTGCCGAGCGCGCCGCCGGGCCGAAGCGTCCGAAAATCGTCTATGCCGAGAACTCCTTCCACGGCAAGACCAAGGGTGTGCTGGGCATCACCGACGGCCAGCTCTACCGCGCCGACTTCAAGATGGCGGAGAATACGGTGCGCATTCCGTTCGCCGATATCGACGCGGTCGAGCGGTTGTTCCGCTCCGACCCGGAGGTCGGTGTCATCGTGCTGGAAACCATCCAGGGCGGCGGCGGCATCATCCAGGCGCCTGCCGAGTACTGGCAGAAGCTGCGCGCGCTGTGCGACCAGTTCGGCGTGCTGTTGGTGGCCGACGAAGTGCAGTGCGGCTATGGCCGTTCCGGCCGCTTCTATGCCTTCGAGCATTACGGCGTCGTGCCGGATGTGACGGCGCTGGCCAAGTCGCTCGGCGCTGGCAAGGCGGCGGTCGGCGCGATGATCGCGCGACGCGAGGTCTACATGAAGGCCTATGGCACGCCGAAGACGGCGATGATCCATGCCATGGCGACCTTCGGCGGCATGGGCGAAGCCTGCGTCACCGCGATCGAGGGCATCAACGTGCTCTATGACGAGGGGCTGATCGACAATGCCGCCTCGACCGGCGACTATTTGCTGCAGCGGCTGCAGGCGCTGAAGGAAAAATATCCGAAGATCATCAAGGATGTGCGCGGCAAGGGCTTTATGGTCGGGCTCGAGTTCCACGATTTCTCGCAGACCTTGCCGATGGTGCTGCGGCCGATCGTCAGCGTGCTCGACGACAAGCTGAAGGGCTCGCTGTCGGGCTTCGTCGGTTCGCTGCTTTTGCGTGACTATGACGTGCTGGTCGCCTTCACCGAATATAACCGGAATGTCATCCGCCTCGAGCCCCCGCTGATCTGCCAGCGCGAGCATGTCGACCGCTTCGTCGAGGCCTTCGACAGCCTGTTGTCGCGCGGCATCGTGTCAATCGTGAAGGATTTCGTCAAAAGCCAGGTCCGTTGAGCGAAGTCCTGACGATGCTGAGCAAATCTCCCGCCCCGCAAAACGCACTCGACCGGCTGACCTCGGCCGTCTTGGCGTGGGGCGAGGGGACTTATGCGCGATGGGCAGCACCGATCGGGGCGGCGGCGTTTTCGCTCTACATCCTGCTCACGGCGTTCACCGCCTGGACGATGCCCAACGCAAACTGGGACATGCTGCCCTATCTGGCCATTGCCGAGGAGGGCGCTTACCCGGATGCACAGGCGCTGCATGACTATGCCTACAGCACGGTCCAGGCCGGCGTGTCGGCCGCCGACTACAAGGCGCTGACCGACGATGGCGGCGGCTTTCGCAGCCACATGGCGCAGAATGCCGCCGACTTCCATTCGCTGCTCGGCATGTACCGGATCAAGTTCCTCTACGCCGAAATGTTGTCGACGCTGAGCGCGGTGATGTCGCCGGTCGAGGCGATGCGGGTACTGCAAGTCGCCTCGGTGCTGCTGTTCGGGATGATCGTGCTGCTGTGGCTCAGAACCGAAGGCGCGCTAGCGCTGGCGCCCCTGGTTGGCGCGGTGCTGATCATGGGCGATTTCGGCGATGCGGCACGCGCCTCGACGCCGGATCTGTTGTGCTCGGCGCTGTTCCTCAGCGGGTTGCTTGCCTATGTGCGCGGCCGCGAAGCGGCAACGGCCGTCCTGCTCTTCCTCGCCTTCATGGCGCGGCCGGACAACATTGTTTTCCTGGCCATCTTCGCCGTGCTGCTGCTGGTGTTCCGGCAGCGGGCATGGGGCGCGCTGGCCGGCTTTGCCGCTTCCTTTATCGCCTATTTCGCCATCTCGCACTGGGCGCAGCATCCCGGCTGGTGGCCGCATCTGTGGTTCTCCAGCATCGAGCAGCACTACAATATGGACGGGTTCGAGCCGCCGTTCTCGGTTGGCGCCTATCTCAAGGCGTTCGCCGCCTCCTTCATTCGCGCCATCAGCGTCAACAGCTGGGTTGGCGTCTGCGTGCTCGCGCTGGCCGGCTGGTTTGCGCTCAGCCGCGCGGGCTTTCGGCTCGAACGCCGCGCCGGCATCCTGCTTGCCGCACTTGTGCTCGGCGTGCTGGCGAAATTCACCGTCTTCCCGATCCACGATACCCGCATCTACTTCCCCAACCTTCTGCCGCCGTTCCTGCTGCTGGTGGGGCCGATCATGGCGCTGTGGGCATCGGCAAGCTTGACTGGAAGGCGGCCCATCGCCTTGCAGGTCATACCAGGAGATAAGCCTTGAGTTCTGTATCCGGCCTGGCGCGCATTGCCCTTTCACTCGGTCTGCCCGCCGGTCTGCTCGATCGCGGACCGGCGTTGCGCGGCACAAAATTCCTGGCCAAGGCGGCGCTGAAGGCGCGCCTCAGTGGCGGGCAACCGTTCCAGATGGTCAATGTCGGCGCCTGCGACGGCGCGCTGTTCGACGACGTCACACCTTGGTTGCATCGCATTCCGCGCGCCCGGGCCGTGCTGGTCGAGCCGATTCCTTACAATCAGAAGCGGCTGCGCGCCAACTATCCCGACACGGAACGCTTCGTCATCGAGCCGGTGGCAGTGACGAAGACCAAGGGGACGATCACCGTCCACACCTTCGATGCCGCAGCACTCGAGGCCGGCACGCTGCCGATCGAGTTCATCGGCTGCTCGTCGGTAACCGACACCAATCTGATGTCGGGCAAGAATGCCTGGGGCGAGGATGACGCCAATTTCAACAAGTTTGCGCCGCACCTCAGGGATATCGAGGTGCCGTCGGAAACCCTGCAGACGCTGCTCGATCGCAACGGCGTCACGCACATCGACGCCTTTCTGGTCGATTGCGAGGGCGCTGACTGGATCGTCTTCGAACAGCTCGACCTCAAGCGCTACCGCCCCGGCATGATCAAGGTCGAGGTCGGCGCGCTGCCGGCAACGGAAATCGGCCATGTCGTGGTCAAGCTGAAGACCGCAGGCTACCAGGTCGGTTTCCAGGCCGAGGATATCTGGGCTTTCGCCTGACGACAAAAGGCTTTGACGGCGAGCTTGCGTCCGCCGTCGCGCCGTACTTGTGGCGTGTCGCAAACAGGCGGTAGCTCGGTCGTCGTCCTCTGCATATTGTGCGCCATTCGAACGGGCGCCGGCGCGCCTGCGTATTCCTTTGGAGCAGCGGTCAATGGCAGAGTTTCCGAAACAGGCGAAGGTCGTCATCGTCGGCCTGGGCGGCATTGTCGGCGCATCGATCGCCCATCATCTGATCGAACGCGGCTGGACCGACATTGTCGGCATCGACAAGTCGGGCATCCCGACCGACATCGGCTCGACGGCGCACGCCTCGGACTTCTGCTACACGACCAGCCATGACTTCCTGTCCTGCTGGACGACGCTCTACTCCATCGATTTCTACGAGAAGATGGGCCACTACGCCCGCATCGGCGGGCTTGAGGTCGCCCGCGTCGGCGAAGACAGCCGCATGGACGAGATCAAGCGCAAGATCGCCTCGGCCAAATCCTTCGGCACCCGCGCCCGCCTGATCGAGCCGGCCGAGATCAAGGAAAAATTCCCGCTCATCGAAGAATCGATGGTGCAGGGCGGTCTGTGGGATCCGGATGCCGGCCTGGTCATTCCGCGTTCGCAGACGGTCGCCGGCAAGCTGGTCGACCAGGCGGAAGCGTCGGGCAAGCTCAAATCCTTCGCCAACACGCCGGCCAAATCCCTCATCGTCGAAGAGGGCCGCATCAAGGGTGTCGTCACCGACCGCGGCACGATCATGGCCGACTACGTCATTGTCTGCGCCGGCATATGGGGCCGATTGATCGCCGAAATGGTCGGCGAGGACCTGCCGGTGATGCCGATCGACCATCCGCTGACCTTCTTCGGCCCCTACACCGAGTTTGCCGGCACCGGGAAGGAGATCGGCTGGCCGCTGCTGCGCGACCAGGGCAATTCGGCCTATATGCGCGACACCGGCGATCCCAAGACCGCTGAGGGCGGCCAAATCGAATGGGGCTACTACGAAGAGACCAATCCGCGGCTCTGCCATCCGCGCGACCTGCTGGAAAAAGACCAGGCGCGGCTGTCGCCGTCGCAGCGCGACCTCGACATGGAGCAGATCATCGGGCCGCTCGAACGCGCCATGGAGCTGACGCCGATCCTGGGTGAACTCGGCTATAACGAAAGCCATTCCTTCAACGGCCTCTTACAGGTTACCGCCGATGGTGGCCCTTCCATGGGCGAGAGCCAGAAGGTGAGGGGTCTCTGGTACGCCGTCGCCATCTGGGTCAAGGACGGCCCCGGCATGGGCAAGCTGACCGCCGACTGGATGACCGACGGCCGCACGGAAATCGACCACCACGCCATCGACTATGCGCGCTTCTATCCGCACCAGACGAAGGAGCAGTTCATCTGGGATCGCTGCACCGAAACGGCGATGAAGGTCTACAATCCGGCAGTGCATCCGCGCGAGCCGTTTTCAAAAGGCCGCAACATCAGGCGCTCGCCGTTCTGGGAGCGCGAGAAGGAACTCGGCGGCTACTTCATGGAGCTCGGCGGCTGGGAGCGCGCGCATGGTTACGCCGCCAACGAGCATCTGCTGGAGAAGTATGGCAACCGGGTTCCCGTGCGTGAGAACGAGTGGGACAACCGCCATTTCTGGCGGGTGTCCAATGCCGAGCACCTGGCGATGAGCGAGGATTGCGGCATCGTCAACCTGTCGCATTTCTCCATGTATGACATTGAGGGACCCGACCATGTCGCGCTGCTGGAATGGCTCTGCGCGGCCAAGGTCGGCGGCGACAATAACATCGGCAAGGGCATCTATACCCACTTCCTCGACGAGGAAGGCATGGTGCGCGCCGACTTCACGGTGATCCGCATGGCCGATCGCTGCCGTCTGATCGATGGCGCCGATGCCGGCCCGCGCGATTTCCGCTACATGCAGCGTACCGCGCAAGACAAAGGCTTTGACGTCACCATCACCGACGTGACGGAAAAATATGTCACCATCGGCATCTGGGGTCCGAACGCACGGGCGACGCTGCAGAAGGTGGTCGAGAATCCGGACGGCCTGTCGCCCGAGAACTTCCCGTTCGCGGCGATCAAGCCGGTCAGGATCGGCGGCAAGGATGTCACCGCCTTCCGCATCTCCTATGTCGGTGAACAGGGTTGGGAGCTGCATATGCGCTACGAAGACGGTCTCGCCGTCTGGGATGCGCTGCGTTCGACCGGCGTGATGCCGTTCGGCGTCGAGACTTATGCCAACACGCGCCGCATGGAAAAGAGCCTGCGTCTGCAGAACGCCGACCTCCTGACCGAATACAATCTGCTGGAAGCCGATCTCGCGCGTCCGAAGGTCAAGGAGAATGATTTCTGCGGCAAGGCGAAACATGTCGAGTACCGCGCCCGCGAGCATCAGCCGGCGATCCTGTGCACGCTGGTGATGAAAGAGAACGTCGATTCGAAGGGTGTTGCCCGCTATCCCGTCGGCACGATGCCGGTGATGGACCCGAACACGGGCGAGACGCTGGTCGACGAACTCGGCCGCCGGTCCTTCACGACGTCGATGGCCTATGGCCCGACCATCGGCAAGAACATCGGCCTCGCCTATCTGCCCTGGGCCCAAGCTCAGGAAGGCCGCAAGCTCGCCATCGAATATTTCGGCGAGACCTATCCGGTCGAGGTCGCGGCCGTCGGCTACAAGCCGCTCTACGATCCGGAGAATTTGAAGCCGAGGAGTTAACCGCCAGTTCCCCGGCAGCGTGGCTGGTGTTGCGTGGTGGAAGCAAGTGAACGAAAGCCCGGCTTTGCCGGGCTTTTCTCTTTTTAAACAGGTGATTTCCGCCTACCGTTGCACGAGGCGGAGTGAAGCACTTGCGGCGGTTTGGCTGGGACAGGAAGAACGATGCGCTGGTGTTCAACCTTAAGGGGGACATCCCCGTTCGCGTCAGCTGGACCTTTGCCATCCCGATTATCCTCCCCTTCGTGCACGAGTGGTCGACGCGCCCCAAAAACGCGCTGATCCACACATCGATCTTTGCCGCGCTGTTCTTCGTATCGGTGCTCCTGCATGAACTGGCGCACGCGTGGGCCGCTCGGCGGCAAGGTATCGGCACCGACAGGATAGAGCTCTATCTGTTTGGCGGGGTTGCCTACTTCAAGCGTGGCGCAACCTCATCGTATGGATGGGCGTGGATTGCATTTGCCGGACCCCTGGCCAACATCCTGCTGGCGGTCTTTTTCGCTGCCTCCTACTATCTTCTCGACAGGCCTCCGGCGGCCATAGAGGCGGGCAGCCTGTTCAGTGCGCCGCCACCAATGCCGATCACCTATCTGTCATGGACGCTGTGGGTCGGCGCCCTCTTGAATGGGGCTCTGGCCATTCTCAACATCCTGCCGGCATACCCTCTCGATGGCGGAATGATCGCCCGGCATTTGCTTGCGCGCCGTTTTGGCGAGGGGCGGGCGGCGCGTATCGTCGGGTTCTGCGGTGTCGTGCTCTCTGTGTTGCGTTTTGCCGTGATCCTGCCGGCTGCCGCGGTGGGTATCCTGTTGTGGCTCCCGCCATCCTTCAGGCCGAACTGGAGAGCGTTGCGTGGCGCCGGCAGAACGAAGACCCGTGCGAGCCCGGAAGCGGCAAAGGCAGGGGCTGACGACGTGGAATGGCGCGGCAAATGTGGGTGGCCTGTCAACAAATAAGGCCGAACCGCGGCTGCTGTTCCGAGATTAGACGCAGAGCCCGCAGTTCCGGCTTTTCCCTTTGTCAGCAGCCGATTCTCGCTTACCCTGGGGCATGTCTGCATTTCCGCGCGCAAGACATTTCCTTTCAGGCAGTGCCGCGCTGGCGCTGGGGCTCTGGCTGACGCCGCCGGTTGAGGCAACCGAGCCGGTCGATGTCGAACTGGTGCTGGCGGTCGACGTGTCGCTGTCCATGTCGCCGGGCGAACTTGAAATCCAGCGTCACGGCTATGCGGCGGCACTGACGCACGGCAATGTGCTGCAGGCCATCGCCGACGGCGCCTATGGCAAAGTCGCCGTCACCTATGTCGAATGGGCGGGAGCAACCACGCAGGTGGTCGTCGTGCCGTGGACGGTGATCGCCAACCGCGCCGATGCCGAGCGGGTGGCAGCGCAGCTTTCCGCCCATCCGCCGGCGAGCGCCCGGCGAACCTCGATTTCAGGCGCGCTGGAGTTCGGCAGCGATCTTTTTGCGGAGAGCGGCTTCCAGGGGACAAAGCGCGTCATCGATATTTCCGGCGACGGCCCCAACAACCAGGGCGCGCCCGTAGACATCGCCCGCGACGCGGTGGTCAAGCAAGGCATCATCATCAATGGCCTGCCGCTGATGACGCGCGGCAACGGGTTTGGCGGCTTTGACGTCAACAATCTCGACCGCTACTACAGCGACTGCGTCATCGGCGGCCCCGGCGCCTTCATGATCCCGGTCAATGACTGGACGCAGTTTCCCGAAGCGATCCGCCGCAAGCTCGTGCTGGAACTGGCCGGTCCCACTTCGCAATGGGCGAGCGAAGAGGCCGTGCATCCACCGGTGGTGCTGGCGCAGGACCGCCCCTCCGACTGCCAGGTCGGCGAAAAAATGTGGCGCGACCGGAGCTGGATGTTCGACGCCCACTAAGGGACTCAGGCGGCCAAAAGCTGCTTGCGGTCGACGCGCTCCTGCTGCGGCGAGCGGGCGTAGAGTTCGCGGTAGCATTTGGAGAAATGCGACGCCGAGACGAAGCCGCAGGCTACGGCAACCTCGACCACCGGCATTGACGACTGAATTAGCAGATGCCGGGCGCGGTCGAGGCGGATCTCGAGATAGTAGCGGGCAGGGGAGCGCCCCATCTCGGTGCGGAACAGGCGCTCGATCTGACGGCGCGACAGGTCGACATGGTCGGCGATCTCGATCAGCGACAGCGGCTCGGAGAGGTTGCCTTCCATCAGCTCGATGATGGTCAGCACCTTGGAATTCTGGACGCCGAGGCGCGCGCGCAGCGGCAGGCGCTGGCGATCGGTCGGGCTGCGCACGCGGTCGGTCAGCACCTGCTCGCACACGCGGTTGACCAGATTGTCGTCGAAATCGTCGCCGATCAGCTTCAGCATCATGTCGAGCGCGGCGGTGCCACCGGCACAGGTGTAGATGTTCTGGTCGATTTCGAAGAGGTCGGCAAAAACGTTGGCTTTCGGGAAGGCTTCGGAGAAGCCCGGCAGGTTTTCCCAATGGATGGCGCAGCGCTTGTTGGA
This sequence comes from Mesorhizobium sp. PL10, assembly GCF_053714315.1. NCBI lineage: Bacteria > Pseudomonadati > Pseudomonadota > Alphaproteobacteria > Hyphomicrobiales > Phyllobacteriaceae > Mesorhizobium > Mesorhizobium sp. PL10. Next base: position 410,993 of record NZ_JBSKBR010000003.1, on the reverse strand, counting down.
GAGCAGGCCGGCGGCGGCAAGGATATGCGCGCCGGTGCACAGGCCGCCGACGGCGACGCCTCTGTTGTACTCCTCGCGCAGCCAGGCGAAGGCCGACCTGTTCTGGTACCGCTCGACATTCATGCCGCTGCAGACGATGGCCATATTCGGCCGATCCGGCCCTGCCATTTTCTTGCGCTCTTCCTCGAGCGAGGTGTCGACGGCACATTCGACGCCGTTGGAGGCGCGCACCGGCTTGCCGTCAATGCTGGCGAGGCGCCAGCGATAGGCCTCATAGCCAAGCATGCGGTTGGCCGAGCGCAGCGGGTCGAGCGCCGTCGCAAAGGCGATCATGGTGAAGTCGGGGACGAGGAAGAATACAAACGATCGTTTGACCGGATGCTTTACGGCGTTCAAGGGAACCTCACGCAGCCATGGCGCGAACAGGATGTCGCGAACAGCATAGCGACATCAGGAAAAACCATTCCTGTCAATCGGCTAGAAGGCCAAGCGGCAACTAAATTTGCGACATGGGTCGCAAATGGGCAATGGTCCGGGACGATAGGCACGGGCTGCCGCCGGATTGAGCATCGCTATCCGGCAACATCGGCTTCGGAACGAAAAACGCCGCCTCGGTCAAACCGAAGCGGCGCTGTTATCCGCTGTTGGCAGCGGCAGGGAAGCGCTGCGCGGCAGCCGTTATCTCAGGCGACGAAGCCGAGGCGCACCGCATTCATGGCGCCGGTCTGGCCGGGCATGGTGTTGGCAAGGCGCTGGCGCTCGAGAGCGGTCGTCAGGTTCATTTCGCGGCGGGCAAAGAGGCGGGCAAAAAGCTTCATCATCATCTCCTATCGGTTGCTCAGACGGGTCGCCTTCGCTTGATGGAGTGGGGCAGCTCGTTTGCTGGGGCTCATATAGGCTTGCGTGAGGGAAAACTAAATCGCAAATGCGAAGCGCTAGATCAGAAAAGCGACATCGATTGCGACATTTTTGTGCATGATGCTCAGAATTTATGTTTACTTACAACATTTTAACCGCGGCGCTCAAGCGCTATGCAACTTGCACATAAGCGGCATGCAATGGCCGCATGGCTCTAAAAGTCATTTGAGTGCAAATAATTTTCAGCAAGGGCTGGTGCTAAAATAGAGAAGGCCTGCCGGGCTGGTGCGCGCGGCAGGCCTTCAGCACATGGTACACAATGGTTTACTTTGCTCCAGCCCAGGATCCGACGCCGTGGCGTGCACCGGTCTTGGTGTCGGCAGCTTCAGGCCAGCCGATATCCTTCTGCAGTTCGATCGGCAGCGAGCGGATCGCACGTTCGGTCTGGAAGCGGGCGCGGGCCGCGCTGAACTCGGTCGCAAACCGACCGATGGATGACAGGATAGACATTTCATTCTCCTTTGGTTGTGGCACGTCCCGCATGAACGCGTTTCGTCGCCGGGATATTCCGAACCGATTGCAGTTTCGTGTCAGGATGTTTCGAGGCGATGACACGTCCTGCCCTCGATGGAGTTGACTATCCTCCCAATCTGATGTTCAATCAAACGAAATGGAATGATGCTTTACATCAGAAAAATTGAAGGTCGATCCCGATGAACGCCCCACTCAATCATCCGTTGCCACTGCTCGATCTCGATGTCTTGCGCACCTTCGTGGCCATTGCTGAGACCGGCAGTTTCACCACCGCGGCCAATGCGGTTTTCCGCACGCCTTCGGCGGTCTCGATGCAGATCAAGAAGCTCGAGGACATTCTCGGCCGTTCCGTCTTTGCGCGCGATGCGCGCTCGGTGACGCTGACCACCGATGGCGAGATGCTGCTTGGCTATGCCCGCCGGCTGTTGTCGATCAACCGCGAGGTGGTGTCGAAGTTCATCATCCCCGAGATCGTCGGCGTGGTGCGGCTCGGCTCGCCGGACGACTATGGCGAGCGCGTGCTGCCGCATGTCTTGAAGCGCTTCGCGCAGTCGCATCCGTCGATCGCCGTCGACGTCACCATCGACCAGAGCAGCAATCTGCGCCGGCGCATGGACGATAGGGCGCTCGACATCACGCTGTTGACCAACTCCTACAAGACGAGCGCACTCGGCGCCGAGGTGCTGCTCACCGAGCCGATCGTCTGGGCCGGCGCCAAGGGCGGCTGCGCGCATCTGCGCGAGCCATTGCCGGTGTCGCTGTGGGAAGAAGGCTGCGCCTGGCGGGCCGGCGCGCTCGAAGCTCTCGGTCGCGAGGGTCGCAACTACCGCATCGCCTATATGAGTGCCCACACCGCCGGCCAGCGCGCCGCCATCATGTCGGATCTCGCGGTTGCGCCGCTGCCGAAGTCGTTTCTCGGCAACGACATGGTCGAGCTTTGCCCGAAGGACGGCATGCCCGACATCGGCACCTACAATCTGGCGATGGTTGTGGCGCCCGACGCCAGCGCCCCGGTGAAGGCGGTCGCCGACCATATCCGCGCGACCTTCGAACTGTTTCGCGAAACCGGGAAGTTCTGATCGTTCTTTGTCGGACGCAACTGCGCAAGGGAAAGCGCTACACACTTTTCCTGGAGTTGCTTATTCCGCCGCTTCCGCGGGGCGCGCCGTAAAGGCGGTTCGCGTCCTGCGCCGCGCGTTGGCGCGCTGCTTCGCTGGGTCGCCGGCAAGGAAAGTGACGATGCTGTCCCTGGCGCGGCGCGTCTCCGGCATCTCGATCAGCGGCCAGACGTGGAACATGCCTTCCTCGTAGACCACGTCGATATCGACGCCGGCGGCACGCGCCTTCTCGGCAAAGATCAGATTGTCGGGGCTGAGCAGGTCGCGCGAGCCGGCGAGCAACAGCGTCTTCGGCAGCACGGAGAGATCGCCGTAGAGCGGGCTGATGTGCCAGTCGCGGCTATCGATGCCGGCGCTGTACATCCGGATCGCTTCCAGGCCGCCCGGAATGCCCAGCCACGGATCGTTGCGCTCGGCCTCGAAGACCTCGGGATTGGCGAGCGACATGTCGAGCCCGGGCGAGATCAGCACATGGCGCGACGGCAGGGGCAGGCCTTCCTCGGCCGCCATCATGGTCAGCACCACGGCCATGTTGCCGCCGGCGGAATCGCCCATGAAAACGATATCTTCGGCATTCGTCTCATCCAGCATCTGACGGTAGACGTCGCCGACCATGCCGAACATGGCGTGGAAATCGTGTTCGGGCGCGATGGGGTAGATCGGCACTGTGATGCCGAAACCCAACCGTTCCGCCATCTCGGCGATCAGCCCCCAATGGTAGGAGGTGATCTGGAAGACATAGGCGCCGCCATGCATGTAGAGGATGCGCCTGCGCTCGCCGGCCTTCGGCGCGATCTCGTAGACGGGGAAGCCATCGACGCTGCGCTCGGTGATATGGAGACGCTCACGCAGCAATGCCGGCGGATGATGGTCCTCGGTCTTGCGCGCATAGGCGATCCAACGCTGCAGGTTTTCCGGACTGGCAAATGCCTTCTTGCGGCTATGCCGAAGGATGAAGGAAACGAGATGGCTTTTGAAACTGGGCATTCGAATACACAGGCTCGGCCGCAGCCGACTAAGAGAATTTCCCCACTACCCCGAAGATCGTACCTCCAGCCGAAATGTCAAGAATTTGGCCCAACGCTACACGGTTGTTTGATCAACCGAGTTCGCGGTTTTCCCGCAAACGGTATCAGCGCCGGGGCAGCAGCGCAGCGCGCAGCTTGATGTCGGTGGTCGCCGGGACCACACGGCGGTCCCAGCGTTTGGCCAGCAATTTGAACTTGTCGGCGAATGTCATCAGCGTCCCGAGCCCAGGATCAGGCGCGTCAGATTGGCCTGAGCGTCGATGCGCGGCGACACGGGCCAGCCGATGTCCTTCTGCACTTCGGGCGGCAGGCTGTTCATGGCACGCACGGACTGCGCATGCTTGATGGCCGCGCGAAAACGGCCGAGGGTCTCGAACATCGTTGTTCTCCTTTGAAGCGTTGTGACGGCGCAATAGTCCGGCCCGCCCTTCGGTGTCCGTTAAATGCTTCACGTCTGTATCGGGTGGATTGCGCGAAAACAGCGCTTCGGTTTCCAGATCGGGGCGATCTGGAAACATTTGCATACAAATGAAATTATAAGAATTCGCCAGCCTTGGCGGCCGGCCTATTCCCGACTGCGCCTGGCCGCGTGGCCTTCGCGCGAACGCCGGCGTGGGGCAGCGTCGCCCGCGACGCCATCCTCGCTTACCGTCTTGCGCGGCGGCAATTTCACCGCCGCCGACAATTTCGGGAACGGATCGACCTTGTTCGGCAGCGCCATGGCGTAGACGAAATGCTCCTGGAATTTCGGCTCAAGCGCGGTTTCGATCTTCTCGATATGGCTGACCGTGTCCTCGATCTCGCGGCGATAGCCGCGATTGAGCAGCGCCATGCGGGCGCCGGCGCCGGCAGCGTTGCCGACGGCTGACACCTTGTCGAGGTCGCAATCCGGGATCAGGCCAAGCACCATGGCGTATTTCGGATCGATGAAGGAGCCGAAGGCGCCGGCGAAATGGATACGGTCGACGTGCTCGGTGTTCTGCTTTTCCATCAAAAGCTTGGTGCCGGCATAGAGTGCTGCCTTGGCGAGCTGGATGGCGCGCACGTCGGTCTGGGTGATGGTGATCTTGGGCTCGCCTTCCTTCAGCACATAGGAGAAGGTGCGGCCGTTGGCGGTGACGCGTGGCGAGCGGGCGGCAAGGGAGCCATCGACAACGCCGTCCTCGGAGATGATGCCGGCGAGGTACATTTCGGCGACGATCTCGATGATGCCGGAGCCGCAAATGCCGGTGACGCCGGTCGCCTGCACGCTGTCGAGGAAGCCTGGTTCATCGGACCAAAGTTCGGAACCGATGACGCGGTATTTTGGTTCCAGCGTGTCGGGATCAATGCGCACGCGCTCGATGGCGCCGGGGGCGGCGCGCTGGCCGCCGGAGATTTCAGCGCCCTCAAAGGCCGGACCAGTGGGCGAGGACGCCGCGACAACGCGCGTGCGGTTGCCGAGCACGATCTCGGCATTGGTACCGACGTCGACGATCAGCATCATCTCGTCCTGGCGGTGCGGGCCTTCCGACAAAGTCACGGCCGCGGCGTCAGCGCCGACATGGCCGGCGATGCAAGGCAGCATGTAAAGGCGGGCGCCCTGGTTGAGCTTCAGGCCGATGTCGCTAGCCTTTATGCGCACGGCACCCGACACGGCGAGCGCGAAGGGAGCGCCGCCGAGCTCGGTCGGATCGATGCCGAGGAACAGATGGTGCATGATCGGATTGCCGACAAAGACGCTGTCCAGGATATCGTTGCGCTGGACATTGCCTTCGGCACAGACCTTGTCGACGAGGCCGGAGATCGCCTCGCGCACCGCGACCGTCATGCCTTCGCGGCCGTCCGGGTTCATCATCACATAGGAGACGCGGCTCATCAGATCCTCGCCGAAGCGAATCTGCGGGTTCGACGTGCCCGAGGAAGCAGCGACGCGGCCTGACAACAGCGACACAAGATGCATGGCAATCGTGGTCGAGCCAATGTCGCAGGCCAGCCCATAGGCCTCGTTCTTGAGGCCGGGCCACAGCGCGATGACGCGGGCGATGTCGCTCTCGGCATCCTTGTGGATGGCGGCGGTCGCGGTCCAGTTGCCCTTCCGCAGAATGCCTTGCACCTGCGGCATCAGGTAGAAATCGAATTCGAGGTTTTTGAAGCCCCAATCCTTCATCAAGGCGATCTTCAGGCGGTCGAGATCGCCGAGCGGCTTGTGCATGTCGGGCTCTTCGATCTCGACATAGCACATGCGGATCGCCGCATCGCGGGCGATGACCCTGGTGTCGGCATCCTTGCGGATGGTCTGCGCATTGATGACGGTGTCCTGCGGCACGTCAATGACGAGGTCGCCGAGGATCTGCGCCGAGCAGGAGAGACGGCGGCGTTCGGGCAGGCCGCGCACGCGCTCGTAGCGCTCTTCCTTGGCGCCCTTGGGCGAGATGTGGTCGTTGGACGAGACGATCTTGTGCTTGGCGAAATTGCCTTCCTGCACCTCGATCTGGCAGCGTCCGCAGGTGGCGCGGCCACCGCAGACGCTTTCGACATAGACGCCAAGCTGGCGCGCGGCATCGAGCACCGGCGTGCCGACCGGAAACCGCCCGCGCTTGCCCGACGGCATGAACAGCACGAGCGGATCGGTGATGTTGGCAGGCGAATTCACGATTGCGCGCTTATCCCCTGGCCATGCGGGCTTCACGGCCGCCGCGCCGGCGGCCACCATTGCCGCCAGCTTCGCCCGGAGCGTTGACCGCCACGGGCGCGGCAGCCGCCTGGCCACCTTCGGCCGGCTTGTAGTCCTTGTAGGTCCTGATCCAGTTGGTGCAGTTCTCGTCGGTGCCGTTGAGCACATTGGCGCCGCGCACGGCTTCCATTTCCTGCGGCCGCACCGGGTTCATGATTGCCGAGGTCATGCCGGCGCCGATCACCATCGGGATGAAGGCCGCGTTGATGCCGTGGCGGTGCGGCAGGCCAAACGAGATGTTGGAGAGGCCGCAGGTGGTGTTGACCTTGAGTTCTTCGCGCAGGCGACGCAGCAGCGCAAACACCTGGCGGCCGGCATCGCCCAGCGCGCCGATCGGCATCACCAGCGGGTCGACGACGACGTCATGCGCCGGAATGCCGAAATCGGCGCAGCGCTCGACGATCTTCTTGGCGACGGCGAAGCGTACATCCGGATCCATCGAAATGCCCGTCTCGTCATTGGAGATGGCGACGACCGGCACATTGTATTTCTTGACCAGCGGCAGGATGGCTTCGAGTTTTTCTTCCTCGCCGGTGACGGAGTTGACCAATGGGCGGCCCTTGGCGACCTTGAGGGCTGCCTCGATGGCGGCAGTAACGGAGCTATCGATCGACAGCGGCAAATCGACCAGCCCCTGGACGATCTCGAGCGTTTGCACGAGGAGGCCCGGTTCAGTTTCGTTCGGATTGACCGAGGTGACGCCGGCATTGACGTCGAGCATGGTGGCACCGCAGGCGGCCTGTTCCAGCGCGTCCTTGATGACGGTCTCGAAATTGCCGGCAATCATCTCGGCGGCCAGCTTCTTGCGGCCGGTCGGGTTGATGCGCTCGCCGATGACGCAAAAGGGCTGGTCGAAGCCGATGATGATCTCTCGTGTCGCCGAGGCGACGATGGTACGGGTCATGAAGTCTCTCCGCCTGATATAAAGTGCTTCTTTATATCGTGTCTGGTTTCGTTCCAGGGTCTGGTGCTCGGCCGGGCTTAGTGCGCGGTCTTTACCATGTCCACCTGTGTTTCGGTAATCTCGTCATGCAATATGCGGTCGAGCCGGTCGGCGACCATCTGGTCGTCGTGGCGGATCTCACGTTTCCACGGCTGGCGGCCTTTCAGCACGCCCGATTCATCGACGATCTCGGCGACATATTCCTCCTGGCGGTAGGCCATCACATGGATGCCGGAGACGCCTGGGATTTCCTTCACCTCATTGATGATGTCGGTGCAGAGCTGCTTGCCTTCCTTCTTCTGGTCCTGCGCGCCTTCCAGCCGCTTGATGATCGCGTCCGGGATATGGATGCCCGGCACGTTGGAGCGGATCCACTTGGCCGTCTTGGCCGAGGCCAGCGGGCCGACGCCGCACAGGATGAAGACCTTTTCGGTGTGGCCGAGATCGCGCGCCTTCTGCATGAAGGTTTTGAACATCGGCACGTCGAAGCAGTACTGCGTCTGCACGAACTGCGCGCCGGCGGCGATCTTCTTGCCGAGGTGAATCGGACGGAAGTCGAAGGGCGGCGCGAAGGGATTGACGGCGGCGCCGAGGAAAATCTGCGGCGGTGTCGTCAGCTTGCGGCCGGACAGGAACTTGCCGTTGTCGCGCATGATGCGGCAGGTTTCGAGCAGCGACATGGAATCGAGATCGAACACCGGCTTGGCGCCGGGCTGGTCGCCGGCCTGCACGCCGTCGCCGGTGAGGCACAGCATGTTGGCCACGCCCATCGCAGCCCCGCCCAGCACGTCGCCCTGGATGGCGATGCGGTTCCTGTCGCGGCAGGCGATCTGCATGATCGGGGCATAGCCCATGCGGGTCAAAAGCGCGCAGATGCCGACCGACGACATGTGGCAGTTGGCGCCCGACGCATCGACCGCGTTGATGGCATCGACCCAGCCGTCGAAGATCTTGGCCCGGTTATAGACGTCTTCCGGATCGGCGCTGTCGGGCGGGTTGAGCTCGGTGGTGACAGCGAATTCGCCGCGTCGCAGCACGCGCTCCAGTCGGCCGCGTGAGGAGTGGCCGGGCAGGGGATCGAGCGGCAGATGGATGCCGGCCGGGTTCTCGTCGCGCTGGCGGCCGATCATGCGGCAGCTCCGGTCTTGGCATTGGCCGCGGCCTCGCGGGCTGCCGCGGACTGCGCCGTCACCCGTAGCCACGCCGATGTTTCGCGCAGCGACTGGTCGACCGGCTTCTGCACGGTCAGGATCTTGTCGCCATGCTCCATGTTCTGCGAGCCTTCCCAGGCCTTGACCCAGACGCAGGGCATATCGGGCTCGACCTCGCAATTGCCGTTGGCGCGCACGCCGCCGCAAGGGCCGTTGCGCAGCTGCTTGGGGCAATTCATCGGGCAGGACATGCCGGTCGAGGACAGGATGCACTGGCCGCACATGCGGCAGTCGAACATGAAGCCTTTGACGCGCTTTTCAACGAACTTGATCGGCGCCTCGACGCGTCCGTAGCCAAGGCCTTTCCACAAAGGATGGAGAAGCAGGAACATGTCGGCGAACCGAGAGTAGAACCATTCGAGGAGGCGCGAATGGCGGATCGACCACAGCCTGACGGCAAACGAGCGCTGCACGCGCCGCTGCGGCGACACGTCGGCCGGCTTGTAGTCGGATTTCGGCGCTGCCTTCTTGACCAGAGTGGCCTGGGTAACCGTCTGGATTTCCCTTTGGCCGTCTTTGCCAGGAACAGTTTCAGACATTTTCTTTCCCACCCGCCTTGACCAGAGCGACCAGCCGCTCGCGGTCGTATTTCGCATCGAGCTCCTGAAACGCCTTCTCGACCTCGGCGTCGAGATCGTCGCCGACCGGAACCGGTTCGGCCTTGCGCCATTCGGCGAGGTAGTCGTCGGTGCCGCCGGCGCCTGTGCGCATGGCGCACATGTCGATCGCCTCGGTGAAGCGCAGCGGCAGTTCGCGCTTGGCGTTCTGCCGGCCCTTCTTGACGATCACCTGGGCAGGGATGTCGCGCCAGTAGACGACGATCAGATCGGCCATGAAACTCTCACTCCCGTAGAACGCCGTGCGTCCAGTTGGACGCACACAGGACGCTCTACCGCTTTATTCAGCAGTGTCGAGCATTGCCGCATGCGCCATGAGGCTGCTTGTTATGGGACGACGCGCGCGCATTCAAAAACGACGCTGGGAGTGAGCGCGCGAAGAAGGCCGTGCCGGCAGCTGACCGAGGTGGTCCGTTCAGGCTTGCCGCGCGTCTCCGAAACCACTTGCTTTGAGGTCGGCGATGCGCACGATCATGCTTCGCTTGGGATCGAAGGGAGTTTCGACGAAATCGAAGCCGCGATAGAACGCTCGCACGCTCTCATCAAGTGGGTGTGTCAGGACACCGAAGCAGCCGATATCCGCCGACAATCGAACCGCCGTCCTGAGTGCGAAGAGGAGAAGTGAGCGCCCACAGCCGCGAGCTTGATACCTTCGATCCACGGCGAGCTGGCCGAGTAGAATCGTCGGGATGGCGTCCGGGCGGTTGCGCTGCGCGGATTTTGGCAGATAGGCACGTTCGATCTGGCCGGCGCTCAAGGAAACATAGGCGGCAACCATGCCGCTGGCCGAATCGAAAATGACGCTGGTTCGCGAAATTCCGTCCTGCTGATTGCGCCAGGCATGACGGCGAAACCAGCTGTTGAGTGACTCGCGGCCGCAGTCGAAGCCGTCCCTGTCATCATCGGCCGCAAGCGGCCGGGGCGGCGTCAGTCCTGCCATACTGGCTTTGACGCTGCCAGTTTTCGCAATCCAGGCAAGCTCCTGGGAGGAGACTTCGCCCATTCCTCGAACTTTTCCCAATCGGCTGCCGGTATAGTCACGATACGACTGTCCAGCACCTCCATTTCGGCGGCTTCAACAGCCTTGCGGCGAATGAAGTCGCTGAGATTGGTGTTTGCCTGACTGGCGGCGGCTTCAAGGATATCGCGCTCGTCTGGGGTAACCCGGACGCTTAGAGGGGCCATATTGGTCATCTGCTATCTCGCTTTCTGTAGGACAATAGCATACAGAATGCGTTGGGGACAATGCCTACCACACGCGCCTGGTGAGGCCGGTCCAGAGGTAGAACCAGATGGTCGGGTGGTACCACTGTCTCGATGGCAGGTCCGGCTTGATCGTCGTCAGCTTGCCGGCCAGTGTATCGCGGACCGCCTCGACGCAGATGTCGCGCGAGAACGCCGCCTGACGCAGCGCATAGCTTGAAATTGTGTCGCCGGGCTCGGGCCTGCCGCGCGCCTGTTTCAGTGCGCCGCCGGTGTCGACGCCGGCATCGACCAGATGCACGGTGGTGCCGAAATTTTCGGGATCACCGGAAGCCAGCGCCCAGTAGCCGCCATTCATGCCCCGATATTTCGGCGCGATGCCGGCGTGGTAGTTGAGCACCGGGCAAGGCATTTGCGCCAGCGTCTGCCTCGACAGCAGCCGGCAGCCGGCGAGCAGCACCACACCCGGGCGGATGTCGGCGATCGCCTGCAGGCAATCGGCTGCGTTGGCAGAGGAGACGTGGATGATCTTTTGTCCCGGCTTTGGCTCGGTCCGCAATTTCTGTTCGGCAATCAGCCGCTCGGCATGGCTGGCGAAAAAGCGCTTGCCGAGCCTGGTCAGCACCATCGTGCCGAGCTGGCCGATGGCGGAAATCCAGCCTTGGCGGCGGGCGCGGCCGAGCAGCAATTGCTTTTTGGATTCAGGGCTTTCGAGGATGACGCTGACAGGGCCGAGCTGGTCGGCGACGGCGTTGACAATGGCCCAGATGTGCGGCCCGCCTTCGGTGACGACGACGATTGCAGCACTTTCTTTGTCAGCTGAAGCCATGGTGCGCCTTCCTGCCGGCGCGCATCCATTTTCACCGCGCAGCCCGGCGCAATTCTGTGCCGGGCGGGGTTAAATCTTGATGACCGCGCTTGTGAGAGACCAACAGCTCAGCGCTTCAATTCCATGATGTCGAGATGCGATTCGTAGTAGGGTGCCGGGAATTCGATGCGCCATTCAGTGGCGCTGTTGCGGAAGGCATAGCCGACCTGGTCGCTTTCAGGGCCGCTGCCATAGGGTTTTGGCTTGTTGTCATTGACATAGCCGGAGCCGAGATAGATCGCGCGTTTCTCGCTATCATCGAAGAAGCGGCCAGTTGTGCGCTGAGAGCCGCTGATCTTTTCCAGCCGCCAGCCGGAGCCGTCGTCGCTCACCTTGCATTTGAACCAGCCATAGATGACCAGCGGGCTGATGCCGCCGACCTTGATGGTGCGGCATTGCCAGTTGCCGGTCAGGTCCTTGTCGGAGAAGGCCACCAGCGGCTTTGCCAACAGTGCGTCGAGTTGACTGACCTCTGCGGGTTCTCCGGCTTTTGCCTCGGCCAGGGCCGCCTTGCGGGTCTCGCCATATTTGTCGAGGCGCACCTTGTCGGCCGGCGTGATGATCTTTTGCACTTCGCCGTCGGCGTGAGCGGGCAGGACGAGGCAGAGGAGGCCAAGGGCGGCGAGCAGGAGGCGAGGGGTCATCGGGACGTTTCCGTGTTCGGATGGCTGAATCAGGCTGTTGCTTGTGGCGCACAACTTACCCATTCAGGGCGGCCTGTCATCTGCTCTCGAGGGCGTCGCGGCTCAAGAATTGCTTCAGGCGTGGGCGGCGGCCCGCGCCAGCCCGACCGTCAGGTCGCCATAGCCGGTGGCGCGGCGCTCATAGACGAGACCGAGCAGCTTGGCGGCCTTCTCGGCGACCCTGTCGAGTTCGGGATCGTCGGTCTGGGCGATGTAGATCAGTTTCTCGTAGTTGCCGAAATAGTCCTTGATCAGCTCCGGATGCTTGTCGAGGCCAAGCGGCTTCATGAAGAAGGCATCGAACTGGCGGCACAGGAAATCGGTCATATAGAACGACATCATGTCGTCGTCGGCGACCTTCGCATAGGCATCCATGCCCTGGTAGAAGGCAAAGCAGTGGGGGCCGGCCATGCGCTCGACACCGTGCTTCTCCAGCACCTGGTCGAGCAGGCCGCCAGTGCCGCAATCGGCATAGCCGACGAAGATGTTCTGGTAGCCGTCCGCCTTGGCCTTCTCGATCGCCTTGTCCATCGCCGGCGCAATGCGGTCGGGGTAGAAATGGAACTCCGCCGGCAGGCAGGTCAGGTCGAGATGGTCGAGCTTGAGCTGCTCCTTGACGGCCAAAACTTCGCGCGCAATCATTCCGCAGGCGATGACCAGCAGCCTGTCGTCTTGATTCGGTTTCGTTTTTTGTTTCCTGGCCATGGAACTCGGTCGAAACGGCCTTCGTTGCTGTGGGGCGAATCTATCGAGAGAGGGATAAACCGTCCATGAAACTGTTACGCGTTGCGCCGATCGCAATCCTTGCTTGCGTACTGGCTCTTACGGCCTGTGCCAACACCGTCCGCGGCGTGGGCCGGGATATCAAATCGACCGCGAAAGCCATCGACGACACCGTGACCAAACCCTGACGCCGCTATCCGTTCCAATAGCTGGGAACAAAAAAGCCGCGCTGCAAGGCGCGGCTTTCGATTGTTGGCCAGACGCCTTGCTGAAAAGATCAGGCTGAAGCGCGCACGTTATGCTTGCGCTTCATGAAGTCCTTGGCGGTCTCGACCGCCACCGCCGCGTCGCGGCAATAGGCGTCGGCGCCGACGGCCTTGCCGAATTCCTCGTTGAGCGGCGCGCCGCCGACCAGCACGACATAGTCGTCGCGGATGCCCTTTTCCTTCATCGTGTCGATGACGACCTTCATGTAGGGCATGGTCGTGGTCAGAAGCGCCGACATGCCGATGATGTCGGGCTGGTGCTGTTCGATGGCGTCGAGATATTTCTCCACCGCATTGTTGATGCCGAGGTCGATGACGTCGAAGCCAGCACCTTCCATCATCATGCCGACGAGGTTCTTGCCGATGTCGTGAATGTCGCCCTTGACGGTGCCGATGACCATCTTGCCCTGCTTGGGCGCGCCGGTGGCGGCGAGCAGCGGACGCAGGATGAACATGCCGGCTTTCATCGCGTTGGCCGACAGCAGCACTTCGGGAACGAACAGGATGCCATCGCGAAAGTCCTCGCCGACGATGCGCATGCCTTCGACCAGCGCTTCGGTCAGCACCTTGTAGGGCGCCCAGCCGCGCTCGAGCAGGATGTTGGTGCCTTCCTCGATCTCTTCCTTCAGCCCGTCATAGAGATCGTCGTGCATCTGCTGCACCAACTCGTCGTCGGAAAGCTCGGAGAGGATGATCTCGTCGTCGGACATTTTTCTCAGGCTCCTTGCCGCGCGGGATGAGATCGCGGCGGCTCAAATTTATCGCGTCAATACCTAACCCGGCGGGGGCGTGTATCCATAGCTGATTTGCGACTTCCCGCAAAAGGAAAGCGACCGCAAATCTATTGGAATTCTTGTCGATTTTGCGACAGGCGTTGGCGCTGGCGGGCCGTTTCGAATAGGGTGCATGGCTACGATCCGGGCGAGAAGCCGCGATATGCGGCCGCAAACGGTTTTTAGGGAAAACGATCATGAGTGAGAACGCGTCAGTCGACCAGGAAGCGTCCAATGCGCGACGCGGGCGTGCGGCCAGCGGCGGCGCAGCCGCCAGGCGCGCGGCGCGCTCGGGTGGCGGACCGGGCACGCAGCTCACCTACATCAAGCGCAAGATCAACATCTATGAGGTCCTCAACGAGGAAGGCCTGGCGATCATCGAAAGCAACACCGACACGGTGCTGGAAGAGATAGGCATCATCTTTCGCGACGATGCCGAGGCGCTGCAGCTGTGGAAAGAGGCCGGCGCCGACGTCAAGGGCGAGCGCGTGCATTTTCCCAAGGGTCTGTGCCGCTCGCTGCTCAAGACCGCGCCGCCCATCTACACCCAGCATGCGCGCAATCCAGAGCGTTCGGTGCAGATCGGCGGCAATGCCACCGTCTTCGCGCCGGTCTACGGCCCGCCCTTCGTGCGCGATCTCAACGGTGTCAGACGCTACGCAACGATCGAGGACTTCCAGAATTTCGTGAAGCTCGCCTATATGGCGCCGTCGATCCACCATTCGGGTGGCACGGTGTGCGAGCCGGTCGACGTGCCGGTCAACAAGCGCCATCTCGACATGGTCTATTCGCACATAAAATATTCCGACAAGCCGTTCATGGGCTCAGTCACCGCGCCCGAGCGGGCCGAAGACACCGTCGCCATGGCCAAGATCGTGTTCGGCGACGATTTCGTCGAAAACAACACGGTGCTGACCAGCCTGATCAACGCCAACTCGCCGATGGTGTTCGACGAAACCATGCTGGGCGCGCTGAAAGTCTATTCGCGCCACAACCAGGCCTGCATCGTCACGCCGTTCATCCTTGCCGGCGCGATGAGCCCGGTGACCGTAGCCGGCACGCTGACACAGGTTCTGGCCGAGGTGCTGGCCGGCGCCTCGTTCACGCAGCTGATCCGCCCGGGCGCGCCGGTGCTGTTCGGCACGTTCGCCTCGTCGATCTCGATGCAATCGGGCGCGCCGACCTTTGGCACGCCGGAGCCATCGCTGGTCTCCTATGGCGCCGCACAGCTGGCGCGCCGGCTCGGGCTGCCGTTCCGCACCGGCGGCTCGCTCTGCGCCTCCAAGGTTCCGGACGCACAAGCCGCCTATGAAAGTGCCAACACGCTGAACTCGACCATTCTGGCCGGCACCAATTTCGTGCTGCATTCGGCCGGTTGGCTCGAAGGTGGGCTCGCCTCCTGCTACGAAAAATTCATGATGGACATCGACCAGCTCGGCATGCAGCAGAAATTTGCCGAAGGCGTCGACCTGTCGGAAAACGGCCAGGCGATGGACGCCATCCGCCAGGTCGGTCCGGGCAGCCACTATCTCGGCTGCGACCACACGCAGGCGAATTTCCAGACCGCCTTCTACCGCTCCAGCATCGCCGACAACAATTCCTACGAGCAGTGGCTTGCCGAGGGCGAAAAGACCGCACCGCAGCGCGCCAACGAGCTCGCCCGCCGCTGGCTGGAAAGCTACGAGGCGCCTTATCTCGATCCGTCGATCGATGAGGCGCTGAAGGATTTCATTGCCAAGAAGAAGGGGTCGATGGCCGACGCCTTCACGTGAAAGGAGCCCGAGTCAGGCGGGGCTAAAGTCGCCAACATCATCCACAAGGAAGTCTGGCGGAGCGCTTTCTCCGACCCGGACAAGAAGGGATGATTGCGCGCGGCACCGCTGACGACATAGAGGCTGCGCTTTCCGCCAACGGCCTCATCCTTCGCGGCTGTGTCACGTTCGCCGAAGGCGAGGAGGTACCCTCTGGCCTGTCACGCGCTTCCGCCAAATCAGCCCTTTTGGTCGGGCAGGCGGGTGCCGCACCCTGGCCGCACTTCCTGCGCTGGCGGGAACAACAGCCAGGGGCATCAGCCAATCCGTTGGATGACTGGTCTCGGCACGTCATCGGCGATGTTGCCAAGAGATTCAGGGCTCGCGCCGTTTCTCCGTCCGACAAGCCCTATCTGCCATTCCAGCAATGGGCGATGCGGGCGGAGGGGCTGAAACCGTCGCCGCTCGGCATTCTCATGCATCCGAAATACGGGCTTTGGCACGCCTATCGCGGCGCGCTGCTGTTCGAGGAGGAGATCGCGGTCGAGGCGTCTCAGGCATCGATTCACCTTTGTGATGCATGTGTCGAAAAACCCTGCATGAAATCCTGTCCGGTCGACGCCTATTCGCAGGATGGCTTTGCCTATCAGTCATGCCTCGCGCATGTGCGCGGAGCGGATGGTTCGCCTTGCCGGACCGGCGGCTGCCTCGACCGCAACGCCTGCCCCTACGGTACAGCCTATCGCTATCCCGCTGGCGTACAGGCCTTTCACATGGCGGCGTTCGCGCGCTGAGTTTCCGTTCCAGCGGCAGGCAATACGGATTTGTGAACGCGGCGGGCCTTCGATTGACTTGCCCAGCCGCCCGGCACGGATATGTATCGCCCGACAATGAGACGGAGCGGGCCATGGCCAAGCGAGATATGGAGATCGAGACCAGGGATGGCGTGGCCAAAGCGGGGCTGTTTCGCCCAGCCGGGCCGACGAAGGCCGGCGTGATCCTCTATATGGACGCCTTCGGGCCGCGCCCCGTGCTCGATGAGATGGCGGAACGGCTGGCAGGGCACGGCTATGCGGTGCTGGTGCCGGACCTTTTCTATCGCAATGCGCCCTATGGGCCGTTCGACGCCAGGACGGCGTTTGCCGTCGAGGAAACGAAAGTGGCGCTGATGGCGCTGGTCACCGGCACGACGCAGGACATGACCATCCGCGATAGCGGCGCCTTCCTTGCCGCACTGGCTTCGGAAGGCATCACGGGGCCGGTTGGCACTGTCGGCTATTGCATGGGCGGCGGACGGGCCCTGAATGCGGCGGCCACCTATCCCGATCGCATCGCGGCCGCGGCGAGTTTTCACGGCGGCAATCTGGCGAGCGACGCGCCCGAGAGCCCGCACCGCAAGGCGGCCTCGATCAAGGCGCGCGTCTATGTCTGCACCGCTGGCGTCGACCGCAGTTTTCCGCCGGAACAGTCGGCGCGGCTTGCCGAGGCGCTGAGAGTGGCCGAGGTCGACCACGTCATCGAGAATTATGTCGGCTCCGGCCATGGCTGGTGCATACCGGACCACGGCTCCTATGACGAAGCCGGCGCCGAGCGCCACTGGAAGCGGCTGCTGGCGTTCTTTGCCGAAACGCTGGCTTGACTTCTTCCCGTCGATGGCCTGCTAGAGCGGCGCCAGTCGAGCGGGAACGAACAGCCTGATGCAATCCTATGATGTCGTGGTGATCGGCGCCGGTGCCGCCGGAATGATGTGCGCTATCGAGGCGGGCAAGCGTGGCCGCTCGGTTCTGGTGCTCGATCACGCCGCAAACCCCGGCGAGAAGATCCGCATCTCCGGCGGTGGCCGCTGCAATTTCACCAACATCCACGCCAGCCCGAAGAATTTTCTCTCGGGCAATCCGCATTTCTGCATCTCGGCGCTCAGCCGCTACACGCAGCGCGATTTCATCGCGCTCGTGGAACGCCGCGGCATCGCCTATCACGAGAAGACGCTGGGACAGCTGTTTTGCGATGGCTCGGCGCGCCAGGTCATCGACATGCTGGTTTCCGAAATGCAGGACCGGGGTGCGGAATTGGCGCTGTCGACCGAGGTGAGGGATGTCAACCGGACCGCGGAAGGATTTACCCTGAGCCTCTCCAGCGGCACCGTCGCCTGTCGATCGCTGGTCGTGGCTTGCGGCGGCAAGTCGATCCCTAAAATGGGCGCATCCGGTTTCGGCTACGAGCTTGCGATGCAATTCGGCATGGCCGTGGTGGAAACGCGGCCGGCGCTGGTGCCGCTGACCTTCGACGCAAGAACGCTCGAGCGGCTGGCGCCCTTGGCCGGCAATGCCGTCGACGCCGAAGTCGCCTGCGGCAAGGCGCGGTTTTCGGAGGCGATGCTGTTCACGCATCGCGGGCTGAGCGGGCCGTCCATCCTGCAGATATCGTCCTATTGGCGTGAGGGCGACGAGATCCGCATCGCCATGCTGCCGGGGATGGATGTGGCAGAGCAGCTGCGCGCCGCCCGGCGCGTCAACGGCAGGCAGGCGGTGCAGACGGTGCTGGCAAACCATCTGCCGAAGCGGCTTGCCCAGGTGGTCGCCGAGCGCAGCGGGATCGACGGCAATCTCGCCGATTTGACCGACCTGCAGATGAAAACCGTCGAAGCCGCGGTCAATGACTGGCGTATCAAGCCGGCCGGCTCCGAAGGCTATCGCACCGCCGAAGTGACGCTTGGCGGGGTCGATACCAGTGCGCTGGATCAGAAGACAATGCAGGCGAAATCGGTGCCGGGGCTGTTTTTCATCGGCGAAGTCGTCGATGTGACGGGTTGGCTCGGCGGCTATAATTTCCAGTGGGCATGGTCGTCCGGCTGGGTCGCCGGCCAGGTGTGTTGATCTTCAGGTGAGGCCGACCTGCGAGCCACGGTCTCCTGCGCTTCCGGTGCTCGCGTACGTTAAGTACGCTCCGCTCCGGTTCTCGGAGCCCATCGCTCTCGGCTCGGCCTCACCTGAATATCAACACACCTGACGCTCATAAGCCGCTATTCGAAAAAATCTTTCCATAAACCCAAGGATTGGTCATTAGCCTTCGTCCAACAGGCAAATGATGGCGATGATGCTGGATGAAAGCGAAGCCTCCGACGCCGAATTGATCGGGCGGGCGAAAGGCGGAGACAGGGGTGCCTTCGGCAAATTGCTGGAGCGGCACTATGACTTCGTCTATCGCGCCGCCTATCGCTGGTGCGGCAGGAAGGCCGATGCCGAAGACATCGCCCAGGAAGTCTGCGTCCGTCTCGGCAAGGCAATCCGCGACTATCGCGGCGGCGGAGCGTTCACGACATGGCTGTACTCCGTGACGATGAACGCGGCGCGCGACATGATGCGCAAGACCACGCGCGAAAACGTCAAGACCGAAGCCTATGGCGCCTACAGCATGATATCGGGAGAGGCTTCGGTCGAACCCGAGGATCCCACTGAGGCGCTCTGGGCAGCGGTGCGGCAATTACCGGACAAACAGCGCGATGCAGTGCTTCTGGTCTATGGCGAAGGTTTGAGCCATGCGGCCGCCGCCGAGGCGATGTCAATCTCGGAGACGACGGTTTCCTGGCACATCCATGAAGCGAAGAAACGGCTGAAGACGTTGATGCGTTCAGCCGGGGAAGTGTGACCATGGTCGACGACAACGAACTCAACAGGCTGCGCGACGCAGCGGTACCGGCGCCGGGCGAGAGCGCGAAGGCGCGCGCCTTCGAAGCCGCCATGCGCGCCTATGATCAGGAAAATATTTCTGCCGTCACCCAAGGATCGGCTGGCGGGCTTCGTCTCACGGAACGAGCACACAAGCTCTGGAGTGAGATCATGCAAAAGAAACTCATCGCCACGCCGGCCATTGCCGGGCTCGTCGCCCTGCCGATCGCCGGATACGCCACCTTCCATATGCTGAGGGAACAGCCGTCGCCGTTCGGCAAAGACGAGAAGATCACCGAGACGCTGGCCGACAAGCCTGCGCTCAATGCGCCTGGAAAAGACAAGCAGGCGCCGGTCACCGAAGGCGACAACCAGAAGAAGGCCGACGCGGACGCCGAAGTGCGAAGCCGCGACGCCATTCCGGCGCTTCAGACGCCGCCGCCGGCGCCGAAGTCCGAATCGACCGTTGCTGTCGCCCCGGCGCAGCAGGATGCGCTGGGGCGCGGCCTGCCGGCCGAGCCCGCGCCGGTCGAGAGCCGCGAGTTTTCGCTTGACGGTACTGCTGCCCCGGCTGGCACCGTGCGGGTCGACCGCATGGCCGGCGCCACCGATTCCAAGTACCTGGCGCAGCCTTCGACATTGCCGGCCGACCAGATTGCGCCGCAGGAGCCAAACCGCGACCGCATCGAGGACTTCAAGACCAATCCGGTGCATGCGGCACTTCAGGATCCGGTCTCGACCTTCTCGATCGATGTCGACACCGCCTCCTATTCCTTCGTGCGCAGCTCGCTGAAGCAGGGCTACCTGCCGCAGGCCGACACGGTGCGCGTCGAGGAGATGGTCAACTACTTCCCCTATGATTGGAAAGGACCGGACTCCGCGTCGACGCCGTTCAAGTCGACGGTCAGCGTCATGCCGACACCGTGGAACGGGCACACCAAGCTGATGCACGTCGCCATCAAGGGGTTCGACACAAAGCCGGTCGAGCAGCCCAAGGCCAATCTGGTCTTCCTGATCGACGTCTCGGGTTCGATGGACGAGCCGGACAAGCTGCCGCTGCTCAAGTCGGCGTTCCGGCTGCTGGTCAGCAAGCTCAAGGCGGACGACACGATCTCGATCGTCACCTATGCCGGTGACGCCGGCACGGTGCTGATGCCGACCAAGGTCACCGAGAAGGACAAGATCCTCAATGCCATCGACAATCTCCAGCCGGGCGGCTCGACGGCCGGCGAGGCGGGCATCAAGGAAGCCTACAAGCTTGCCCAGCAGTCCTTCGTCAAGGACGGCATCAACCGTGTGATGCTGGCCACAGACGGCGACTTCAATGTCGGCCAGACTGATGATGAGGACCTGAAGCGGTTGATCGAGCAGGAGCGCAAGACGGGCGTCTTCCTGTCGGTGTTCGGCTTCGGCCGCGGCAATCTGAACGACCAGATGATGCAGACCATCGCCCAGAACGGCAACGGCACCGCCGCCTATATCGACACGCTGGCCGAGGCCGAGAAGGTCCTCGTCGAGGATGCTTCCTCGACGCTGTTCACCATCGCCAAGGACGTCAAGATCCAGGTCGAGTTCAACCCGGACAAGGTCTCGGAATACCGGCTGATCGGTTACGAGACCCGCGCCTTGAACCGCGAGGATTTCAACAATGACCGCGTCGATGCCGGCGACATCGGCTCGGGCCATTCGGTCACTGCCATCTACGAGATCACGCCGAAGGGCAGTGGCGGCGAGCAGATGGATCCGCTGCGCTACGGCCAGGCAACGGTCAACAATGGCGGTGTGGCCAATGCCGACGAATATGCCTTCGTGAAGATCCGCTACAAGCTGCCGAACGAAGACGTTTCGAAGCTGATCACTACGCCGGTGACCTCGGCCAACGAGGTCGAGTCCTTCGACCAGGCCAGCACCGACCAGCGTTTCTCCGTCGCTGTCGCCGCCTTCGGCCAGAAGCTGCGCGACGAGGATGCGACCGCGAAGTTCGGCTACGACAAGATCATGGAGATTGCCACCGCCGCCCGAGGAGCCGACCCGTTTGGGTACAGGTCCGAGTTCCTTTCGCTTGTGCGCCTTGCCTCGGCGCTGGGCGGTAACCGGTAGTGGCAATAACGCCGGTTCCTTTCAGACGGGGGTCGTTCTGACAGGGAACCGGCTACGGGCGGGTGAGGCAGGCCGGCGAGGGATCTTTCCCTTGCCGGCCTTTTTTCGCATCCTGCGCGCCTCGAACAAAGGGTGATGTGCCGGATCGTTAAATTGTGCGGCAATTCCGGAACGGGATCGCAATTTCCTCTTGTTACGAAGAGCTAATACAGGGCTTTGGGGGCCGAATTGCAGATCAGAGACATTGCGACTTCGATGCCGGCGGCAAGGGACGTTCAGTCGACCGCTTCGCAGGCGCCTTCGGCGGAATCTCGGCGCATCATGAATGATGTGGCTGCGGCTAGAACCACGGCGATGTCGGCGCTGAACAACGACCGCTTCCGGGTCATGCTTGAGCAGATCACCGATCCCGGCGCATCGGGTACGCTGATGACCATGGGCGGCGACGCCGGCGGCACCAGCACGGATTTCAAGACGGCGCTGTCGCGTTACGCTGAAAACAGCGAATAATCGAAACAGCCACCGATCGATATCAGGCCCGGCTGCGGCGGCGTTCGCGGCGGGCTTCGCTGGTCTCGGCGGTGTTTTCCGTCGCCACCTTGTTGCGCATCGGGCCGATGCGCTCGACGATCGCCGCAACAGTCGGACGATCCGCCCTGGTGTGTGCGTCGAGCGCCTTGCGCATGGCGGCAAGGTGCTGGAACGAGGTGCCGCAGCAGCCGCCGACGATCTTGGCGCCGGCATCGACCGCCAACCGGACATAGTCGGCCATCAGCTCCGGCGTGCCGGAATAGTGGATCTCGGTGCCGCGGAATTCCGGAATGCCACAATTGCCCTTGACGATCACCGTCGCCTCCGGCTTCGCCTCGGTCATGTCGAGCAGCGAGGCCAGGATGTCGGAAGCGCCGACACCGCAATTGGCGCCGACGCCGAGCGGTGTCTCGGAAAGTCCGTCGACCACGCCGTGGATATCCCTCGGCAGCAGCCCCATCATGGTGCGGCCGGCTGTGTCGAAGGAGCCGGTATAGGTGTAGGGCAGGCCGACGCGGATGGCGGCTTCGGCCGCGGCGCGGATTTCGTCAGGCGCCGACATGGTTTCGATCCAGGCGACTTCGGCGCCGCCTTCCTTCAGCCCCTCGATCTGTTCGGCGAAGGCCTCGACCGCTTCGTCATAGGTCATGGCGCCGAGCGGCACCAGCAACTCGCCGGTCGGGCCGACCGAGCCGGCGACGATGACTTTCCTGCCGGCCTTGTCTGCGACTGCGCGGGCGATCTCTGCGGCGCGCTTGTTCAGCGCATGCACGCGGTCCTGTGCATGATGCAGCTTCAGCCGGTGGCGGGTGCCGCCAAAGGAGTTGGTCAGGATGATGTCGGCGCCTGCATCGACGAAATTCTGGTGCAGGCTGGTGATGGTGTCAGGCGCCGTCTCGTTGAGCAACTCGGGCGCTTCACCGGCCTCCAGACCCATGGCGAACAGATTGGTGCCGGTGGCGCCGTCGGCGAGCAGCACGCCCTTTTCGGCCAGCAGTGCATCGATGGGATTGGTCGCGGTCATCGGATCGGCTTTCAGATTTTCGAATGGAATAAGGATATAAAGAAGTCTTTATGTCCAGTCAATGTATTTGCGACCCCATGATTGCCGCGCGGCGCACCTTTCAAGGGGCATTGGCGGTCAGGCAGAACCTGATGGAAATGAGGCGCCGGCCAGATTGCGCGCGTAGCTTGCCGCCTCATGCGGGTTGATGTCGGCGGCACGGATCAGATTGTCGAAGTGCCGGGTCAGCGCCTGGACCGGCTGGGTGGCGTTCAGCACCACATACATGTCGCCGACATAGATGGCGGCGCGATAGGGACCGAAGATGGTCAGCGGGATCGAATAGCGCATGCGGCCATCATAGAGAAACAGCCGGAAGGTCGGATAGAGATCGTCAAGCAGCGTCGCCATATGGGCGAGCTGCTGCCGCCGGTCTGCTTCTGGAAAACGGTCCCAGACGCCCAGGCCGCGGGCAAAAATCTCCAGCGTGTGGCGCGGCATGCAGACCTCCATATCGGTCTCCGGGCGCCGGTTGTACTCAATGCGGTACTGGGTCTCGCTGGCCTGCGCCAGACGGCTGCGGTTGGTGATGTTGGCTTCGTAGTCGACCAGTTGGTGCGTGCGCAGAAGATCGGGAATGCCGGCCGGCACGTAGCGGATCTTGGTGCCCGCGGCTTCCGCGAACCATTTGGCGAGCAGCGTGCGGTCGAAACCGTCGGGCGCCTCCTCGATCTCAAGGCTTTCGCGGATTTCGCCAGTGACGCCTTCGTCCTGGGAGAGGCCAAGCAGCCAGTCCAGCGAGACCTTGAACTCGGCGGCGATGTTGAGCAGCGTTTCGGCGCGCGGCAGCCGCGTCGAGGCGCCCGACATCAGTTGCGACAGAGCCGATCGATCGATGCCGACTGCTGACGCGAAGGCCGACTGGTTAAGGTCGGACCGTGTCAGGAGCAGCTTGAGACGCTCCCGAAAGATGGCTGACAGATCCCGTTTGTCCACTGTTCGTCCTCCGCGCTCTTAGAGGAAAAATTTGCGCCAGAGCCGTCGAATCAGCGCTCCAGGCGTAAATGAATCCCTAAGGTTGTTTACAATGTGTAACATGTGCGGTCAAAAATGCGCAATCGCAACATTTTGTACACTTTGTCTCGTTGAGTGGAATCACGTCTCCTGACACAATGCTGTCAGGAATCAATTGGGGTTCCGGCGACTGAGGGACAGTGGTCGATAGCATGGCAGGCAAGAGCATCAAGCGACGCAACGCAGCGACCATCGAATGGCCGACCGTAGTCCTCGCCATCTTCTGTTACGGAACGTGGCTTGCCACCGGGCTCCTGCTCTGGCCCTCTTACCCGACCCTGGCTCTCGCTCTCCTCGGCTTTATCCTGGCTTTGCAGTCGTCGATCATGCACGAAGTGCTGCATGGCCATCCGACGCGCAGCGCGCTGATAAACGAAGCCTTCGTCTTCCTGCCGATCGGCCTGGTCTGGCCGTTCCGCCGTTTCAAGACGCTTCACCTGCGCCACCATGCCGATGAGCGGCTGACCGATCCGCTCGACGATCCGGAGAGCTACTACAAGGCGCTGTGGCACCATGACGATCTGCCGCCGGCGATGAAATTCCTGCTCAAGATCAACAACACCATGGCCGGCCGTTTCTTCCTCGGCCCCTGGCTGTCCTGCATCGGCTTCTTCATCGACGATGCCAAGCATGTCATTGCCGGCGACAAGGCGATCCGCAAGGGGTGGCTGTTGCACGCAGCCGGCCTCGCCATCGTGCTGCCGGTCGTACAGTTCGGCTTCGGCATCCCCGTATGGCTCTACATTCTGGGGCCGGTCTGGCTCGGTCAGTCGCTGATCGCGGTCCGCACCTTCGCCGAACATCAGTGGTCCGAGCACCCTGAAGGACGAACGGTAATCATCGAGCGCTCGCCGCTGTCGCTCCTGTTCCTCAACAACAATCTGCACTTCGTCCACCACAAGACCCCGACGGTGGCCTGGTACAAGCTGCCGAAGCTGTTTGCCGACCGCCGCGACGAGTGGCTGAAGATGAACAACGGCTATGCCTACCCGAACTATTTCGCGCTGATCAAAGCCTACGCCTTCAAGGCCAAGGAGCCGATCGTGCACCCGGTGTTGCGGCGCCAGGCCGAGCCGGGCAGGGCGTTCAAGCCGCGCATAAGGGCGCGTAGCGTCAGCGGGCTTGGCAGCGCGCCGGTTCCCGCCGAGCCGCCCAAGGAATAATTTCGCGCATCTGGGGACCCGTGTCGGCCAATTCTGATTGGACGCCGCGTTTGTGCGATCCATTCTTGAGACATGATGATTGAGTGTCGGCATGAGTGAATTGGTTGCGGCTTTGCCGATGTATGACTGGCCCGAAGCGCGCGGCGAGGTCGACGCGCAATGGGCAGCATTGCGCGATGCCTTCCGGCAAAAAGGCATCGACGCGCCGAGAACGATCGTGCGCCGCAATGGTGAGCTGCCAGCGGTGCCGGGCGGCATCCGTGATGCCGAGGGCAAGCTGATCACGCCCGACCCGGCGACGCTGCCGCCGAACGAACTCGATTTCCATAAGATCTGGCTGCATCCGGCGCTGTTGTTCGCGCAGACCTGTTGGGGGCCAATGGAGCTTGGCCTCTCCAGCCATGTGCAGGTGGTCGGCCAGCCAAGCTATGACGCCTATGAGGGCGGGCATGGCGAACTCTATTCGAGCGCGCTGGTGATGCGGGCAGGCGAGGGGCCACAGGTTCGCTCGCCAGCGGACGGCAAAGCCGTCCTGCCGCTCGATCTGATCCGCGGCAAGCGGTTCACCTATAATAGCCTCGATTCGATGTCGGGCATCATCGCGCTGACACGCGATCTGGAATCGGCAGGCGAAAGCCTCGATATCTTTTCCTCGCGCAGCGAAAGCGGTGGCCATCGCGGCTCGATCGTCACGGTCGCAGAGGGCCGCGCGGATGTCGCCGCAATCGACTGCGAGAGCTGGGCGCTGGCGCAGCGTTTCGAGCCAGCGGCGCGCAAGGTGGCTGTCGTCGGCTGGACGGCCCGGCGCAAAGGCCTGCCCTACATCACTGCCAGCACGACGCCGGAGTCCGTCAGGCTGATCATGGCCGACGTGGTAGCCTCTGACCTGTCATACACACCGTTCGCTAACTTTGCCCGTCGATAGACCCGAGGCCAATCTTTACGCGACCGTCATGATCTCCGTGCAGCCTGTGCCCAACGTCGCCGGGACAGCGCATATGACCCTTGCAACCGCGCAGAGATCGACATTTCGACTCTTGTTGTTGGCCTTCGGGCTGGCAACCATCCCATGCCTGCTTTTCCCACAGCTCGCGATCGTTGCGGCGATGAGCATCGTCGGCATCCCGTTTGCCATACTGATGGCGCTGATCCCGCCGGTCTTCCTGTTCCTGCTATTGACCGCGACAGTCAGCCTTGGCCTCCCAACCCAGCTGGCCTGGCTGACCAGCCCCTTGATTGCGGCGGCGCTGCTGGCCGTGCCACCTTTCCTGATCAACAGATCGATGGACCAGACCGCGGCTGCGCTGGTGTCCGGCGACCGCGACCAGGTCATACGACCTTTCAAGACTGGGACACTGGCGGTTCGCTCCGATCAATCTGTCTTCTGGACGAAAACCCAGACGCATTGCGACGATTTCTGCATGCGGGTGCTGCTGACCGGAAGTGCCCAGCGCATCATGGTCCTCGACTACGACAAGGAAATGCCTGAGGTCGATTTTTCGGCCACTGCCAGGACCTTCCGTATGGAGCGTCGAGCTTCCTGTCCGCCGGCCGAGCTCATCGATGCGCGTCCTCTCGATCTCGGCGGCCCCCAGAATTTCAATGCGCCGAAAGCCTCGGAGCGCATGCGGATCGAGATTGCCAGGGGCAATTGCCTGATCGAGGCCGAGGCGCCGCTTTCGGACGCCGATGCAGTGATCAGCACAGGACAGATCAAGCGTGGGCTGAGCGATTACGGGGCAGGGCTCGATCCGATGGCCGATACGGTGTCGGTCTATCGCATTTCCATGCAAGGCAAGCGCGGTGGTGTCTCCTCCGAGATCTATCGATCGACCGGTGTTGCTTCCCACCGGCTGTTGCCATTGCTTTTGCCGAGTTACGTGACCGGCTACCAATTCGACATTCGCATCGGGTTCCCGAGAACGCTCCGGCTGACGAATCTCGACCGGTTCGCCGCGCGACCGGATTGGAGCAGATTCGTCGTCAAGACGCTCGGCATGAAGCTTGCTCTGCCGGCTGGTTCGGAGGATGCCGCTGTTGTCCTGGCTGCGAAGCTCGGTCAGCCCCAGCCGATCGACGCCGTCACCAATTCCCTCGCCGAGGATTTCTTCAGCAGGCTGGGAGACAAGCGGACTGCGTCGCAGGCCGATATTGATCTCGCCGTAGCCGTGCTCAACGACCGGCGGTTGGACATCCCAAGGCATGTCTACTCGGCCGCGAGGCATGCGAAGGACGTGACGCCGCAGAGCATGGCGCGTCTTGCCGACGTGCTCTTCGCGAGGCTGTTCGAGCTGGACATCAAGGTCGGTAAATTCGGCAACATCGATGCACCGCTAGCCAGCGAGCTGGCTCTCGCTATCCAATACCTGCCCGACGACGTGATTCCAACGCATCGTGCCGATCTCGAAAAGTTGGCGAGGGATATCCCCCGGCGGGTGGCCGCCTATCGTGCCTTGACGAGGTTCTCGGCGCTTGGTGCCGGTGCCATCCCAACGATGCTCTATCTGATCGACGACGCTGTGCTGCAGCCACGCGACAAAGGCAATTTCTGGCAGCATTCGTATCTGGCTGGCGTGCTGGGCCTTTGCCAACTTGGAGAGCGGGGCGCTCCCGCCGTGCAGCCATTTCTGGAGCGCATCCGGTCGGGAACCATC
Source organism: Mesorhizobium sp. PL10 (assembly GCF_053714315.1). Lineage (NCBI taxonomy): Bacteria > Pseudomonadati > Pseudomonadota > Alphaproteobacteria > Hyphomicrobiales > Phyllobacteriaceae > Mesorhizobium > Mesorhizobium sp. PL10. The sequence continues at coordinate 383,508 of NZ_JBSKBR010000003.1, read as the reverse complement.
CCGCTTTATGCCGGCTATGGCGATCTGGCGATCAACACGCTTGCCGGCTTGGGCGCCGACAAGGAGCGGACTTGGCAGGCTGTCTCGGCCAAGGACCAGACCATCAGTCGGGGGCGGTTCGATAGCGTCTTCGACCGGGCAAAGCGCAAGATCGATTGCCATTACTGAGAGCTCTGCCGTCAGTCGGCCAACAGCCTCGCATCCAACGGGTAGGTTGAAAGCTGCTCGTTGCCGGTTTCGGTGATCAGGATCTGGTCCTCGATCTTGACACCCTCGTGCCCGCCTAGCCTTCCGACATAGCTTTCAACGCACAGCACCATGCCCGGCTCCAGCACACCGTCCGGCGTGTCCGGCGTCCAGTCGCTGGCATGCGGCAGGGTCGGATATTCGTCGGCCAGACCGACGCCATGATAGAGCACGCCGTAGCGGGTCGGGAAGCAGTCTCCTGGCGGCACCACGGAGCGCTCGACCAGGTCGCGGAACGAGGTGCCCGGCTGCATCAATGCGGTGTTGTGAGCGATCTGGTCGGCGGCGATGCGGAAGAGATCGCGCTGTTCGTTCGACGGCCTTGCATCGCCGCACAGCCAGGTGCGCGACAGGTCGGCGCAGAAGCCGTAGGGACCGATCAGGTCGGTGTCGAAGGCGACGAGGTCGCCTTCCTCGATGACACGCGACGAGCATTCCTGGAACCACGGATTGGTGCGCGGCCCTGACGCCAGCAGCCGGGTTTCGATCCATTCGCCGCCGCGCGCAATATTGCCGCGGTGCAGTTCGGCCCACAATTCGTTTTCGGAGATGCCCGGCTTCAGCGCCTTCTCCATCTCGCCCATTGCCGCTTCGCAAGCGACGATGGCGCGGCGCATGGCGAGGATTTCGTCGGCCGACTTGATCAGCCGCGCATTTTCCATCACCGCTTCGCCATTGCCGATGGCAATACCGAGCCGGGCGAATTCCTCGACGCCTTCCGGGTTGATGTGGTCGATGGCGATGCGGCTGTTGCCGCCGCCATGTTCCCTGACCAGATCGGCGATGCCGGCAGCCCAGCGGCGGACCTTCTGTTCGGTCAGTTCGCCGCTATAGAGATACATCCACGATACTGCCGGCCGCACCTCGTCGACGACGCCGGAATGGTCGGACAGATGTTCGCAGGAGAAATAGTCGAACAGCACCACCGGTCCCTCGGTGGCGACGAAGCAGTGGCGGGTCGGATTATGCGCGACCCAGAGCTGCATGTTGGTCGAATCGGTGGCGTAGCGGATGTTGACCGGGTCGTAGAGCAGGGCGCCGGCATAGCCGCGGCGCTTCAGCTCGGCGCGGATGCGCTCGAGCCGGTATTTGCGCATTGCTGGAAGGTCGGGCGCGGCGATGCCTGCTGCTTGCCATTCGCTTTCAGCTTGCGCGCCGTAACCCAGCACATGCTGATTCAGCGACGCCGCCTTCTGGCGCGAGGCGTCGCGCAAGGCCTCGACCGAGCCCGGCTCGAACGGCATGATCTTGCGGTGATGACCGAACCCTTGCTTTTCCACCCGAGGCCTCCCTGCCGATGCTATTGTGGGGCTGCGCCTGCGGCCACTTTCTTCAGCCGCGTGACCGTCACTATGCGGGTGGGCGGGTCGCTGCCGAACAGCTGCGGCACAGCAAGCTGCTGCGGCGGGCCGTCCGCCACATAGCCAGCCTGATCCAGCAGCTCGAGGACGGCCTCGACATCCTCCATGTCGTTCGTCGTGACGAGCACCGCCGGCTCTTTCAGCAACTGGCTGAAGTCCGGCAACTCTTCATCGAGGACGATGAGATCGGGATCGATGACACGCAGATTGCCTAACCAGTGCCAGCTCGATACCGTTGTGCGGACTGGTCCGTTTGCCGTCAGCTGGGCGTAAAGAGCCTTGTAGTCCATGCGCACCATGCTGCCTCGGCTCGTGCCGCCATAAAGGTGCGCGTACCAGGTCACCGGCAGCACCAGGATGGCAAGCGTTGCGCCGACAAAGACGATGATGTCCTGCCACTTCCGTCCCCTGTCGCCCCGGGCGTCCATTCGCACGGCCAATGCAACCGGCAGCAGCACAAGCACGGGAAGCATCCAGCGGTCGCGAAACTGCGTTGCGCCGCTCGCCAGGACCAGCACGATGGTGATGGCGAGGGCAAAAGCGATGGTGCGCCACACCAGTTTTTCGGGCCACGGCGTCGGTTGCGGACTCGGCGCGGGCCTCTTCCATGCGATGAGGAAAGCCACCGCGAATATGCCGACCGGCAGCACCGCGAAATACAGCATCGCTTTACCCAGTCCGCGCATGCCGTTGAATGCCGTTGCTATCACGCCGCTTTCCCTGGTCATGCCGAAGCCGCGGGCGTGCGACAACAACTGGTCGGTGTGCGTCAGGCTCCAGTAGAGCGTCGGCAGGCAAAGCAGCAGCGCCACCGCCACGCTGATCACAAACCGGGGGGCCAAGATCACGTTACGTGTTTCGCGCAGCGACAGTGTGGACAGGATCAGCGCTGCGAAAAAAATCACATTGTTGTATTTCGACAGGATCGCGGCGGCGATGGCCACGCCGAAAAGCACATAAGCGGCGAGCGACCGCCGTTGCACCAGTTCGACGAGCGCAAGAAACAGCACCACTGAAAAACAGAAGGCGGCAATGGAGTGGGTGAGGGCATGCTGCATCTCCCACACCATCTGCGGAAACAACAGCAGGCCGAACATGGTGGCGGCGCCAGCCCGCGTGGAATAGCCGAGACGGCGGACAGCGGTGAAAGCCGACGCCAGCGCCACTCCGATCAGAAGATACTTCACGATCTTGAGCGCGAGGATATTCGTTCCGACCACGGCGGCGACGAGACGGGCAAGCCATGTGTAAAGCGGTGGCTGCGACCCGCCGTAGCCGGCCCAGAGATAGCGCATGTACATCAGCTGTTCGGAATCGTCGACGCCGACACCGGTTCCGACGATATGGGATGACAGCGTCATCACCGCGATCTGGACGAGGCAGTAGACCGCGAGACAGAAGAGCGCAGCGTTGAAGGGACCGACCTTGCCGTTGCAGAGCCAGTCCGTCCATTTCTCTAGATAGTGCAAGGGGATCGTCTTCTCATCGGGGGAAAAGCCTGCGGCCAGCTGCCGAAGGCCCCTTACATGATCTCTCGCGCGCTGTCGTCTTTTTAGGTCCGCATCTTCTCGCCGCTCGGATCGAATGGCGCCTCGACATTGATGCGGGCCGGGCGCCTGTGTCCGAGGATTTCGATCTCGAACAGGCCGGCGCTTTCATCCTCGGCGAGTGCAGCCGGCACGTAGCCCTGCGCCATCGACTTCCGCACATGATGCGCATAGCCGCCCGACGTGACCCAGCCGACCACGCGCCAGTCGCCATCGACGATGCCACGTACGGCCGAAGCCCCTTCCGCGGCTTTCGAACCGCGGACTTCCGTGCCCGCCGTGTCGAAACGCGGCGCGCCATAGCCATGCGGCTTTTCGACCGTGCCGTAATCCTTGCTGACCTTGGCCCAGATCGGCTCGTCGCCCATCACGTCGGCATCGGTCGCATCGACGATGAAAGAGACACGGCGCAGCTTTGGGCCTTCCGCCTGTTCCTTGGCGGCAGCTTCACGGCCGATGAAGTCGTTCTTCTCGAGCTTGATGAAGCGGTCCATCGAGCCTTCGAACGGCCCGTAGATCGGCCGCAGCTCGCGGAACCAGGTAGGGAAGTTCTTTTCCAGGCGCATCGACAGCAGGGCGCGCATGCCGAAATCGACCAGGCCGAACTCTTCCCCGGCGTCCTTGATCGCCCTGTAGACCAGGCGCTGATAGGCAGGCGCCATCCAGATCTCATAGCCGAGATCGCCGGTGTAGGTGATGCGGTTGACCATGCAGGGCGCGCCGCCGACCGCCATTTCGCGAAAATCCATGAAGCGGAAGGCTTTGGTCGAGATGTCGAAATCGACCAGCTTCTGCAAGAGGTCGCGCGATTTCGGACCGGCGATAGAGAGACCGACAAGCGTCTGGTCGAAGCGGTGGATGCGCACCGAGCCGTCCTTTGGCAGGTGCTTTTCGAACCAGCGCATGTGGTATTTCTGCGCGGCCGACGAACCCCAGATAATGAAGCGGTCTTCGCCGGCCTTGGCGATGGTGAAGTCGCCGATCAGCTTGCCGAATTCGTTGATCATCGGCGTCAGCACGATGCGGCCGATCTTCGGCATGCGGTTGGTCATCAGGCGGTTGAGGAAATCCTCAGCCGCAGGTCCCGACACTTCGTATTTGGCAAAGTTGGCGATCTCGGTAACGCCGACGCGTTCGCGCGTGGCCCGCACTTCCTCGCCGATCGGGCCGAAATCGTTGGAACGGTGGAAGGAGACGATGTCCTTCGGCTCCTTGCCCTTCGGCGCGAACCACAGCGGCGTTTCCAGACCCCAGCTGTCGCCCATGACGGCGTTGTTGGCGAGCATGGTGTCGTAGAGCGGCGTGGTCTGCGCCGGGCGTGCGGCCGGCAATTCCTCATTGGGGAAGCGAATGGAGAAGCGGCGCGAATAGTTTTCGCGCACCTTGGCGTTGGTGTAACGCAGGCCGGCCCACTCGCCGAAGCGGGCGACATCCATGCCCCAGACGTCGAAGCCCGGGTCGCCATGCACCATCCAGTTGGACAGTGCGAGACCGACGCCGCCGCCCTGGCTGAAGCCGGCCATGACGGCGCAGGCGCACCAGAAATTGGTCAGGCCCTGCACCGGTCCGACCAGCGGGTTGCCGTCGAGCGCGAAGGTGAACGGGCCGTTGATGATCTGCTTGATGCCGGCCTTCTCGATGCCGGGGAAGTGCTTGAAGCCGATCTCCAGCGACGGTGCGATACGGTCGAGGTCCGGCGGCAAGAGTTCATGGCCGAAATCCCACGGCGTGTTGACCGGCGACCACGGCTTGCAGGCCTTTTCATAAGTGCCGAGGAGGATGCCGTTGCGCTCCTGGCGGGTGTAGATCTCGCCCTTGAAGTCGAGCACGCCGATCATCTCGCGGCCGGTCGACTTGTTGAACTCCTCGACCTCCGGCATCGGCTCGGTGAGCAGGTACATATGCTCCATGGCCAGCACCGGCAGTTCGACGCCGACCATGCGGCCTATCTCGCGCGCCCACAGGCCGCCGCAATTGACGACATGCTCGGCATGGACCGTGCCCTGTTCGGTGACGACATTCCAGGTGCCGTCGGGCTGCTGCGTCAGGTCGACGACGCGGTTGCGCAGCACGATCTCGGCGCCGAGTTTCTTGGCCGCTTTGGAGTAGGCGATGGTGGTGCCGGACGGGTCGAGATGGCCTTCGACCGGATCCCACATGGCGCCGACGAAATTCGTCTCGTCCATCAGGGGAAACATCGCCTTGGCTTCGGAGGGCGTGATCAGCTCGGTGTCCATGCCGAGATAGCGGCCCTTGGCGTGGGCCAGGCGAAGAAAATCCATGCGCTCGGGCGTATCGGCCATCATCACGCCACCGGTCAAATGCAGCGAGCAGGATTGGCCGGAGATCTCCTCGATCTCCTTGTACAGCTGGACTGTGTAGGCCTGCAGCTTGGCGACGTTCGGGTCGCCGTTCAGCGTGTGGAAGCCACCGGCGGCATGCCAGGACGAGCCGGAGGTGAGCTCCGAGCGCTCGATCAGCATGATGTCGGTCCAGCCGGCCTTGGCCAGATGGTAGAGCACCGAACAGCCGACGACGCCGCCACCGATGACAACCGCTTTTACGTGAGATTTCATAAAGGTAGATCCGTTTTTGGGTAAATTGAATCAGGTGTTGGCCAGCGGCGTGACGAACGCTGCGCTCTGTGTCGTTCAGAAATCGGTCGGTGCGCCGCCTTCGGACGTGCGCTTTTCGACAAAGTCGTTGAGCTCTTCGCGGATCGCCGGGTCCATATAGGGTTCTTCGTAGGACGCCAGCCGTTCCTTCCAGACCTTGTTGGCCTTTTCCAGCGCGGTCGGCGAGCCGGCTTCCGCCCAGGTCTCGAAATTGCGCCAGTCGGAGAGGATGGGCGAGTAGAAGGCGGTTTTGTAGCGGTCCTGCGTGTGCTGGGTGCCGAAGAAATGGCCGCCGGGGCCGACCGACTGGATGGCGTCGAAGCCGAGCGCCTCGTCGGAGAGGTCGAGCGGGGTCAGGAATTCTGCCACCATCTGCAACAGGTCGATGTCCAGGATGGTCTTTTCGTAGGAGCAGCGCAGGCCGCCTTCCAGCCAGCCGGCGCCGTGCATCATCAGATTGCCGCCGCCCTGGATGGCGCCCCACAACGAGAACACGCTTTCATAGGCGGCCTGGGCGTCCACCGTGTTGGCTGCGCAGGTGTTGGAGGTGCGGTAGGGGATCTTGTAGCGGCGGGCAAGCTGGCCGCCGACCAGCTGTGCCTTCATGTATTCGGGCGTGCCGAAGGCCGGCGAACCGGACTTCATGTCGACATTGGAGGTGAAGCCGCCATAGCCGACCGGCGCGCCTTTTTTCACCATCTGCGCAAAGGCTATGCCCGACAGCGCCTCGGCATTCTGCTGCACCAGCGCGCCGGCAATGGTCACCGGCGCCATGGCGCCGGACAGGGTGAAGGGCGTGACGACGACGACCTGGCCCTTGCTCGACATCTGGATGATGCCTTCCATCATCGGCACGTCGAGCTTCAGCGGTGAATTGGTGTTGATGATGGTGAAGACGGACGGCTCTTCCAGCATCTGCTCGTGGCTGATGCCGCGCGCGATCCTGGCGATCTCGATGCCGTCGACATTGCGTTCCTTGCCGAGCGAATAGATGTGGAACACCTTGTCGGTCAGCGTGGCGAGGTCGCGGATGCATTCGAGATGGCGCACCGACGGGTGGATGTCGGTCGGCTCGACCGGATAGCCGCCGGTGCAGTTCAGAATGTTGTGCATCTGCGCCAGGCGCAGGAAGTTGCGGTAGTCGGCCTGGTTGCCCGGGCGGCGGCCGCGGTCGAGGTCGGAGCAGTTCGGCGCCGAGGCCATCATAGACAGGATCACATTGTTGCCGCCGAAGCGGACATTGTGCGCCGGGTTGCGGGCATGCAGCGTGAATTCCGAGGGGCAGTTCGAGATCAGATCGAGGATCATGTCGCTGTCGAAGCGCACCCGCTCGCTGCCCGCGGTCACGTCGGCGCCATGTTGCTTCATGATGCGGCGGGCTTCGTCGTGCAGCACGTCGACGCCGATTTCCCTTAAGACCCGCAGCGAGGCGAGATGGATCGATTCCAGCTCGTCGTCGGAGACCAGCTTGGTCGGCGTCAGCGGGTTCCTCAGTTGGCGGAAGGCCGGCTGCTCGAAGGCGGCCGAGCCGCCGGCGCGCTTGCCCGCGCGGCCACCGCGACGGGCGCGGTCGGTTGCCAAAGGCGGTTCGGCTGGGTGCAGGGCAGCGGTCATGGTGGTCCTCGTACAATGCTTGTAGCGGGCGGCATAATGGACCGGCTGACATCCGGCTATTGCGGAGGCGGCGACCACTAGGACGAGGGAAGCGACATGATCGAAGGGCAGTTCGGGACAGCTGACAAGCCTGAGGGAACAGGCTGACAGGACGCGCCCACCGAGCCGCTTGGCGCAAGGGGATTTGGTCCGCGGCTCTTCCTTTCCCTGAAACGAACCGCTAGCTCAGTGGTTTGCCGCTGGTGGGTCGGCAATTTACTGGAAAGGCAGCATGGCCGCGACCGAGTCGAGCGAGGGCGAAGCGGCGACGCAATGGGCGGCGCTTGCCGGCGTCACCGCGGCCCTTGCCATGTTCGGCGCCGCGCAAGGCTTGAGCTATCCGCTGTTCACGCTGTTGATGCAGCGCCAAGGCATGTCGCCGGCTTTGATTGGCCTTTCCGCCGCTATGATGCCGGTCGGCCTGATCCTGTCGGCGTCCTTCGTGCCGGCGGCCGTGCGGTTGTTCGGCGCCCGCAACCTCGCTGTCGGCTGTTCGCTGATCGGGGCGCTGTGCTTTCTGGGCATCGGCTATTTGCAGGACTGGGTCGCCTGGTTCGTCATCCGCTTTCTCGTCGGTGTGGTCATCAACCCGCTCTATGTGCTTGGCGAAGTGTGGGCGCTGTCGCTGGCGCCGCCATCGCGCCGCGGGCGGGTGATGGGCGTGTTCAATGCGCTGATGGGCGCCGGCTACGCGGCGGGGCCGCTCATCCTGATCACCGTCGGCGCCTCGGGATGGCCGCCCTTCATTGCCGCGATAGCAGGCTTTGGGCTCTGCGCGCTGATCCTGCGCGCGGTGTCGTCGAAGCTGACCGGCTTCGAGGATGACGGTCAGCCCGCCAGCGGCCTTTTCGGCTTTGCCAGGTTGGCGCCGGCACTGCTGCTGGCGGTGCTGGTTTCGGCGGCGGTGCAGCAGAGCACCTATGCGCTGATCCCGGTCTTCGGCGCCGGCTATTCGCTTCCCGAGGCAAAGCTCGCGGCGCTGGTGACGGCGCTGTCGGCCGGCAACATCCTTCTGCAGATTCCGCTCGGGCTGATGGCCGAACGCTTCGGCGGCCGGGCGATGATCGTCTTTTGCGCACTGGCAACGGCGGCGTGTGCGTTGTCGCTGCCGATGCTGATCACCACGCCGCTGGTATGGCCGGTGCTGGTGGTGATGGGCGCGGTCGGCTACGGCGTCTACACGATGGCGCTGGTCGAACTCGGCAGCCGCTTCAAGGGAACGGTGCTGGTCGCCGGCAACGCCGCCTTCGCGCTGATGTGGGGCGCCGGCGGCATTGTCGGCCCACCTGGTGCCGGTGCGTTGATGCAGGTCATCGGTCCGCTCGGCCTGCCGGTCGTCATCGCCGGCCTCGACGCGCTGCTGGTGAGCTTTGCGCTCTACCGATCCTTCAAGCGCCAAAACGCCTGACAGGCTTTTCCAGAGACAGGGCTTACTCCCGTCGGTGCTAATGACCTTACGTCACCATCTTGAATAAAACCGCCTGGGACGCGATGTAGGCAGGGCCGCCCGCCAATAGCTTGGAGACCATGCGTGACCCAATCGACGACAAGACGCCAGACGGATGCCGCTGCGGACGACAATTTCCTCTGGCTGGAGGACCGCACCGGCAAGGAGTCGCTCGACTGGGTGCACCGCCAGAACGAGCTGACGGTCGGCGAGTTGCAGGGCGACCCGTCCTACCAGGCAGCGTTCGAGACCGCGCTCGACCTGATGACGGCCGAAGACAACATCGCGGTCGGTGCTGCGCTCAACGGCCATGTCTACAATTTCTGGCAGGACAAGACCAATGTGCTCGGCCTCTGGCGCCGCACGACGGTCGCCTCCTACAAGACCGAGAAGCCGGACTGGGAAACGATCATCGACTTCGACGTGCTGTCGGCCAGGGAGGGTGTGAAGTGGGTGTTCAGCGGCGCCAGCCGCCTCTATCCCGATTTCAACCTTTGCCTGGTGGCGATGTCGCCGGATGGCGGCGATGCCAGCGAAATGCGCGAATTCGACATTGAGGCCAGATCCTTTGTCGAGGGCGGCTTCCGCGCTCCCGCCTCCAAATCCGGCTTTTCCTGGCTGGACAAGGACACGGTCCTTGTCTCCGCCGCCTTCGAGGAAGAGGACAAGACCCAGTCCGGCTATCCGCGCGTCGTCAAGCTGTGGAAACGCGGCACCCGCCTGGAAGACGCGACGCCGATCTTCGAGGCGGAGAAGCAGGATCTCGCGGCCGGTGTCGGGGTCGAATATGACGGCGACAGACAGTATTTGTTTCTGGCCCGCGCGATCGCCTTCTTTTCTTCGCACAGCTTCCTGCGCCTGCCATCGGGCGAGAACCGGCGCATCCCGCTGCCGGACGATGTTACCGACACCGCACTGTTCAAGGGCCGGTTTGTGTTCAGCGTGCGCAGCCCGTGGACCGCACCCGACGGCACCGAGTGCCAGCCTGACGGGCTCTATTCCCTGGATTTCGAACGCTGGATCGAGACCGGTGAACTGGGACCTGTCGAAACCATGCTCGAGCCGGCGCATCGCGTATCCATCGCCGGCATTGCCCGCACGCAGGACCGGCTGTTCATCAACCTGATGGACAATGTGCGCGGCAAGGTCATTGTCGCCGAGCGGAATGGGGAAGGCTGGTCGCTCAAGCCGGTGGCGCTACCTGAAAACGGCAATGTCGGGATCGCCCATGCCGAGCATTTCGGCTCCAGCGTTTCCTTCTCCTTCACCGATTTCCTGACGCCGAGCTCGATCATCTGGTCGGACGACGATGGCGAGACGCTGGCCACGGTGAAGTCGCAGCCGGCGCGTTTCGATGCAGCGCCGCTGATTTCCGAACAGTTCGAGGCGCGTTCGAAGGACGGCACGATGGTCCCGTATTTCGTCGTCAGGCGGCGGGACCAGAAAGGTCCGGTGCCGGCGCTGCTCTACGGCTATGGCGGCTTCGAAGTGCCGCTGCTGCCCGGCTATGCCGGCGTGCGTGGTAGGCTATGGCTGGAAAAGGGCAATGCCTATGTCCAGGCCTGCATCCGCGGCGGCGGTGAGTTCGGACCGGCCTGGCACCAGGCGGCGCTGAAGGGCAATCGCCAGAATGCCTTCGACGATTTCGCCGCGGTGGCGCAGGATGTCGTCAAGCGCGGCATCGCGACGGCCGGCTCGCTCGGCATCCAGGGCGGTTCGAATGGTGGTCTGCTGACCGGCGTGTCTCTGACCCAGCATCCCGAGCTGTTCGGCGCCGTCATCATCGAGGTGCCGCTGCTCGACATGTTGCGCTACACCGAACTACCGCCCGGCGCCTCGTGGATGGGCGAATATGGCGACCCGTCGAAGCCAGAAGAAGCCAAGTGGCTGGGCGCCTACTCGCCCTACCAGCATGTATCGGACGATGCCGCCTATCCGCCGGTGCTGTTGACGACGTCGACCGCGGACGATCGCGTCCATCCCGGCCATGCCCGCAAGATGGCGGCGCGATTGCAGGAAGCCGGCCACGGCAGGACGCTGTTCTTCGAGGAGACCGAGGGCGGCCATGGCGGGCGCGGCGATCGCCGGCCGCAGGCGGCGCAAACGGCGATGAAATACGTCTTCCTGCAAAGGGCGCTGTCCGCCAAAGCCTAGACGGATCCCCTCGTGGGCCAAGCAAAGGGTGGTTCACCTCGACCAGCCTTTGCTCTAAGATGCGGCCATGGCTCTTGTCAGGATCTTGGTCAGCGCCTTCGGGGCTCGCGTATTTCGGGTCGCGGTGACACCGTCACCGCGCACGCTGCGCGCCGAGCTTTTGCGGTTGTGCGCCCGCATCGGCTATTCGCCACCTGCCGTCCTCTGACGAATTCGCCCCGGCGCCGCCGGATTGATTTCAGAGGAAAGATCCAGACATGACCTATCAGAACTATTCGCTGAAGCAGCTTCAGCAGATCGACGCCGCGCATCATTTGCATCCCTTCACCGACCACAAGGAATTGCGCGAGACCGGCTCGCGTATCATCACCCATGCCAACGGCCCGTTCATCTACGATGCCGACGGCACCGAGATCCTCGACGGCATGGCCGGGCTGTGGTGCGTCAATGTCGGTTACGGCCGTGACGAGCTGGCCGACGCGGCCTACGCGCAGATGAAGGAATTGCCCTACTACAACTCATTCTTCAAATGCTCGACGCCGACGCCGGTGCTGTTGTCGAAGAAGCTGGCCGAGCTGGCGCCCAAGGGCATCGCCCAGGTGTTTTACGGCTCCTCCGGTTCGGAGGCCAACGACACGGCGCTGCGGCTCGTACGCCACTATTGGGCGCTGGAAGGCAAGCCCGAGAAGAACCGCATCATCTCGCGCAAGATGGGCTATCACGGTTCGACCATCGCCGGCACCTCGCTCGGTGGCATGGAACCGATGCACAAGCAGCTCGGCGGTGCTGTCCCCAACATCGTCCATGTGATGATGCCCTATGCCTATGAGCTGGCTCTGCCTGGCGAAAGCGACCATGATTTCGGCCTGCGCGCGGCAAAGGCCGTCGAAGACGCCATTCTCGAGGCCGGCGCCGACAAGGTCGCGGCCTTCATCGGCGAGCCGGTGATGGGGGCGGGCGGGGTGAAAATCCCGCCGATGAGCTACTGGCCGGAAGTGCAGCGCATCTGCCGCAAATACGATGTGCTCTTGATGCTGGACGAGGTCATCACCGGCTATGGCCGCACCGGCGAATGGTTCGCCGCGCAGACCTTCGGCATCGAGCCCGACACCATCACCACCGCCAAGGCGCTGACCTCAGGCTATCAGCCGCTTTCGGCCCTGCTGGTCGGCGACCGCATCACTGCGACGTTGGTCGAAAAAGGCGGCGAGTTCTACCACGGCTACACCTATTCCGGTCACCCGGTGGCCTGCGCGGTGGCGCTGAAGAACCTCGAGATCATGGAGCGCGAGGGCCTGGTCGGCCGGGTCAAGAACGACACCGGACCTTACTTCGCCCAGGCGCTGCAGGAGCGCATTGCCGGCCACGAGCTGGTCGGCGAGGTGCGTTCGATCGGGCTGATGGGGGCGATCGAGATTGTCAAGGACAAGGCGACCAAGGAGCGTTTCCTGCCGGCGGGTAGTGCTGCCGTCACCATTCGCGACCACGCTATCGCCCAGGGCCTGATGCTGCGCGCCACCGGCGACACGATGATCCTGTCGCCACCGCTGATCTGGACACGCGTGACGATCGACACGGCTTGCGACCGCATCGCCAGGGCGCTGGATCTGGCGCAAGCGGATCTGCGCAAGAAGTAGACGGAACGATCGCCGGGCGCCCTGCAAATCCGGGCGCCCGGCCTCAAACGCAACTTCCGCGGCGATAAGAGGGAACGAATAGCCCTCGACGCGCGTAGTGTTGCGGGACCGGCCAAGACCGGCTGCATTGGGGTCAGGATTTTCATGACAAAGACGGGCAAGAGCCGGCGGGCGCTGGAAGCGGCCGGGATAGGCCAGGATTTGATGCTGGCGCCGCTGGTGGCGATGATGCGCCTGCCGCTGATGGCCGCGGACGCACAGAGCGGCCGGGGCTGGAGCCCTGAAACCGCCCGCGCAGTGCAGGAGAAAGCTACGGCTGTTGCCGAAGGCGCGTTTGCCGCGCAAATGGCTCTGTTCCAGTCGGCCGCGCGCTTCTGGCCCGAGGTCCTCTCCGGCCGCACGCCGTCGCTGTTCGACGGCACCGCGGCGGCGAATTCGGTCAGCGCTGCGCTGAAACCCGCCAGCCGCGCGGTGAAAGCGAATTTTCGCCGGCTGTCGTCGAAAGGCTGATTGAGGCTTCGGCCCACGCTCTGTCCGACCTTGGCGAGGGGGTGAAAGCCGGTTTCCAGTTTGGCCACGCCTGCGCTAGACTCCCGCTAGGCAGTCTTTGCCGATGGGGGACATGATGGCAGTACAACCGCTCAACCAGCCCGCCGACATTCCGCCAGAACTCGACCGCTGGAACTGGGGCGCGTTTTTCCTCAACTGGATCTGGGGCCTCGCCAACAACACCTTCATCGCGCTGCTGATGTTCGTCCCACTGGTCAACATCGTCATGCTCTTCGTGCTGGGGGCCAAGGGCAGCCGCTGGGCGTGGCAGAATGTATCCTGGCGCGATGCCGAGCATTTCCGAAGGGTGCAACGCAACTGGGCGATCGCCGGGTTCAGCCTGTTCGTCATCGGGCTTTTCAGTATTGCCGCCGTGATCGTCGTCGTCCCTCGCATGATGAAAAATAGCGACGCCTACCGGCTAACCATGGAGACGGTGCGCGCCGATGACCGTGTCAAGGCCGCGCTTGGTGAAGATATTGACGCCGGCTATTGGGTGGTCGGCAGCGTTCAGATCTTTGGAAACGGCTTGGGCGACGCCCAGCTCAGCATTCCTGTCCACGGCAGCCGTGGATGGGGCTGGGTGATGTCGCATGCCATGCGCAACGCGGGGAAATGGAACCTGCGCCTGCTTGTCATTATGGCCGGAGGGGCGCCAATCGTGCTGGTCGACGAGGATCACATCGGCAGTCCAGCTGCGGCAACCAAAATATAATCGGACAACGTAGCAATAGTTCCCAGAAACGCAAAAACCGCGTCCCATCGGGAACGCGGCTTTGCCAGATACGCATGGCGTTTCGCCAACAATACACTTGCGAAACTTACGGGCTCCGGTACGCGAGACCTGATCCGGAGCGCCGGGCGGATGCGATATGTCCGCCTCGCCATCCGTTGTATAGGCACATCGTTACCGTCGGGTTATCGAGAGCTTAAGCAAATCTAAATTTGCAAATTTCTCGTGAGAGAAAAATCGATAAAACCGCTGCAAAATTCGAAACTTATAGAGAATTGCCGCGCAGGAAATTTATGATACCTGAGAAATCGGCGCCGCCGTTTCCTTGCGCGTTGAACAGCGCATAGAGCTGGGCCGCTTCGGCCCCCATCGGCGTCACCGCGCCGGCACTTTGCGCGGCTTCCTGGGACAGTTTCAGGTCCTTCAGCATGAGTGCCGCGGCAAAGCCGGGCTTGTAATCCCTGTTGGCCGGAGATGCCGGCACCGGGCCGGGCACCGGGCAGTAGGTGGTCAGCGACCAGCACTGGCCGGACGAGGTAGAGGCCACGTCGAACAGCGCCTGATGCGAGAGGCCGAGCTTTTCGGCCAGCACGAACGCTTCGGCGACGCCGATCATTGAAATGCCGAGCATCATGTTGTTGCAGATCTTGGCCGCCTGGCCGGCGCCGTCATCGCCGCAATGGACAATGCGGCCGGCCATCGGCTTGAGGATCGGTTCGGCGGCAGCAAAAGCTTCGCCGGAGCCTCCGGCCATGAAGGTGAGGGTGCCGGCGGCAGCGCCGCCGGTGCCGCCGGAGACCGGTGCATCGATCGAATGCAGCCCGTGCTTCCTTGCAACGGCATGCGCCTTACGGGCCGACTCGACATCGATGGTCGAGGAATCGATGAACAGTGCGCCTTGCTTGGCCTTGGGCGCGATGTCTTCGTAGACCGAGAGCACATGCTTGCCGGCGGGAAGCATCGTAATCACCACATCGGCGTCTTTTACCGCGCCAACGGCATTGGCCATGACAATGACGCCGTGCTCCCGCGCAACCGTCAGATTCTCCGGCATCAGATCAAAGCCGTGCACCGTATGCCCCGCCTTGACCAAATTGGCGGCCATTGGATTGCCCATATTGCCGAGGCCGATGAAGGCGATCGTCGTCATTGTTCTCTCCCGGTATGCTGGCTTTAACGGCCGATCAGTGCCCGCGCTATGATCACGCGCATGATCTCGTTGGTGCCTTCGAGGATCTGATGGACGCGCAGGTCGCGGACCAGTTTTTCGATTCCGTAATCGTGCAGATAGCCATAGCCGCCATGCAGTTGCAGCGCCTCGTTGGCAACGTTGAAGCCGATATCGGTGACGAAGCGCTTGGCCATCGCCGACCATTTGCCGGCGTCCGCCGCCTTGCGGTCGAGTTTCGAGGCGGCGGCGTAAAGAAAGATGCGCGCCGCCTGCAGTTCCGTCTCCATGTCGGCCAGCCTGAACTGCAGCGCCTGGAAATGGTTGATCTTCGAGCCGAAGGCCTTGCGCTCTGCCGTATAAGCCAACGCCTTGTCGAGCGCGGATTGCGCGCCGCCGAGCGAGCAGGCGGCGATGTTGAGCCGGCCGCCATCGAGGCCGGCCATGGCGATGCCGAAACCCGCGCCTTCGCCCGACAGCAGGTTTTGCGCCGGCACCTTGCAGTCTTCAAAAATGACCTGGCGGGTCGACTGCATGTGCCAGCCCATCTTGTGCTCGTTGGCGCCGAAGGCGAGGCCGGGCGCGTCCTTGGTCACGACGAAGGTGGAAATGCCCTTCGGACCATCGGCGCCGGTGCGCGCCATGACGATATAGAGGTCGCTGTCGCCGGCGCCGGAAATGAACTGCTTGGCGCCGTTGAGCACATAGCCGTCGCCGTCCTTCACCGCGCGCGTCTTCAGCGCCGCGGCGTCGGAGCCGGAGCCCGGTTCGGTCAGGCAGTAGCTTGCCAGCCATTCCATCGAGGTCAGCTTCGGCAGGAAGCGCTGGCGCTGCTCGTCGCTGCCGAAGCGGTCGATCATCGACGCCGCCATGTTGTGGATCGAGATGAAGGAGGAGAAGGCCGGATCGGCGTGCGCCAGCGCCTCGAAGATCAGCACGGCGTCGAGCCGGCCGAGCGCGGAACCGCCGACATCGTCCCTGACATAGATGCCGCCGAGGCCGAGCGGACCGGTCTCGCGGATCACATCGGCGGGAAAGTGTTTTGCGCGGTCCCATTCGAGCGCATTCGGCGCGACGCGATCGGCGGCGAAGGCCTGGGCCATCTCCTGGATAGCGCGCTGCTCCTCGTTGAGTTCGAACTGGCTGGTGCTCGCATCGACCGCGGCGTCCATGGCGTGCTCCCTGTGTTTCCTGGGCGGAGTTGGCCTGCTGGCCTGTTGTTTTTGGCTTTGCGCGCCGCCCAATCTAGACCAATGATGCCGCCGCGCAACCCGGCCTGCTGCGCAGCGGCTGTGCATGAATGACCAACGGAGCAGAGAGTGCCGACATATTTCGATCAACTGCTCGACCGCTTCCATGTCTATCTCCGGGGTGTGGACAACGCACTCGTGCGGGACGCTGTCGCCCGGATCGCCTGGACAATGCCGGCTCGTCCGCTCGAACCGCATCCGCTGCCTTGCGTTGGTCTGCTCGACCGAATCGTCAAACTGGCGCCGCCGGACGCACAGCCGCTGGTGCAGCTGCTGGCGGACCGTCGGGGCGATCTGTGCTGGGGGCAGACCTACAATGCGGCGGATTTCGGCGAAGCGTTCCTGCAGAAATATGGCTGGCTGGAGGTCTTTGGGCTGCGCGGTCATTTCGCCAATGACGAGGCCGCGGCCGGATTGCTGATCCTGGGACCCGGCATTACCTATCCCGACCATCATCATATTGCAGAGGAAATCTACATTCCACTGACCGGCGGCACAGAATGGCGCACGGGCGATGGCGGCTTTACCGTCCGACAGGCGGGCGAGGTGATCCATCACGCCTCCAATGTCAGCCACGCCATGCGCACCGGCAGCGAGCCGCTGCTTGCGCTCTACATCTGGCGCGGTGGGCCGCTGGCGCAGAAGTCGACCATTCCCGGCGCGCAGGGCAGGGTCTGAGCCATGGCCAAGGCGATCATGCTGCAAGGCACGGGCTCGGATGTCGGCAAGACTGTCCTGGTGGCGGGGCTATGCCGCGCAGCCAGGAAGCGCGGGCTGAAGGTCAGGCCGTTCAAGCCACAGAACATGTCCAACAATGCCGCGGTGGCCGACATTCCCGGTGAGAGCGGCGGTGGCGAGATCGGTCGCGGGCAGTGGCTGCAGGCGCTAGCCTGCGGGATCGCGCCTAGCGTCCACATGAACCCGGTGCTGCTCAAGCCGCAGACCGATGTCGGGGCGCAGGTCATCGTCCAGGGCAAGGTGTTCGGCGAGGCGCGGGCGCGTGACTACCAGGCGCTGAAAGGCCGGCTGATGGATGCTGTGCTGGACTCCTGGGCGAAGGTCGGCGAGGGCGCCGACCTTGTCATCGTCGAAGGGGCCGGCTCGCCGGCCGAAATCAACCTGCGCAGCCGCGACATTGCCAATATGGGCTTTGCCACGCGCGCCGATGTGCCCGTCATCCTGGTCGGCGACATCGACCGCGGCGGCGTCATCGCTTCCGTCGCCGGCACGCATCTGATCCTGCCGGAAGAGGACCGACGAATGATCGTCGGTTACCTCATCAACAAGTTCCGCGGTGACGTCTCGCTTTTCGACGACGGCATCAAGGCGATCGATCAATTCACCGGCTGGCGCTGCTTCGGCGTCGTTCCGTGGCTGAAGGCGGCGGCGCGATTGCCTTCGGAGGATTCCGTAGTGCTCGAACGCTTGGCTTCAGGCGGGAAACGGGCGCTGAAAGTCGCAGTGCCGATGCTTGGCCGCATCGCCAATTTCGACGATCTCGATCCGCTCAAGTCCGAACCGCAGGTCGAAGTGGTGTTCGTGCCGCCGGGACAGTACCTGCCTGAGGATGCCGGCCTGGTGGTCATTCCCGGCTCGAAGTCGACGATCGGCGATCTCATTAAGTTCCGCGAGAATGGCTGGGACCGCGATCTTCTGGCGCACCGAAAACGCGGCGGCCATGTCGTCGGCATCTGCGGCGGCTTCCAGATGCTCGGCCGCATGGTGCGCGATCCCGATGGCATCGAGGGCACCGTCACCGAAGCGGAAGGCCTTGGCCTGCTCGACATCGAGACGGTGATGGAACTGGAAAAGACGGTGCGCAATTCAAGCGCGCGCTCAGTGCCGTTCGGCCTGCCGCTCGAGGGCTACGAAATTCATCTCGGCCGCACCACCGGGCCGGACACCGCGCGGCCATCCGCCGTGATCAACGGTGCCGATGACGGCGCCATCTCCGCCGACGGCAAGGTTTTCGGCACCTACCTGCATGGCTTGTTTTCCGCCGACGCTTTCCGCGCAGCATATCTTGCCAGCCTTGGCGTCAAGGGCGGCGGCATCGACTATCGTGCCGAAGTGGAGAAGGCGCTGGACGAGATAGCAGCCGAGCTGGAGACGCATCTCGACTGCGACGCGATTTTCGGCCTGGCACGGTAGTTGATATGCCCGCTTTGGTGATTAGTTGACAGGCCTGTCCTGTCGTCATCCTCGGGTCTCCGCGACGGAGCTGCGCTCCTGCTTCGCCCGTGGATGACGAAATTCAGATGCTTTAGCTAACCTTCAGCGTCGGCAATGAGGCTCACGCCTTCTCGCCCGCTTTCGGCCAATACGTCCCGAACGACCAGACATTGCCTTCGGGGTCGCGGCAGATGAATTCGCGGCTGCCATAGTCGCGGTCGGTCAGTTCCTGGATGATGGTGGCGCCGGCCTTCTTCGCCCTGGCATGGGCGGCATCGGCATCGTCGACGGCGACATAGATCGACTTGCCGCCGCCGGAGCCGGGCTCGCCGACCATCTTGCCGTAATCGTCGCTGCGCGCTGTACCCAGCATGATCATCGAGGAGCCGAAGGTGAGTTCGGCATGGTGCACGATGTCGCCCTCGCCGTAGCGGGCGCGGACCTCGAAGCCGAAGGCCTCGCACAGCCAATCGATCATTTTTCCTGCATTCTTGTAGCGCAGGGCAGGGTAGAGCCGGGGCGCTTCGCCGGTGGTGGGCACGGAAACCTCCTTCATCTGATTGGGCCGATAACCCACTTTGTTCGAAGGCCGTTCCGCAGTCTTGAAGAAATGTTACCTCAGCGCCGTTGGGGGATCGCCGGCGAGCTGACGGAACTCGCGCACCAGATGCGCCTGGTCGGCATAGCCGCAATCGGCGGCGATATCGGCCCAGTCGCTTTGGTCCTGCCTCGACAGGCCGAGCGCACGGTTGAAGCGGACGATACGCGACAGCGTCTTCGGCCCGATGCCGGTCGCGTCGGAGAATTTGCCGGCGAGATGCTTGCGGCTCCAGCCCAGTTTTTCGGCAATAGAGGAAATACGGGTTCGGCCGCCGGACGCGATAATACGCTCATAAGCCCATACGATTTCGGGCGAGGTTTCAGCGGCTTTGCCGAGACGGGTTGTGACGAATGTTTCGGCGATGTCGAAACGTGTCGACCAGTCCAGGGCATTGCCGAGCCTTTCACGCAGCGCCATGCCCTCGGCGCCAAGCACATCGTCGAGCACGATCATACTGTCGGTCAGCTCGCTCATCGGGAGGCCGAAGAAGCGGCGGGCGCCGAGCGGGGTGAAGTTAATCTGCACGCAGCAGGCGTCGCCGAACGATTCGATGATCACCGGGCCGGCAAACAGGCCGGCGGCGAAACTGGCGAAACGGTCATTGTCGCCGGGGTTGCGGCCAAGGCCGATGGCGAAGGGTTCGGCGAAGCTGATCACCAGCGGCACGGTCAGCGAGGCATATTCGATGTTGCGGAAACGGCCGGCCGCGGTTTCGCGATAGCCGCAAATGTCCGACACAATGCCTTGTAGCTCGGAAGGCGGCGCCCGCCGGCGCATCTCGAACCGTCCAGCGATGGAGCGGTCCTGTTCCTTGCGGCGCTGCATCTCGATCGGCATCGGCCATCCTTTTGCCGACCGAATCTAGCAGACGCCCTGATCTGAATCAAAACGGGCCGAAAGCAAAAGCGCCCGGCTTTTGGCCGGGCGCTTCGGTTGCCCTGAGATATGCGTGCTCAGGCGCCACGCATCATGCAGCCGGCGGCAAGCACGATATAGGCGATGAGCACAATCCAGACCGACGCCAAGGGAATAAACGCAAGAACGCCAAGCGCGGCGAGAACGCCGATGATGGCGATGATAAGGGATATGATGAAAATAAGCTGAGTGGGTGCACTAAGATTCATGTGTGGTCCCTCCAACATGATTCGTACAACCACATTCTATCAGGCGTGGGCTCATACACCAATTAGCTGGCGTAATGGGTTTGCAGGATCGGCCAGCAGCTTGACCGCCAGCGCCAGGCAGATGATCACCAGCAGCGGCTTGATCAGCCTTGCGCCGATGCGGATGGCGAGGCTGGCGCCGAGACGCGCGCCGAGGAACTGGGCGACGCCCATCATCAGCCCGATCTTCCAGTAGATGACGCCGGCCACGGCAAAGACGATGAAGCCGCCAATGTTGGAGGCGAAATTGAGCAGCTTGGTGTGGGCCGTCGCCTTTAGCACGCCGAAGCCGGCGAGGCTGACGAAGGCAAGCATGTAGAAGGAGCCGGCGCCGGGTCCGAACAGGCCGTCATAGAAGCCGACCGCAGGTGCGATCGTCAGCCCGAACAGGAAGGGTGACAGACGCTCGGCGCGGTCGACATCATTCATGTTGGGCTTCACGGCGAAGTAGATCGCGATGGCAATCAAAAGCAGCGGCAGCAGCGCCCGCAAGAGATCGCCGGGCACGAAGGCCGCCAGCAAGGCACCGACGGCACTGCCGGCAAGGGCCAGAAGTGCGGACGGCAGCTGGCGGCGCAGATCGACATGGCCATTCATGGCGTAGTGGATGGTCGCCGACGCGGTGCCGAAAATGCCCTGCAGCTTGTTGGTTCCAAGGGCTGCGACCGGCGGGAAACCGGCAAGCAGCAAGGCTGGAATGGTGATCAGGCCGCCGCCGCCGGCTATCGAATCGACAAAGCCGGCTGCAAAGGCGGCGAAGGCAAGCATGATGACGGTCTGGGTGGCGAGGTCGAACATCGGGATTTTCTGGGCATTCCGGCGGGAAAAGAGATGCCGCGCCTTCGATCATGGCGACCCGGTTTGCGCAAGACCGAATCCGCGCTACGTCTATCCAGGCACGTTGCTCTTGGATTTCCTGTAGTGCATGTCATTATCCCGAAGCCGCTGCGCACTTGGGGTCATAGGCGATGGGCGGACTAGTAAAAGGGACGCTGTTGGCGATGGCATTGCTCGACCAGATACGCTCGATCTTCGATGGCGACCCCGGCGTGCGCAAGGTTGCCGATGACCCGGTGCTGTCGGCGGAACTCTTGATGCTGTTTCGCATGATCCTGGCCGATGGCTCGGTGTCGGAGAGCGAGATGGTTGCCTTCCGGCGCATCTGCAAGGACGCTTTCGGCATCCCGGAAACCAGCATCGACGCAGTCATCGAATATCTCAACGAGTTCGGCTACGAGACCAACGGTTCGCAGGCCATCGCTCTGTTTCGCGATCTCGATGTCGAGCGGCGCAAGCTGCTGGCGCTCCACATGGCGGAAATCGCCAAGGCCGATTCGAAACTGGCCGAGAGCGAGGTGCGGCTGCTGCGCCGCACGCTCGACCTGCTCGACATCAGCCCGGTCGATGTGGTGAAGCCGGAGGAGTAAGCCCGCCCGGCCAGCTGGGTCCCCGCTGCTTCGCTGCGTCCTTAGCCCTTCGGGCGTTCAGCTCCCTTCAAAAGGTCCACTGGACCTTTTGATCCGCCCGAAGGCGGACCGGGGCTTCACCGTTCGTGACCTTTCATCGTGCCACTGGCACGGTGAATTCGCCGCGCGAACCGGCCACTCACCCTTGCTCTTGCATCCGGTGTGCGATCGCCCGATGCAAATCTGGCGCTGCCGCCACCAGCGCTTTGGCGGCCTCCGATTGCGGATGGTCGAGCACATCGCCGGTCTTGCCGCGCTCGACGATGCTGCCGTCATGCATGACCAGCACCTCGTCGGTGATGGCGCGGGCGACTGTCAGATCGTGGGTGATGAAGAGGTAGGCGATGCCGAGCTTCTGGTTGAGTTCGGCGAACAGGTCGAGGATCTGGGCGCGGATCGAGACGTCGAGCGCCGAGACCGGCTCGTCGGCGACGACCAGCTTCGGCCTGGTGATGATGGCGCGGGCGATCGACAGGCGCTGGCGCTGGCCGCCGGAAAATTCATGCGGATATTTGTCCATGTCGCTGACGCCGAGGCCGACCTCATGCAGCGCATGCGCCACCATCTCGCGGAGCTCGGCCGGCGTTGGTTTCTTCTCCAGCACATGCAGCGGTTCGGCCACCAGTTTCTCGACCTTCTGGCGCGGGTCGAAGGAGCCGTAAGGGTCCTGGAACACCACCTGCATGTCGCGTCGCGCGGATTTGAGCTCCGCCTCGCTCCTGCCGGTGATGGTCTGGCCGCGAAAGCGGATCGTTCCCGATGTCGATTTGTCGAGCGCCAGGATCATGCGGGCAAGCGTTGACTTGCCGCAACCGGAGCGGCCGACCAGCGCCACAGACTGACCGGGCGTCAGCGATAAGGAAACGTCGTCGACGGCGCGGATTGGGGGAGCGGGTTTGAACAGGGATGTACGCCGTCCCAGATAGTCACGCGTCACGCCTTCGACCTCAAGCAGCGGTTTGCCCTGGACCGCGGCATGGCTTTTGGGGCGTGCCGGCACGTGCATGGAGGCCAGCGCCAGCTGTCGTGTGTAGGGATGAAGCTGTTCCGACAGTGTCCGCGCGGTGTCGCCGGCCTCCATCACCTCGCCATGGCGCAGGATGGTGATGCGGTCGGCCATTTCGGTGACGACGGCAAGGTCGTGCGAGATCAACAGCAGCCCCATGCGGCTTTCGCTGACAAGGCCGCGCAGCAAGTCGAGAATCTGCGCCTGCAGCACCACGTCGAGTGCCGTCGTCGGCTCGTCGGCGATAAGCAGCTTGGGTTTCAACGCGCAGGCAATGGCGATGACGACGCGCTGGCGCTGGCCGCCCGACAGTTCGTGAGGATAGCGCGACAGCGGGAATTTGGCTTGCGGAAGGCCGACCCGGTCGAGCATTTTACGCGCCCGGTCTTCTGCGTCGGCGCGGCTGGCCTTGGTGTGCCAGCGTATGCCTTCGGCGACCTGTTCGCCGATGGTCTTTACCGGGTTGAGCGCCGTCATCGGCTCCTGGAAGACCATGCCGATGTCGTCGCCGCGCAGGGCGCACATCTGGTCCTCGGTGGCCGCCAGGATGTCGATGCCGTCGAAGGCGACGCGCCCGCTGGCGCGCGCCGCATGCGGCAGAAGCTGCATGACCGTCAGCGCCGTCATCGACTTGCCGGAGCCGGATTCTCCGACCAGCCCCATCACCTCGCCGGGCGTCACAGAGAGTTCGACCCCCTTCAGGATCGGCGTGTCGCCGATCGAAAGCGACAGGTTCTCGATCTCGAGCAAGCTCATCGCTGCCGCCGCGATTTCGGATCGAGGATGTCGGCGATGCCGTCGCCGAGCAGATTGAGGCCGAGCACGGTGATGACGATGGCCATGCCCGGGAAAATCGCCATCCACGGCGCCACCACCATGCGCGTCTGCGCGTCGAACAGCATACGGCCCCAGCTCGGCATTGGCGGCTGGGCGCCGAGGCCGAGATAGGAGAGGCCGGCTTCCGCGAGGATGCCGAGCGCGAACTGGATGGTGCCTTGCACCAGAAGCAGCGTGGCGATGTTGGGCAGCACGTGCTCGATGCTGATCTGGGTCTTGCTCTTGCCGGCGGCACGCGCAGCGAAAATGAACTCGCGCGGCCAGATTGCCAGCGCCCCGGCGCGCGCCACGCGGGCAAACACCGGAATGTTGAAGATGCCGATGGCGATGATGGCGTTGACCGCGCCCGGCCCGAAGATAGCGGTGATCATGATTGCCGACAGCAGCGCCGGGAAGGCGAAGACGAGGTCGTTCAGCCGCATCAGCGCCTCGTCGACAAAACCGCCGCACGCCGCGGCGAAGGCGCCGAGCGGCACGCCGACACCCATGCCGATACCGACCGCGACCAGCGCCACGGCGATCGAATTGCGGGCGCCGACCATGATCATCGACAGGATGTCGCGGCCGAAATGGTCGGTGCCGAACCAGTGCGCCGCAGAGGGCGCCAGCGTCTTGTCCGAGATCACCAGTTTGGTCACGTCGTAAGGCGTCCAGACATAGGAGATGAGCGCCATTGCAGCCACGAACATGGTGATGGCGAAACCGACGAGGAAGGAGCGGTTACGAAATGCCTTGGCCAGAATGCTGCCCAACGTTTCCTGCGGGATGTCGATGTGCAGTGTCATTGCCGGCCTCGAAGGCGCGGATCGACGATGGCATAGGAGATGTCGACAACGAGATTGACCGCAATGACGGCGACGACCAGCAGCATGACGATGCTTTCGACGACAATCAGGTCGCGCTGGGTGATCGCCTGGAACACCAGCCGTCCCAGACCGGGCAGATAGAAGACGTTTTCGATGATGATGGTGCCGGCGAGCAGGAAGGCGAATTGCAGACCCAGAATGGTCAGCACCGGGATCATCGCATTGCGCAGCGCGTGCCGCCACAGCACGGCGCGGTAGGGCAGGCCCTTGGCGCGGGCGGTGCGGATATAGTCCTCGTTCAGCACCTCGATCAGCGCCGAGCGGGCAACGCGGGCCAGGATCGCCGCCTGCGGCAGAGCAAGTGCTAGGGCCGGCAGCAGCAGCGATTTCAGCGCCGGCCAGACACCGGCACCCCAGCCGGGAAAGCCGCCGGCCGGTGCCAGTCGCAGCCAGACGGCAAAGAGGTAGATCAGCATCAGCGCGAACCAGAAGTTCGGCACGGCGACGCCGAGCTGGGCCATACCCATGGCAAAGGTGTCGCCGGCCCGACCGCGCCGGCTGGCGGAATAAAGCCCGACCGGGATGGCGATGACGGTGGACAGCGCCAGCGCGATCAGCGCCAGCGGCAGTGAAACCGCCATGCGCTCGCGCACCAGGTCGATGACCGGCACCGAATAGGTGTAGGAGCGGCCGAAATCGAGGCTGAGCAGGCCGCCGACCCAGGAGAGGTAACGCAGGACAAGCGGCGCGTTGAGGCCCATCTGGTTGCGCAGCAGCTCGACCTGCTCGGCGCTGGCGTTGAGACCCAGCATCAGCCGCGCCGGGTCGCCGGGCAGGATTTCGAGCACGGCGAAGACGACCATCGAAGCCAGGATCAAGGTCGCGATGGCGATGGCGAGGCGTTTGAGGAGGTAGGCGGTCAATCCGTCCACTTCACCTTGGTCAGATCATTCGCCTGGATTGGCGCGTTCTCCCACAGCCCCTGCAGCTTGGCGTCCCACACGCCCACCTTCGGTAGTTCGTAGAGGAAGCCGACCACGGCATCGTCGGCCAGGATCTTCTGCGCTTCGCCCAGCAGCGTGTTGCGCTTGGCGTCGTCGGAGGTGAGGTTCAGTTCGGTGATGATCTTGTCGAAAGCCGGGTTGTCATAGTTGAAGTAATAATCCTTGCGCGAATAAATATCGATGTCATTTGGCTCGGTGTGGGAGACGATGGTCAGGTCGTAATCCTTCTTGGTGAACACCTGATCCAGCCACTGCGCCCATTCGACGGGGACGATCTCAAGGTCGATGCCGACATCGCGCAGCTGCGAGGCAATGATCTCGCCGCCGAGCCTCGCATAGGAGGGCGGCGGCAGTTTCAGCGTCGCCTTGAAGCCATTGTCAAGGCCGGCCTGCTTCAGCAGTTCCTTGGCCTTGTCGACATTATGCGGATAGAGGCCGGTGAGGTCGACATAGGCCTTGCTGGCGGGCGACATATGCGAGCCGATCGGCACGCCGAGGCCGGCCGAGGCGCCGTCGATGATCGCCTTGCGGTCGAGCGCGAAGGCAATCGCCTGCCGCACCTCGAGTTTGTCGAAAGGTGGCTTCTTGTTGTTGATCGACAGGATGGTTTCGCCCTCGGTCGAGCCGATCACCACATGGAAGCGCGGGTCGTCCTTTACCTGGGCGACGCTGTCGGGATCGAAGAAGGGGAAAGCCTGGATATCGCCGGAGAGCAGCGCCGGCACGGCGGCCGCAGCATCGGGGACGATGCGGAACTCGGCCTTGTCGAGGAACACCGGAGCGCCCCAGTAATTGTCCGATTTGACCAATGTGATCGACGAGCCCTTGGCCCAGCTCTGAAATTTGAACGGGCCGGTGCCGATTGGCTTTTCCTTGTTGGTCTCGGCGCTCTCCGGCGTCACGATCACCGCGTCGCCCCAGCCCATATTGTAGAGGAACGACCCTTGTGGGTTCTTCAGCGTCACCTTCACTGTCGCCGGATCGACGACTTCGA
Source organism: Mesorhizobium sp. PL10 (assembly GCF_053714315.1). Taxonomy (NCBI): domain Bacteria; kingdom Pseudomonadati; phylum Pseudomonadota; class Alphaproteobacteria; order Hyphomicrobiales; family Phyllobacteriaceae; genus Mesorhizobium; species Mesorhizobium sp. PL10. Next base: position 357,099 of record NZ_JBSKBR010000003.1, on the reverse strand, counting down.
TCGTGTCGATGGCCGCGAACAGGCCCTTTTGCGCGTTGACCGAATTGTCGGCGCGGGCGCGGTCGAGCGAGAATTTCACGTCGCTGGCGTCGAAATCGGTGCCGTCATGGAATTTGACGCCGGTGTGCAGCTTGAAGGTGTAGACCTTGCCGTCGTCCGAGATGGCCCAGCTTTCGGCGAGATCGGGCAGCACTTCTCCGTTCGGACCGATGCGGGTCAGGCCCTCGAAGACGTTGGCGTAGAGCACTTCGTCGATCGCCGCGGCGGCACCGGCGGTCGGATCGAGATGCGGCGGTTCGAGCGGAATGCCGATAACCAGGTCGGTACGCGCGGCAAATGCCTGACTGCCGGTTGCGAGCGCCAACAGCGCGGCGGCAAGAATGGTTTTCCACAATTTCATCGTGCAACTCCCAATGCTCGAACCCTGGTGCGATAGAAGCGTGATTTCGAGGTGGAGTAAATTGCGTTTCGTGCTCTGCAACGGCGCCGGGAGGAATGTTTTCAGCTGATGCCGGTGGGATCAGCCGGTAGCCGTTCCTCTTAGCAGCACGTTCAGCCCGATCGCCATCACTTTGGCCGACTCCACCATGTCCGAAATCCCGACCCATTCGTCGGGTCGGTGGGCGAGATCGAGAATACCCGGACCGTAGGCGATGCAATCATAAATGTGGCCGATGCGGGCAATGTGCTTCTGGTCGTAAGTGCCTGGCGAAATGACATAATCCGGTTCGCGGTCGAAGATCGCCATGATGCCTTGGGCCACAGCCTGGACCACCGGCGCATCGCGCTCGGTCATCAGCGGCAGCACCTCCATCAGGTCGCGGATTTCGTAGTCGAATTTTTTGCGCTCGCGCTTCAACCGGTCGAGGATATCGGTCACCTCGCTTTTGACCGTGGCAAGATCTTCCTCAAGCAGGAAGCGGCGGTCGATGGTCAGCCGGCAGGCATCCGGCACGTTGGGCGAGGGCAGGCCGGGGCGAAAATCCTCGGTCTGGCCGCCATGGATCGAGTTGATGTTCATGGTCGAGCGCTTTGCGCCTTCGGGCACCACCGGCATGCGCGTCACCTTGCGGTCGAGCGCCGGGAACAGTTCGTCCTCGAAGGCCTGCAGCACAGCGCCCATATGGCGCACCGCGTTGTCGCCCAGGAACGGCATCGAGCCATGCGCGATCTCGCCCTTGGTCTCGATCTCCGCCCACCAGACGCCGCGATGGCCAAGGCAGATGCGGTCCTTGTTCAGCGGCTCGGGGATGATGACGTGGTCGACCCTGGGTTTGGAGAAATAGCCAAGTTTCGCCAAGTGGGCGACGCCGCCGAAGCCGCCGGACTCCTCGTCGACCGTGCCGGAGATTTCGATGGCGCCGGGAAAGTCGGGGAAAACCTCCATAAAGGCCTCGGCAGCGATGATCGAGGCGGCGAGGCCTCCCTTCATGTCGCAGGCGCCGCGGCCGTAAACCTTGCCGTCCTTCACCAGGCCGGCAAAGGGATCGACGCTCCAGCCTTCACCGGCTTCGACGACATCGATATGCGAGTTGAAATGGACGCAGGCGCCCGGCACGCGGCCGTCGAAGCGGGCGACGACATTGACGCGCGGGTAGCGGTCGGTGTCTCCGGGCGTGCCCTCGGCGCGGATGAATTCGGTTTCGAAGCCAAGTTTCCTTAGCCGTGCACCGATATATTCGGCGCAGGGGCGATAGGCTTCGCCCGGTGGATTGATGGTCGGGAAGCGGATCAGGTCGGCGGTCAGTGCAACCAGTTCATCGGAACGGTCGTCGATCGCTTTGAAGAGTCGTTCGTTCATCAGGGGAGTTGAGCAACGAACGGGTGGTTTTTGCAAGTGTCACGCCGCAAGCGCCGAAACTACGGGTTGCGGCGGCAACTATGGCGGGAAATCGTTCAAATTCGCTGCTTTAGATTGGCGATTTTATCAAGGAGTGTGTGTTAGATCACTCACCTGTCGTTAAAAAGATGAAAAACCGCGTGATGACAGAGCAGGCAAGGGGCATCAAAGGGGTTTGATCTCATGACTAAAATCGTTCTCATGGCAGCAGCTTTTGCTGCGATGCTGTTCGGCACGTCCATCGAAAGCAGGGCTGCTTCGCTGGTCGCCAGCATCGACGTCTCTTCGCAGACCATGACCGTCAGCCAATATGGCCAAGTGCTTTATCGCTGGAGCGTGTCCACCGCCCGCAGCGGCTACTTCACACCGCGGGGCACCTATCGGCCGCAGCGGACGGCGAGGATGTGGTATTCGAAAAAATACCACATGTCGCCAATGCCTTACTCGGTGTTCTTCCATGGCGGCTACGCCATCCACGGCACCGGCGCAGTCCGGCAGCTTGGGCGTCCGGCCTCGCATGGCTGCGTGCGGTTGCACACGGCAAATGCGGCGGTCTTCTATTCGATGGTGCGCGAAGTCGGCTTCGGCAATACGCGGATCGTGGTGATGAACTGACGAGCTAAGATTGACGCTGCCGCTGGCCGGCAGCGTCCTTTGCCTGTCCGCGACGGCGCCGACGCCGGCCGCTGATTTCCCACCTCTTGTGGAACCACATCCACTGTCCCGGGTCCTCTCGAACCCAGCGCTCGACGACGTCGGCGAGCAGTTGGGTGGTGGCTGGGACGTCGACACTGCCGCTCTCATTGCGCGGTAGAGTGAGCTTGTCTTCGATCTCGAGGCGGAAGCGGTTGCCCGGCAACCGGACGCAGCGCGCCGGATAGACATTGCAATCATAGTGGCGGGCCAGCATGCCCAGAACCGGATTGCTCTGGCACGGGCGGCCGAAGAAGGTCGTCTCCAGCCCGCTGGAGAATTTCTGGTCGACCAGGACGCCGATATTGCCGCCATTTTCGAGAATGGACGCCAGCGCGAAGGAGGCGCCGGTGGAGGAGGGCAGCAGCGCGCCCATGCTCGAGCGCCGCGTCGAGTGGATGTAGTCGGCGAGGTACGGGTTGTTGGGCGGGCGAAACAGTGCCGTGATCTTCATGCCGAAAGTGGCGGCCGCCACCGGCAAAAGCTCGAAATTGCCGAGATGGCCGGTGAACAGGATGTGGGGCTTCTCCTCGCCGGCGATATCGAGGAAATGCTCGGCGCCACGAACCTCGATCCGGCCGGGTTTGGTTGCCTTCGGATCGTAGTCGAAAAGCGCATCGAGGAAGATGTATTCCGCGGCAAGCCGGGCCATGTTGCCCCACATGTCGGAGGCGATGGCCTCGATCTCGACATCGCTCTTTTCGGGATAGGCGAGGCGCAGATTGTTGATGGCGACGCGGTGGCGTCCGACGCGCGGACCGATCCGCCGAGCGGCGCGGTCGGCAAAATTGAGCGCGCTGTCGGCAGGCAAAAGGCGCAGCAGCGAAATGATCGTCATCGCCGCGCGCGCCACCAGCCAGTGCTCCATCTGGCGCAGTCTTCGGCCATAGCGGAACATGAAGTCCCGGCGGGCTTTCTTGAACACCTTGCCGACCATCGTCTTAGGAAACGCGCAGGATAATCTTGCCGAACACGTCGCGGCCTTCCATGCGCTTCAGCGCGGCGTCGATACCGTCGAAGCCGACTTCGGTGTCGATGACCGGCGCTACCTGTCCCGCCGCCATCTTCTGCATGGCGTTGGCCATGTTCTCCATGCGGCAGCCGAAGGATCCGAGCAGCTTCAACTGCTGCTGGAAGAGCTGCATCAGATTGATCTGCGTCGAGACGCCGGAGGTCGAGCCGCAGGTAACCAGGCGACCGCCGCGCTTCAGGCACAGCATCGAGGCGGCAAAGGTGTCGGCGCCGACATGTTCGAAGACGACGTCGACGCCCTTCTTTTTGGTCAGCTTGCGCACGACGCCTTCGAAACGGTCGTCACGGTAGTTGATGACATGGTCGGCGCCGAGCGCCTTGGCCCTGTCGATCTTGTCGTTCGAGCCGACCGTGGTGATGATGATGCAGCCCATGCGCTTGGCCAGCTGGATGGCCGCCGAGCCGATGCCGGAACCACCGGCATGGATGAGGATTGTCTCGCCCGGCTGCAGCTTCGCATTGTCGAACAGCATGTGCTCGACCGTGCCGAAGGTGACGGGGGCGACGGCGGCGCCGACATCGGTCACGCCGGGCGGGGCGGGGACGAGCAGGCGCGCCGGCAGGTTGATCTTCTCCTGGGCGAAGCCGTCGAGATGGAAGCCGTGCACGCCTGAAACATGTTCGCAGAGATTGTCACGGCCTTCGCGGCAGGCGCGGCAGAGGCCGCAGGTGCGGGCGCCATAGATCGACACCAATTGTCCCGGCAACAGGCTGGAAACGCCGGGGCCGACGGCCTCGACCTCACCCGACGCTTCGGCGCCGACGACCAGCGGCAGCTTGCGCTTGGCGAAGGCCATGCCGCGCCAGCCCCAGACGTCGATGTGGTTCAATGCCACCGCCTTGATGCGCAGCGTGACCTCGCCGAGCGCGGGGGGCGGCGGGGGCGGCAGGTCCACCGTTTCAAGACGGCGGTCCTCTATAAGTTGCAGTGCGCGCATAGGGCCTGTCGGTTCTGTTGGAGCGGAAGTGGCGACTTAAAAACGCGTGGCGCGTTTTAAGTCTTTGATTTTGTTCATGTCGTTTTCCCAAAACCGCATCGCACTTTTGGGCGACATGAATTAGACCGGTTCCCGCGCCATGACAAGGCAGGTGTTCTGGCCGCCGAAGCCGAAGGAGTTCGACAAAACCGTGCCGACTTCGGCATTGCGCTTCTTGTTCGGCACCACGTCGAGCACGATCGCCGGGTCGGGATTGTCGTAGTTGATGGTCGGCGGAATGACGCTTTCGCGCATGGTCATCAACGAAAAAGCCGCCTCGACGGCGCCCGCCGCCGACAGCGTGTGGCCGATCATCGACTTGTTGGACGAGATCGGCATCGAGCCGATCCGCTCGCCGAACACGGTCGACAGGGACAGATGCTCCATCTTGTCGTTTTCCGGGGTCGAGGTGCCGTGGGCGTTGACGTAGTCGATCTCGTCTTCGCTCAAGCCGGCATCGGCAAGGGCGGCGCGCACGGCCGCGATTGCCGACGAACCGTCGGGCTTGGAGCGGGTGCGGTGGAAATCGTCGGCCTTTTCGCCGCAGCCGCGCAGGATGCCGAGAACGCTGGCGCCACGTGCAAGGGCAGCCTCAAGCGATTCCAGCACCAGCGCGCCGGAGCCTTCGGCCAGCACAAAGCCGTCGCGGTCCTTGGAAAAGGGCTTCGAGGCTTTTTCCGGAATGTCGTTGTGGGTCGACAGAGCCGACAGCAGCGAGAAGCGGATCAGGGCCTCGGCGGTTGCCGAGCCGTCGGCGCCGATCGACAGCGCCCGATCGCATTCGCCGCGACGGATCGCCTCGACGCCGAGCTGGATAGCGGTGGCGCCCGAGGCGCAGGCGGTCGACAGCGTGATCGGCAGGCCGCGCGTGCCAAAGCGGTCGGCCAGCCGGTCGGCGATCGAGCCGAACTGCGTGGTTTCGAAAATGTCCAATTCCTTCAGGCCGCGCGCGACCCGCAGCAGCCTTTCGGCGCCGGCGTCCTTGCCGTCGGAATTGTAGAGCGAGAAGCGGTCGTGCCAGTCGAGCTCGACCGGTGGCGAGGCGAGGAAGAGCGGGCCGCCGAAGTCAGAGGAATCGAGGCCGGATTCGGCCACGGCCTCATCTGCTGCGGTTTCGGCCAACTCGTAGGTCAGCAGGCTGGCACCCTTTGAGCTTGAATCGAGGAAGTCGACCATGCCGGAGATGCGGGTGTTAAGGTGATCGACAGGAAAGCGGGTGATCGGGTGGATGCCCGACTTGCCCGAGGTCAGCGCCGTCCAATTGTCTGCCTTGCCGACGCCAAGCGAAGTCACCACGCCGATGCCGGTGACGGCGACGATCGGCCTGCCCATGTGATCTCTGAGATTGGCCATCCGGAACCTCTTAATTTTGCAGCACGACCGCGCAGCACTGCTTCAAGCAGCGTTGACCAGCGCCATGCCCTCGAATTGGTGATAGCCGATCGCCGTTGCAAGCACGGTTTGCGGGATGCCTTCGAACGGCTTCTCGGCAGCGGCGTCGAAAACGGGGTAGGCGGCCTTGCGGTCGACGGCCAGGGCCGCGAGCGCCACGGCGAACGGAAACTGCGCTTCCTTCATATGCCCGGTCAGTGTCGCGAAGCCGCGCGCCGATATCGCCGGATTGGCATCGAGCGCTGCCTTCTCGGCTGATGTTGCCGTGTGCGCGCCGGAAGCGCCCGACAGGGCAAGCAGCTTGCCGCTGGGGAGTGCCGCCTGTTTGAGCAAGGCCGCGATCTCGGCGTCGAGTTCGCCGCGCGAGCGCCTGGCGCGGCCGGAGACCACCGGTCCGAGTTCGGCATAGATCTTGCGGCCACGGCTTTGCGCGTGCTCGCGCTGTTCCAGCACCAGGAAGGCGCCGCCTGAGCCGGAGACCAGGCCGCCACCCTCGGCGCCCCGTCTTTGCCAGACGGGCTTCCACGGGCCGCGATGCAGATAGCCCGCCAACTCATAGCCCAGCAGCATGTCGGAATGCTCGGTCTGGAAGGCGCCGCCGACCAGTATATGCGTCGACTGGCCGGAGCGGATGCGCGCGGCGGCCGTTTCGACGGCAGCGACGCCGGCCCCTTCCTCGCCCATGAAGGTCCTGGACGATCCGGTGACCTTGTGGACAATGGAGATGTTGCCGGCGAGCAAATTGGAAAGCTGGGCCAGGAAGAGCGTCGGCCGCAATTCGGTGGTCAGCTTCTCGTTGAGCAGCACGTCGCGGTCGTTGCGGCTTTCGGAAGCGGCCAGGATGGCGGCGTCGACGGCCTCGTCGCGCTCGCCGCCGCCGGCGGCCACCACCATGTCCATGGTCGTGCAGAGCTCGTCATTGCCCTTGATGCCGGCATCGTCAAGCGCAAGACCGGCGGCATAGGTGCCGAGCCGTTGCCAGGTTTCCATCTGCCGCTGGTCGCCGCGCTTGGCGATCTGCAGGTTCCAGTCGATCTCGGGCAGCGGATGGACGGTGTAGGGCGCAAAGCGCGCGGCTTCGAGCACCGGCTGCAGGCCCGGCTGGGCCAGCTTCTGCCAGTGTGCGTCAGGGCCTTCTCCAAGCGAAGAGACAAGGCCAATGCCAGTGATGACGACGTCGCGGGGGCTGCTCATGAGCGGCTTTGTGGGTCAGGCGGGGCAGCCCGTCAAGGCCGCGCGCCAGCCGATATCAGGCGGCCTTGGCGGCGACCAGCGCGTCGATCTTGGCGCACAGGTTCTTCATGACGAAGTAATCGTCGGTCGAGGCCTTGCCGTCATTGACTTCCTGCGTCCACTTTTCCAGCGGCACCTTGATGCCGAATTCCTTGTCGATGGCAAAGACGATGTCGAGGAAATCGAGGCTGTCGATGCCGAGATCGTCGATCGTGTGGCTCTCGGGGGTGATGGTGTCGATATCGATCTCGCTGGTGTCGGCAATGATCTTGGCGACTTTCTCGAACGTGGTGGACAAGGGCTCTTCCTTCGGTTGCGGGCGGAATCTGTCCGCATCTGGTTTGGGCGCTGTCTAATCGGTTTTTCCCGGCAGGAAAAGGCCTGATGCGCCGGGCGCAGATGGGGAGGGGTCTCAAGAAACGCAAGAAGGGCCGCCGGCTGACCCGGCGGCCCTTCCATTGACGTCGCGTCAGCTCAGCTTTCGCGCAGCTTGACGATGTCGTTCAGCAGTCCACCCGTCCCGTTGTGGACGGTCAGCCGCTCGACCTTGCCGGCGATGGTCTCCAGAGCCTCAAGCTCCTTCAGCCGCAGCATCACCGGGTTCTCCGCCATCACCCTGGCCGTGTTAAGCAGGGAACGCGTGGCGTTCGTCTCCTCGCGGCGGCGGATGACGTTGGCCTCGGCCTGCTTTTCGGCCGAAACCACCTGGTTGAGGATTTCGCGCATCTCGCCCGGCAGGATCACATCCTTGAGGGCGATATCGCTGACCTCGACCCCGATCGCGGCCATGTCGGCACGGACCTTGGCCGCCGCCTCTTCATCGACCGTCACCTTCTTTTCAAGGATCTGGTCGAGCGTCAGCGCGCCAAGCGTCTTGCGGAAGGCGTACTGCAGGGCGCGGTAGAGGGCTTCGGAGAAGTCCTTCACCGTGCTCACCGCCTTGACCGGGTCGACGACCTGGTATTCGGCGGCGATGTTGACGCGGATCGTCACGCGATCCTTGGTCAGCACTTCCTGCCCGGCGACATCGAGCGACTGGCGCTTGAGGTCGACCACCTTCACCTGCACCATGCGTCCGACATTCCAGAACGCATGCACGCCGGCGGCGAGCGTGCGCACCAGCACACCGTCGACAAACAGCAGTCCGGCCTGGCCATCGACGACCGGATGGACGGACATCAATTCCGTCTTCCGGGCCTGGCCAAGCCGGCGCATGACCGCCGGGTCGATGGCGAGGTCGACCGACGTGTCGACCAACGTCACCTTCCACGGACCGGCATCCGTCCACAGCACCAGCTTGCGGTCCGGCGCGAGAACGGCATGGAGGTTGCCGTCACGCTCGATGACGGCGATATCCGTGCGCCCGGTGCGAACGACGGTGAAATGACGCGCAGCCACGTCCGGGAGCTTGTCGAACAACGCCTTCTCGTATGCCGAAACGAATTCCGGGTTCTTCAGATCGTGCCGCGATACTTCGAGGTTGCCGCGCCGATTGACGAGCGAATGCTCGCCCGGCAGCAGGACAGCCTTGATCTCCCCCTTGTAGAGGGTGAGGGCACGTTCGTTTTCCCTTACGAGGACGCGCTCGCGTCCAAGAACCTTGTCGAGAATGGTCGTCATTGTCGTACTCCTGTCGGGCATGGCCCCATGCGAGGCGTCAAGTCATGCGTCGATCTTCCCTTTCGTTTCTCGTTTCACGTCGTTCGTACTTCCAAACCCGGACACGAATGATCCGGGGACCGGTGGCATCAAATCGCGGCGGACCATCGGGAGCGGATCGCGAGGCAGCGAAGCGGGCGCCGGAGACCTTGGCCTCCATTGCCGGCGACACTGCGCCTTGATCGTCACCGCGGGCCTGGCCGCGAGCCGATGGCGTCAGACCGTTCGAACCGGCCTTGGCCCATGGGCTTCGGCGGCTCGTCAGGTCTTCAGCATTCCGGTCCCCGGACCGTTTTTTCAGATAACACCGTGAAAGGGTGGTGGCCTGTCAGCCATTGGAGAAGGATTCGAACCTTCGACCGTCAGATTATGAGTCTGATGCTCTACCCAAACTGAGCTATCCGTGGTGCAGACAGCAGGATTCGAACCTGCGACCTCCGGATCCAAATCCGGCGCTCTCCCAGACTGAGCTACATCCGCGATCCCAATCCCCAAAACGGCGCCGTATACAGGGCGGCAGAGCCGCCTGCACGGGCGGAGACGAAAGCTCCAACCGTTGTGCTCGCTTCGGTTTTCGTGACCGGGAGCGCGCCTATAGACCCTGCGACGGGTTGTCGCAAGCGGCATTGTGGCGGCGAATTTGCGGCTTCTTTCGGTGGTGATATTTCGGCAACAGTGCCAGGTTCGTCAGAAGGTGACGCGGCCGAGCACGCGCAGGCCGTCGCCCTGCGGCTCGACCACCACCGCTTCGCCTTCGCGCGGCGACACGCCGGTCAGGGCAACGATGTTTTCCAGATGAGTGACCATGACCAGATTGTCGGAGCCAGTATAGGCGCGGATTTCCTTCAGGACCGCATCTAGCTGCGCGGCCTTCTCTTTCGGATCGGTTTTCAGGAGATCGAGCGGCGCGAAAGGCTCGGGGTCGGCTTCGAAGGCGATGCGGGCGGTGTCGAGGCAGCGGCAATAGCGGCTGGACATAACACGCTCGACCGGGGCGGCTCGGGCGCCGAACAAGGCGCCAATCTTGTTCGCCTGCTGCTTGCCGCGTGCTGACAGATTGACCTGGGTGGCGCAGTTGTCGATGTCGAAATTGGCCGGATCGGTGGTGCCAGTGACCAGCGCATGGCGCAGCAGCACGACACGGCCGCCGTCCCGCAGCAGCGCCCAACCGGCGTCCGTCGCATGGGCGACGGCGGGAACAGCAAGCAGAAACAGCGCCAGCACAAATCGAATCATCTGATACCTTCCGAGAGCCGGATGTCGGCCCCGGTCATTCGCATATAGGGATCGGAAAGCCGGCACAAAGACAAGTGAAAGGCGGACCAAAGCGCGTCGCGCCCGAAACGGATTCACGCGACGCGCTTTGGATTTTGTTTTTATGCATGTCGTTGTCCCAAAACCGGGGTCACTTTTGGGCGACATGCATTGGCGCCCGCAACTTCACTTTTTCGCCATCTGCTTCTTCGCCAGCTCGATCTTCTGGTCGGTGAGCGGGATGGGGATCGTGTAGCCGGCTTCAGTAAAGCCCTGCTTGGCGTTCTCGAAGAATTCGATCGCCTTGAGATATTCCGACTTGCCTGCGCCGTAGCTGGCGCGGTTCCAGTGGACGTCGCCGAGATTGTTCTGTTCGAAGGCCCACTGCAGCGGCTGGCTTTCGCGCGTAAACACCTTCAGTGTCGCCGTGAACGCCGCTTCGGCGTCGTTGAGATATTTGTCGGTCCGCTGGAGATTGCCGAGATTGAGCAGGCTCATACCGATGCCATTTTGAGCATTGGCCCAGTCGACCGGTGCGGCCTCGATGGTGAGTATTTCAAGCGCTGCCCTCCGCGCGGTGATCGAATCCTGCAAGATCTTGGCATCGCCATTGCTCATGCTCAACCAGTGCAGCGTCGAGCCCAGGCCGGCTTGGGCCAGTGCCCATTGCCGCGGGTTCGTCTCGCGCTTGTATTCGCGCAACGCATTGCCGTAGGCGTCGACCGCATCACTGTAGTGCTCGGGCTTGTCGGTCACGCCGCCCAGCAGTTGCAGCGTGTTGCCGAGATTGTAGTAGCTCATCGCCCAGTCCTGCGGGAACTTCCGCCTGACATAGACCTGCCGTGCCGCCTGGAAGGCTGCCGCCGACTGTTCCAGCTTGGCCGCGTCGCGCGTGCGCTGGCCGAGCGTCTGGTAGATCGAGCCGAGATTGTTCTGTGCCGAGGCCCAGTCCATCGGAAAGCGCTGGCGGGTGAACACCGTCAGCGCGTCGTCATAGGCAGCCGCAGCTTCTTCAAGCGTAGCCGTGCCCATGTCGAAGCGGGCGACACCGCTCAGCGCATTTCCGAGATTGAGGCGGCTTGTCGCCCAGGACACCGGGAACGTCTCACGGGTCCGCACCTCGAGCGCGGCGCGGAAAGCATCGGCTGCCTCGTTGATCTTGGCCTTGTCGCTGAATTGGATGCCTGAAGTCACCAGCGTGTTGCCGAGATTGTTCTGGACCATCGCCCATTCAACGGGTGTTTTTGCGCGCGTGTATTCCTGTAGCGCCAGCCGATAGGCGGCTTCGGCTTCGGCCAGGCGTTCGCCGCTCGGTTCGCGCTCGGACAGGGCGTAGAGCGCGAGGCCGAGATTGTTCTGCGACGAGGCCCAGTCGAGCGGCAGTTTTTCGCGCGGGCGCTTTTCCAAGGTGGCGCGCATGGCCGCCACGGCCTGATTGAGGCGGGCCGGGTCGCTCTCGCGCTCGCCGATCTTTAGGAGGACATTGCCCAGATTGTTCTGCGCGGCGGCCCAGTTCGGGTCGTCCTTTTCGCGCTCGAAGACGGCAAGCGAGTCGCGAAAGATCTGCGCGGCCTCTTCGAGATGCGCGGTCTCGACCTCGCGCTCGCCGATGTTCTGGAGCACCACTGCCATATTGTTGCGGGTGATGGCCCAGTCGCGGTTTTGTTCGCCATTGGGAATGAAGTTCAAGATGACGCGGTAGGCTTCTATCGCCTGCTGCAAGGCGTCGAGATCGCCGCTGGCGTAGCCATAGGCGTTCAGCGCCTCGGCCTCCTGGTTCTTGTAGTTCCAGCGCAGTTTTTCGTCCCACTTCTCGACCAGCGAGAACGCCTTGGCATAGTCGTCGGCGGCGGATTTGTAGTCGAAGACCAGTGCGGCGGCGTCGGCGCGTTTGGCATAGATGGCGGCATCGGCGATGCGCTTTTGCTTGACCAGATCCTCGGCCTCGTCGACCGCACCGCTGTTTTCCTCGACCCGGCCGACAGCGTCATCGAGGAATTTGCGCGCCGTCACCATGGCGCCTTGGCCAATGGCCTTGTCGGCGGACGCGACCAGCCGACTGATCTCGGGGTCGTCGGTGCGCAGCGCTGCGCGTTCGGCCATCATCTTCTTCAGGCGCTCGGCCTGACCGTCGAGCACCTTTTGCAGGTCGTTCGGATCCTCGGGGATTTTCTCCGTGCCGAGCGCCTTCAGCACGCCGTAGAGCGCGTCGAGCGGCACACCGTCCTTGAGCGAGGCCAGCTCCACTTGCGCCCGCTTTGGGTCGGGGAGGTCGGAAATGGTCAGCAGCAATTGCCGCCTTTCGCCAGTGATCAAGCCGTCATCGCCCGTCGGCTCCGGCGGCGCGACGCCGAAATAGAGCAGACGGCGCAGGCTCTCGCTGACCCAGGGGCGTTGCTTCGCCTTGGTGTCGAGATAGACCTCTTCGGTCACCATGCGCATGACCGAGCCGAATTCGGTGCCCTTCATCGCGGTGAGATGGCGCAGCAAGGCTGCAGCATAGGGACTGTTTTCGCCGGCCGCGCCATCGAGCGCCGGGCGGCCCGGTTCGGCGGCAAAGCCGACAACCGTGCCCAGGCTGGCATCCTCCGCCGTTACATTGTTGAGCGCCTTCGCTCCACGCACCGGTTCCAGTCCGCCGGCGCCGATGGGCTCGGCGGACGCCGTCGGCGCCCGGCGCACGACTGCGTCGGCCGGAAACGGATTGGTGCGGCAGGCATCGAGCAGCACGATGGTCACCGGCACGGTCTTCTTCAGCTCGTCCATGACGGTGGAAATCGGCACCAGCGCCTCACCGGCATTCTTCAGCGAGGAGACATCGGCATCGACCGGCACCAGATAGTTCTCGCCGCCGGCTTCGATGCCGTGGCCGGAATAATAGATGAAGGCGACGTCGGCGCCTTCGGCATCCTCGACGAAGCGGTCGAGGTCGCGCTTCAGCTTGGCGGCATCACGGTCGGTGACGTTGCGGGCGTCGAAGCCGAGGTCAGTCAGCATCTTGGCCATGTCGCGGGCGTCGTTGGCCGGATTGGCAAGGGCTGCGATATGGTCGTAGTTCGACTGACCGATGATCAGCGCCACGCCCTTGAGGCTTCTGGTCTCAGTTGCCTGAGCCACAGATACGGCAAGGCAAAGCAGCACGGTGACGAAAGCCGCCAGCCTCGGGACAAGATTGCCTTTCAAGGTGCCGTCAAAGGCCATTTGTCGTGTCGTCCGCCCAATGATCCAAACCCTCTATAAGCCTGCCAGCCGACGATGATCAAATTCGGGCGCGATTGCGCCGCGACCATGGCTCGCTTATCCCTCGGGAAATGTCGCCGCTCACCGAAACCGTCCTCTTCGTCTTCAGTCTTGTCGCGCTCGGCTATGTCGCCGGGTTGACCGGCTATCTCAAGCCGGCGAGCGGCGAGGGCATCGCCGAATTCGCCGTCAACGTGGCGATGCCGCTGCTTCTGTTCCAGACGATGGTGCGGTCCGACTTCCACGGCGTGGCGCCATGGCCGCTGTGGTTTGCCTATTTCGCGGCGGTCGCCATCACCTGGGCCACCGGCCACCTGGTCACCACCCGTGTCTTCGGCCGCGACGCCCGTGCTGGTGTGGTCGGCGGCGTGTCGTCGGCGTTTTCCAATGTGGTGTTGCTCGGCGCGCCTTTCATCTTGGGCATATTCGGAGCGGATGGCTTCGAGGTGCTGTCTCTGCTGGTCTCGGTGCATCTGCCGATCATGCTGATGGCCTCGATCGTCCTGTTCGAGATATTCGGGCGCGGCAGCGGCGAACCAGTACATCCCTTGCGCGTTGTCCGCCGCTTCCTCAGGCGGTTGTTCATGAATCCGTTGGTCATCGGCATTCTGGCGGGGCTTGCCTGGCGCATCACCGGTGCGCCGCTGCCTGATGTCGCCATGCGTCTGGTCGATGCGCTGGCCGCTACGGCGGCGCCGGTGGCGCTGTTCGCCATGGGGCTCAGCCTGCGCCGCTTCGGCATTTCGGGCAATGTCAGGCCGGCGCTCGTGCTTTCGGCCCTGAAACTGTTCCTGATGCCGGCGCTGGTGCTGGTCTTCGTCTGGCTGCTCGGCCTGCCGCCCTTGACGGCCAAGGTGGCTGTGATGGTGGCGGCGATGCCATCCGGGGTCAATTCCTATCTGATCGCCGTGCAGTTCAACACCGGCCAGGCGCTGGCGTCGAACCAGATGACCATCGCCACGGCTTGTGCCGCTTTTACGACGACCTTCTGGCTGACGGTTGTGGTTCATGTCTTTGGTTAGGGCTCGGCTCTCGTCTTGTGCTGGCCCAACCCCTATATGCCATCTTGCAATTGCTTGCGGGGCTTGCCCTAGGTAAAGAGCAATGGCTCCAGCGTGCCGGCACCGCCGCCTTGTGCACGCTCATCGAAGAGATCCAGAAACCGGCCCGTCAGTGCGCCGAACGGAGGCTAGACCATGCTTCAGAAAACCAGCCATTTCATGCGCCAGGCCAATCTCATCAATGGCGAATGGGTTCAGGCCGACAGCGGCCAGACGGTCGACGTCAACAACCCGGCCACCGGCCTCAAGATCGGCACCGTGCCGAAGTCGGGCAAGGCGGAAACCCGCCGCGCGATCGAAGCCGCCGCTGAGGCCTTCAAGACCTGGCGCAAGACCACTGCGCTCGAGCGCTCGAAGCTCTTGCGCAAGCTGCATGACGCGATGATGGACAATCAGGACGTGCTGGCCGAACTACTCACCATCGAGCAGGGCAAGTCGCTGTTTGAATCCAAGGGCGAGATCGGTTCGGCCGCAGCCTACATCCTGTGGTTTGCCGAGGAAGGTCGCCGTACCTATGGCGACGTCGTGCCGTCGCCGTGGGGCGATCGCCGCATCCTGGTGACCAAGGAGCCGGTCGGCGTCATCGCCGCCATCACGCCGTGGAATTTCCCGTCGTCGATGCTCGCCCGCAAGCTCGGCCCCGCACTTGCCGCCGGCTGCACCGCCGTGGTCAAGCCGGCCTCGCAGACGCCTTACTCGGGTCTCGCCTGGGGCGCCCTTGCCGAGGAGGTCGGCTTCCCCAAGGGCGTCGTCAACATCCTGACCGGTTCGGCCGCCGAAATCGGCGACGAGATCTGCGCCAACCCGTTGATATCGAAGATCACCTTCACCGGTTCGACCGAGGTCGGCAAGATTCTGATCCAGAAATCGTCGGTGACCGTCAAGAAAGTGTCGATGGAACTCGGCGGCAACGCGCCGTTCCTGGTCTTTGACGACGCCGACCTCGACCGCGCCGTCGCCGGTGCGATCACTGCGAAGTACCGTAATTCCGGCCAGACCTGCGTGTGCACCAACCGCTTCCTCGTTCAGGCCGGCATCTACGACAAGTTTGTCGAGAAGCTGGTCGCGGCCAGCAATGCCCTGAAGGTTGGCTCGGGCCTGGAAGAGGGCGTGCAGCAGGGGCCGCTGATCGACGTGAAGGCGGTCGAGAAGGTCGAGGAATTCATCGCCGACGCCACGTCCAAGGGCGGCAAGGTCGTTGCTGGCGGCAAGCGCCATGCGCTTGGCGGCTCATTCTTCCAGCCGACGGTCATCGCCAATGCGAAGCCTGAGATGCGCTTCATGAAGGAAGAGATTTTTGGCCCGATCGCCCCGGTGTTCAAGTTCGAGACCGAGGAAGAGGCTGTCGCGCTCGCCAATGATACCGAGTTCGGCCTTGCCGCCTATTTCTACACCGGGGATCTCGGCCGCGCCTTCCGGGTCATGGAAGGTCTGAAATACGGCATGGTCGGCGTCAATGAAGGCCTGATCACCACGCCGGAAGCGCCGTTCGGCGGCGTCAAGGAATCGGGCCTCGGCAAGGAAGGCGGACATCAGGGGATCGAGGACTATCTCGACACCAAATATGTCTGCATCGGCGGCCTCGGCATCTAAACCATTGACGGGCAGGCCGCATGCCTGCCCCTGCCCGACGACATTCAGCCGGCCCAGAGCGGTTCACCGTTTCACGGAAGACCGCTCTATTTCTTTGTTTGACGCAATTCCTGACGGAAACCGTTTCACACTTTTCCTGGAATTGCTCTAAGTCCGTAGATCGACGAAACAGCATTTGGGTATAGCGATGAAGGACGGCGAGGTCTTCGGTACGACGCAGGCGGGCGAACCGGTGCGCCGTTTTACCATCCGTGGCGGCGGCATCAGCGCCAACATCATCGGGCTCGGCGCGATCATCCAGGATCTGCGGCTTGCCGGCCATGACGCGCCGCTGGTGCTGGGTTATGACCGCTTCGAGCCTTATGAGACCGACCGGGCCTTCTTCGGCGCGATCGTCGGCCGCTATGCCAACCGCATCCACGACGGCCGCTTCACCATCGCCGGCCAGCGCTACCAGACGGAACCCAATTTCCTGGGCAAGCACACGCTGCACGGCGGTTCGCAGGGCTATTTCCACCGGCCATGGACGGTTTCGCTGCACGGCAGGGATTTTGTCACGCTGACCTTGCACGATCCCGACGGCACGATGGGCTTCCCCGGCGCGCTCGATGTCACCTGCACCTACCGGCTGAAGATCCCCGGCACGCTCTCGATGGAACTGACCGCCACCTGCGAGGAGCCGACGCTGTGCAATCTGGCGCAGCATTCCTATTTCAATCTCGACGATGGCGGTACCACTGACATTCTCGATCACCGGCTGATGCTGAATGCCGGCGCCTATACGCCGGTCGATGCCGAGATGATCCCGACCGGCGTGGTCAAGCCTGTCGACGGCACCCCCTTCGACTTCCGCCAGGCGCGGCCGCTGCGCATGGAAACGGAAGGCGAGCAGCTCCCTTACGACGTCAATTTCTGCCTTGCGTCCAGCCGTGGCCCGCTTCACCAGGTGGCATGGGCGCAAGGCGCAAATTCAGGCGTCGAGATGGAAGTCTGGACCACCGAGCCCGGCCTGCAGCTATACACCGGCCAGTATGTCACGCCGACGTCGGGCGGTCTGGACGGGCGGCGCTACAAGGCGTTTTCCGGCTTTTGCCTCGAAGCACAGGCCTGGCCCGATGCGCCGAACCGGCCCTATTTCCCGCAGGCCACGCTGTGGCCCGGCCAGATCTATCATCAGGTGACGGAATACCGGTTCCGCTTGCCTTGAGGTCTTAGCCCTCGAAAGCGGTTCTAAGAACCTCGAACGGCGCCAACGCGCCGCGCACCTGCACGACGGCGGCGGCAACGCGATGCGCCCGCTGCACGG
The DNA here is from genome assembly GCF_053714315.1 of Mesorhizobium sp. PL10. NCBI lineage: Bacteria > Pseudomonadati > Pseudomonadota > Alphaproteobacteria > Hyphomicrobiales > Phyllobacteriaceae > Mesorhizobium > Mesorhizobium sp. PL10. The sequence goes on along the minus strand of NZ_JBSKBR010000003.1, from coordinate 339,819 downwards.
CGTCCGCCGGCGCATGGCCGGCAAGCCGGGCGGCGAGATAGCCGCCATTGAAGGAATCGCCGGCGCCGGTGGTGTCGACGGGGGTGGCGACATGCTGGGCCGGAACCGGCTGCAGGGTTCCCCCGGTGGCGATCAGTGCCGGCTCCTCGCCATTCTTGACGACGACTTCGCCGACCAGTTTTCCCATCCGCTCGGCGGTCACCTGGGGTGCCGCATCGCGGAATAGCATCTGCTCGTCGGGGAAGGTCGGCAGCGCGATGTCGGTGACGGCAAGTGCGTCGAGAATCGCGGCTTGCGCCTCCTCGCGGCTCTGCCACAGGCGCGGCCGGTAGTTGGGGTCGAAGGCGACGAGTGAACCGGCAGCGCGCGCCTTGGCTACTTCTGCCAGCAACGTCTTGCGCCCGGTGGCGTCCAGAATTGCCAAAGTGATTCCGGAGAAATACACAAGCGCCTGGTTTTCAAGGCTTTTTGCCAGGGCGGCCGGGTCCGAGGCAAGCCGCCTGGCAGCCGCGTCGCTGCGCCAATAGGTGAAAGCGCGTTCGGCGCCGGTCAAGGTGATGGCGTAAAGGCCGGGCCGCGCGCCTGGGATGACCAAGCTGGCGCCGATGCCGATGCCGTTTTCGGCGAAGAACGAGATCTGGCCCTGCGAGAAGGGATCGTCGCCGAAGGCAGAGACGTAAGTAGCGGGCCGCTCGCCGCTCAGCGCATGCAGTGCCCACAATGTGTTGAACGTGTCGCCGGCAAAGCCCATGCGCCAGTTCGGCCCGGCCTGGCCGGACAGTTCGAGCATGCACTCACCTATCGAAGCGACGCCGTCTGCTGCCATGGCTCTCCCTCATGCACAAACCCAGAGACCCGGTGCTGTAGCTTTTTGCGACCGGCAGCGCCATGCTTGGCGGCGGCGGAATTTTGCGCCAGAAGCGTTTTCCCACAGAAGCGGCGGGACGCGAATTGCTCCCCGAGACGTTATGTTTGGAAGAGGAACCGGTTTGGCATCGATATGGCGTTATCTTCTTGCGGGCCTTGGTCTGGCCGCTCTGCTGGCCGCCATACTGGCAATCGTCTATCTGACCGCGCCGCAGTCGGCGCCGGGTCCGGATATTTCGCGCACGAAGAAGACCGACAATGGGCTGTATGTGGCAAGCTTCGTGCCGGAACGGGGCGTGGTGCGGCAGGGCGAACTGGAATCCTGGTTGCTGACGTTGAAGACAAAGACAGGGGCTTCGGTGGAGCGGGCCGCGATTGCCATCTCGGGTGGCATGCCGCAACACAGTCACGGCCTGCCGACCAGCCCGCAGGTAACCGACTATCTGGGCGAGGGTCGTTACCGCATCGAGGGGCTGAAATTCACCATGAGCGGCTGGTGGCAATTTCGTTTCGCCATCTCGTCCGGCGCCGGCTCCGACACGGTGCTTTTCAACGTGGTGCTGTGAGCGGTCGATGAGGCAGGTTGTGCGCTTTGCCGTTCTGATGGTGATGGCGATGCTTGCCGGGTGTGGCAAGCCGGAGTTTTCCGATGCCGAGAAGAAAACCATCGCCTCGCTGGCACTGAATACCTTGCCGGCGCTGAAGCCCGACACCACCAACAGCTTTGCCGACGTGCCGGCTGCCGCGGCGCTGGGCTCCACTCTATTCTTCGACCAGGGCATGAGCCACGACGGCAGCGTATCCTGCTCGACCTGCCACAAGATCGACCGCCAGTTCCAGGACGACCTTCCGCAGGCCGTCGGTGTCGGCCGCACCAACCGGCGTTCGATGCCGCTGGCCGGCGTGGCGCGCAATCCGTGGTTCTTCTGGGACGGAAGGCGCGACAGCCTGTGGGCGCAGGCGCTGACGCCGCTGGAAAACCCGCTCGAACAGGCGGGAAACCGCGCCGCCTTCGCGCATTACATCCAGAACCGTTTCGGCGCCCGCTACGAGCGCATCTTCGGGCCACTGCCTGATCTTTCCGCCGTGCCGGCCAACGCCAGCCCGCTTGGCAGTGAAGCCGAGCAAGCTTCATGGAAGGCTATGAGCGCCGCCCAGATGGACGACGTCAATCGCGTCTTTTCCAACATCGGCAAGGCGATCGCGGCCTTCGAACGGTCCATCGAGCCGGGAGAGACGCGCTTCGACCGCTTTGCCATCGACCTCGCGTCCGGCGCCAAGCCGAAAGCCGATGATGCCTTTTCGCCGGAGGAAATCCTTGGGCTGAAACTGTTCATCGGCAAGGCCAATTGCGTTACGTGCCATAATGGCCCGCGCTTTACCGACAACAGTTTCCACAACACCGGCGTGCCGCCCGTCAAGGACCTGCCGCTGGATCGCGGCCGTTTTGATGCAGTGGCTCAAGTCGCGGCCGATCCGTTCAACTGCTTCGGCGCCTTCCGTGATGGTGACGCAGGCGCCTGCGGCGAGCTGCGCTTCATGGTCAAGGCCGCGCCCGAACTGATGCGCGCCTACAAGACGCCGTCGCTCAGGGGAGCCGCGACGCGGCCACCCTATATGCATGCCGGCCAGTTCTCCTCGCTGGAGGAGGTGGTGGCGCATTATGCCAAGGCGGAGGCGAGCGTCGAGGGCACCTCCGAAGTTCACCCGCTGCAACTGTCGGATCGGGAACGCGCGGCGCTGGTGGCGTTTTTGAAGACGTTGTCGGACTGAGGAGTCAGCGGTCCTTGACCGTTTCCATCGCCACGAAGGTCGAGGTCTGGGCGACGTGGGGCAGGGCCGAGATGCGCTCGCCGAGAACGCGGCGGTAGGCGGCGATGTCGGTGGTGCGGACCTTCAGGAGATAGTCGAAGCTCGACGCCATCATGTGGCACTGCTCGATCTCTGGCACCGCCTGCACCGCGCGGTTGAAAGCGTCGAGCGCGGCGGAGCGTGTATCCGACAGCTTGACCTGGACGAAGGCGACATGGCCCTCGCCCATGCGCTCGCGGTCGATGATCGCCTGGTAGCCCCTGATATAGCCGTCCTTCTCCAGGCGCTTCACCCGCGCCTGCACCGGCGTTTTCGATAGCCCGACCTTGCCGGCCAGTTCCGACATGGACAACCGTCCGTCGCGCGCCAGAGACGACAGGATGTTTTTGTCGATGCGGTCCAATTGGTCTTCAGTCACGGATATCATAGTCCATTTGATGACAATTCGATCACAATGATAGATCGGCCAGCCTGTCATGTCGATTTCTTTGGACCGGCCGAAAATACGGCTCTGTGCTAGCTTGCACCATTCGGTCCGGCGAACGCCGGCCCGCTCCCAGATGCTCGCTCCGCAGGGACCGCCATGCCGCTCGATACCATCCGCCAGCAGATCCGCGCCAACTACCTGCCCGACGAAGACGCGGCTGTGAAGCGTCTAGCTGCGGCAACAGAATTTTCCGCCGATGACCGCAAAGCGATCTCGGCCCGCGCCGCCGATCTTGTGCGGGCGGTGCGCGGTTCGTCCGATCCCAGGCTGATGGAGGTGTTTCTCTCGGCCTACGGTCTCTCCACCAAGGAAGGCGTGGCGCTGATGTGTCTGGCCGAGGCGCTGCTGCGCGTGCCCGACACCGAGACCATGGACGATCTCATCGCCGACAAGATTGCGCCGCATGACTGGTCGGCCCATTCAGGTGGTTCGAGCTCGATCTTCGTCAATGCCTCGACCTGGGCGCTGATGCTGACCGGCCGCGTGCTCGACGAGGGCGAGGGCGGCATTGAAGGCACGCTGCGCTCGATGGTGCGCCGGCTGGGCGAACCGGTCATCCGCAAGGCGGTGGCCGCCGCCATGCGCGAAATGGGCGAGCAGTTCGTGCTCGGCCGCACCATTGCGGAAGCCGTCAAGCGCGGCAAGGCGATGATCCAGAAAGGTTATCTCTATTCCTTCGACATGCTGGGCGAGGCAGCCCGCACCGAGGCCGATGCGCTGCGCTACCTCAAGGCCTATGCCGACGCGATTTCCTCGCTCGATTCAGGCTCGAACGGTCCCGATATCAGGCAGAACCACGGCATCTCGGTCAAGCTGTCGGCGCTGCATCCGCGCTACGAAGAGGCGCAGAAGGAAAAGATGCTGCCGGTAATGGCCGAGCGGCTGCTGTCGCTGGCGCTGGCAGCGCGGCATTCGCGCATGGGCCTCAACATCGACGCCGAGGAGGCCGACCGGCTCGACCTGTCGCTGGATGTCATCGAGAAGGTGTTGTCCGAGCCGGAGCTCGCCGGCTGGAACGGGTTTGGTGTGGTGGTGCAAGCGTACGGGCCACGCGCTGCCTTCACCATCGACTGGCTCTATGCACTGGCGAAAAAGTACAACCGCAACATCATGGTACGGCTGGTCAAGGGCGCCTATTGGGACACCGAGATCAAGCGGGCGCAGACGCTCGGGCTTTCAGGCTACCCCGTCTTCACCCGCAAGGCCAACACCGATGTTTCCTACATCGCCTGCGCCAAAAAACTGCTTGGCATGACCGACCGCATCTATCCGCAATTCGCGACCCATAACGCTCACACCGTTGCCGCCATCCTGTCGATGGCTGACAACCGCGACGCCTTCGAGTTCCAGCGTCTGCACGGCATGGGCGAGGCGCTGCATGAGACGGTGCGCCAGGCCGAAGGCACGCGCTGCCGCATCTATGCGCCGGTCGGCGCGCATTCCGATCTTTTGGCCTATCTGGTCCGCCGCCTGCTGGAGAATGGCGCCAACTCCTCCTTCGTCCACCAGCTGACCGACGAGGATGTCGAGCCGGAGGATATAGCGCGTGATCCGCTCGAGACCGTGCAGAGTCAGGGGCCTGCCGCCAATCCGGCAATCGCTCGCCCTGCGACGATCTTCGGCGCCGGGCGGCGCAACTCGAAGGGGTTCGACATCACCGATCCGGTGACGCTGGCGGCGATCGACAAGGCCAAGGCGGCCTTTGCCGGGCCTGAGCGCTGGCATGCCAAGCCGATCACGCGTGCGGCCGGCTACGGCAAGCAGCGCCCGGTGGTCAATCCGGCGAAGCCTGCCGAAGTCGTCGGCACCGTCAGCGAAGCGGCAGCCAAGCAGGTCGCGACGGCTGTGCGCTTTGCGGTGGAAGCGCAGCCGGCCTGGGCAAAGCGCCCCGTCGCCGAGCGCGCCGCCATCCTCAACCGCGCCGCCGACCTCTATGAGGCCAACGCCGTCGAGTTCTTCGCGCTCGCCACCAGGGAAGCCGGCAAGTCGCTGGCCGACGGCATCGCCGAAGTGCGCGAAGCCGTCGACTTTCTGCGCTATTACGCTGCCGAGGCGGCGGACAACGAAGCGGGCACGCAAGCACGCGGGGCGATCGTCTGCATCTCGCCGTGGAATTTCCCGCTCGCCATCTTCACCGGCCAGATCGCGGCAGCGCTGGTTACCGGCAATTCGGTTATCGCCAAGCCAGCCGAACAGACGCCACTGATCGCCTTCCGCGCCGTCGAACTCTTGCGCGAAGCCGGCGTGCCGGAGGATGTCATCCAGCTTCTGCCCGGCGATGGCCCGTCGGTCGGCGGACCGCTGACTGCGGATCCGCGCATCGCCGGCGTCTGCTTCACCGGCTCGACCGAGGTCGCCAAGCTGATCGAGAAGCAGCTGGCCGAGACAGCCGCGCCCGACGCCATGCTGATTGCAGAGACCGGCGGTCTCAATGCCATGATCGTCGATTCCACCGCGCTGCCCGAACAGGCGGTGCGCGATATTCTCGCCTCGGCCTTCCAGAGTGCCGGCCAGCGCTGCTCGGCGCTGCGCGTGCTCTATATGCAGAAGGATGTCGAGAAGAAGATGCTGGAGATGCTGAAGGGCGCCATGGAGGCGCTCACCATCGGCGATCCCTGGCAGATATCGACCGATGTCGGACCGGTCATCGACGACGAGGCCCAGGCTTCGATCCGCGACTATTGCACCACGATGGGCCTGCAGGGGCGGCTGATCGCCAAGCTCGAAGCGCCGAAAGATGGCCGCTTCGTTGCGCCGCATGTGTTCCGCGTCAAAGGCATCGAGGAGATGGAGCGCGAAGTGTTCGGCCCGGTGCTGCACGTCGCCAGCTTCGACGCCGACGGGATCGATGCCGTCATCGCCGCCATCAACCGCAAGGGCTACGGCCTGACCTTCGGTCTGCACACCCGCATCGAGGGCCGCGTCCAGCATTTCGTCGACGGCATTCATGCCGGCAACATCTATGTCAACCGCAACCAGATCGGCGCCGTCGTCGGTTCACAGCCATTCGGCGGCGAGGGGCTTTCGGGCACCGGCCCGAAGGCCGGCGGGCCGCACTATCTCCGGCGGTTCCGCAAGGGGCCGGAGGCCGGCACCGAGATTGCCGAGGGCCGCAAGGTGACGGCGACCGAACTCGCCGACAATCTGCCCGATCCGACGCTTGGCGGCTGGTCGACGCGGCCGGACCGCATCGCCATTTTGAGAAAACATCTGCGCGGCAAGGGTGCGGCAGCGATAGGCGCTGCCGCCGGCATCGATTTCGGCCAGGTCGATCTGCCCGGACCGACCGGCGAGGCCAACACGCTGTCGCTGTCGCCGCGCGGCCGGGTGCTGTGCCTCGGACCTGATGCCGACACGCTGCTTGCCCAGGCGATCCAGGCGCTGGCCGCAGGAAACGCGGTGCTGGCGGTCGCGCCAGGCGCGCCGGCAGCACTGTCGGCGCTGACCGGCAAGGGGCTGCCGCTGGCTGCTATCGATGGCCGGGCCGATCCGGTCGAGGCACGTTCGCTGCGCGTCGATGTCGTCGCCTTCTCGGGCAAGCCCGAGGCAGCCCGCATCGTGCGCAAGGTGATCGCCAACCGGAGCGGTCCGATCGTGCCGCTGGTCAGCGAAGTGCTCAATCCGGCGGCCTATGCGCATGAACGCGCCGTCTGCGTTGACACCACCGCTGCCGGCGGCAACGCCAGCCTGCTGGCCGCGGCGTAGGGGACTTTTCGCGGCTCGCTTGCCTGCGTCTGGTTGCAAGGATATGCGCTGATATAGACAGCAACTCGAGTGGGCCAAGCCGAACAGATGGAAGAGAAGCGCCCACCGTTTGAGCTGCCGTGCGTGGCCGTGGTCATCACCTGCTACAATTACCGGCCCTATGTCGAACAGGCGATCCGTTCGGTGTTGACGCAGACCTACCGGAATTGGGAATGCGTCATCGTCGACGATGCCTCGACCGACGGCTCGGCCGAGCATGTCCGCCAGCTTCTCCAGACCATCGACGATCCGCGCCTTCGCCAACTGGTGCGCCAGCACAATGGCGGGCAGATCGCAGGCTTCCGCGATGGCTTTGCCGCGACCGATGCGCCTTTCATCGCATTTCTCGATGCCGATGACGTCTGGCTGCCGGACTTTCTCCTCGCGCATCTGTCGACCCATCTCAACACGACGCATTCGGCCGCGCTGTCCAGCTCCGACGTTTTTCTGGTCGATGGCAACGACACTTTGCTCGCCGGTACTTTCCTTGTGTTGCGCAAACCGCGTTCCGGGCCGGAACGCAATGGCGTCGCCATTGGCCCTAGCGGCCAGCTTTCCAGCATGGCGCCAGGGATCGCCTATGCATCGCAGCATCCGGTGACCTATTTTGCTCCGACCGTGTCCGGCTGGCTGTGGTCGCCATGCTCGGCCATCCTGTACCGGCGTGGTGCGCTGGAGCCGGTATTGTCGTTCCCTTTCAAGGCCAAAGTGGGGACCGACTACCTGACGGCAACATGTGCGCATATGGCCGGTGGCAGCCTCATCTTGTCCGAATGTCTCGGTCTCTATCGCCTGCACGGGTCCAACCTATCCACCAGCACTGCCTTTGCCGGTGGTCCTGTGCTGCAAACGCCTGGCTTCAGAACCTACAGGAGCGTCCTGGCTGCGGATGTCGTCGACTATGTGCTGGCGAATTCAGCCTGGCTCAGCGATGTCAACGGGCGCAATTTCATACCCGCATTCCTGAAGCAGCATGTGCGCCAATTCAGGGAGATCGCCCGCGATCCGCGCCTTGTGCGTTATCTGACCCGCGGACAGCCTTTGCAACGGCTGCGCCTGCACATTGCCGGATGGTTGCGGCGGCTGGGTGGCCCGGCTCGACGCGATAAATGACAAGAGCGCCTGAGGTTCTCACGCTCGAGTGGCGTCAGGCGCCCTCGACGACCGAAAAGCCTTCGAAATGCGGATGGCCGAGATAGTGCACCTTCGAGGTGCCGGTGTTGCGGTGGGCGGCGCGAAAATTCTCGGATCTGGTCCAGGCGACGAAATCCTCGTGACTTGCCCACACCGTGTGCGAGGCAAACAGTGTGTAACCCTCGGTCTCGTTGACCGGGCCGCGCAGCAAGTGGAACTCCCTGAAACCCTTCATCTCCGAAAGGCTGGAATCACGGTTCTTCCAGACATCCTCGAAGGCGGCCTCCGAGCCGTTCTGGACCTTGAAGCGGTTCATGGCGATGTACATTGGCTTCCTTTCGATACCGATGAGTTGTGTTTGATGAGCCGCTACGGCTGCGGCGGTGGAGGTTTTCTTAAAATGGACCGATCCGCGCCCTGAACACCCAACTCGACCTGCCGGTTTCCGTTGGAATGGGCGGGAATGGAGCTTGCTGACGCACCAGCTTCAAAGCGAATTCGTCAAGCTCGGCAGACCCTGAACTTTCGGCAAGCTGTACGTCGCCGACGCTGCCATCGGCCATGACGACGAAAACGACCCTGGCATTGTTTTGAGCCTTTGCCTGCACCGCTTTGGAAACGCGGCGGTTGGCCTTGGCAAGTTTCTTTTGAATTTCACCGCTGTAGCGGGATTCCATCGCATTGCCGGCCGCAGCCTGCTTCTTGCCCTTGCTGGCAACCACCGATGCGTCGCGCTCCTCGCCGTCCGCCGCGCCGCGCGAATCGTTGGTGTTGCTTGTTCCTCCGACTCCAGCTGATGCGCTTGGCCTTGCAGTCGGGACTGGTGGCTGGGCAACAGGGGTTTCTGCGGGAGGTGCGTCTGCAGGCGACGCCTCGGTGCTTTGCGTCTGAGCCGCGGGCGCTGTCGGCGGCTCGCTGCTTTTGGTGACACTCTGGTCGTCCTGGCGAGGGGTGGCGGCGGTCAACATGTCGGGAGTGTCGATTGCTTGTTTGACGGCTTCCGGTGGCGACTTAGGAGCCTCGGGCTGCTCTACCGGTTGTGGTGCCTCGGCCGGCGGCGCGGGTGGAACGGCCTTGGGTTCGGGCGGTCGCGGGTCCGACACCAGGGTGACATCCACCGCGCCGGGCGCCTGGCCGTCCAAATCGCTGCCGACGACATCAGCGCCCGATTGATCAGTGCCCTCGGACTGTATCGCGCTGCTGGAATCGAATGTTCCCGCAGGCGCGATCAAAAACGCCGCTGCAACAGCAGCGTGGAGCAGGCCGGACGCAATGATCGCCACCGTCCACTTGCGGTCCGCGGCCGACGGCTGCAACTGCGCAAGCGGCTCGGCCGGCGCAATCGCCAGTTCGTTGCCGGCGTCGGGGAGGGGGCTGATGTCCTGCATGGTTTGCGGCGAGACCTGCCGCGAGCGGGGTGGGATTGTCAAATCAAGATCGGTTGCGGGCCACGGCGATGGACCGGAGATGGGCCACTCCGCGCTATCGTGCTTGAAGGCGGGATGCAGTCCCACCTCAGACGCCGAATGCGATGCCGGTCTTGGTCGCAGTCTTCAGCCCGCGCATGCAGGCGCCCGGCTCAACGCCGGCGCCGGCGCATTCGGTGGCCCTGTTGATCAGCACGCGGCTGAGCTTGGTGCAGTCGGTGCCGGCGAGGTCGAAACGGGTCACCTTGGTCTTGCCGGCCGGCAGGTCCTTGAAGTCGAGCACGCTCAGCCGATCGACGACGCGGCATCGTTGAACAGCGCGATCTCGAAGGCCGCCTCGGACAGATCGGCGCCAAGCGCATTGTTAACGACGAAGGTCAGCCGGCAGCCCTTGTCGGATGGCTGCGCGGCATTGAGCTCGAGGCTGAGTTGCGGCGCCGGCGCGGACTGAGCCCACGCCGGCGCCGAACCGAGCGACATCGCCAGCGTCGAGGTCAGGAGACGAAGCGATATCGTCAAGCTTATCATTGACGTCAGCCTCCAAAGCGCATGGTTGCCGCCAGCTTCAGCGTGATGCCGGGCTCGTAGATGACGGCGGTGGTGCCGCCGTTCAGCGGGTTGGTGTATTTGACATCGAACAGATTGTCGGCGCGGAAATCGACCTTCAAATTGTCGGTCGCCTGGTAACTGGCGAAGGCGTTGACCAGCGTATAGTCCTTGGCCACGGGGTTGCCCTTGGGCTTGCCGTTGTATTGCACCTCGCCGCCAACGGTCAGCTTGTCCTGAAGGAAGCGGAAGCCGAGCTGCCCGGTGACCTGCGAGGACGGGATGGCGGCAAGGTCGGCCCGCTCGCCTTCGTAAGAGATGGTGTGGCCGTTGATGATCGAGGCCGAAAGCCCGGCATAGCCCCAGGCGGCGTCATAGACGCTTTCCAGTTCGACGCCGTTGATCTTGGCCTGGGCGAAGTTTTGGTACTGGAAGCAGATCGGGATGCCGGGGCCGAACGGGCAGCCGCTGGTTGGGTCGAACGGCGACAGCGTCACGCCCTCGATGTAGTCGTCGACATCGTTGTGGAAGTAGGCGGCCTTGAGCCGAAACGCGTCCCCGGCCTCGATGATGTCGTTCAGCTTGTAGTTGACGCCGAATTCGGTGGTCTTGCCGGTTTCGGGCCGCAGGTTCGGGTTGGGCAGGAACGGGAAGGTGACGCCGGCCGGATGGTTGCCGCTGATCAGCGTTTCGGTCAGCGACGGCGAGCGATAGCCTTCCGCGTAGGTGCCATAGAACTGCAGGCCGGCAAGGCTGGCGCTTTCGAAGGGCGAGACGCCGACGGTGATGCGCGGCGACAGCCGGTCGCCTGACGTTTCGTTGGTGTCATCCTTAAGGCTGTAATTGTCGTAGCGCAGGCCGGTGATGACTTCGAGCCAGGCCCAGCTCAGCTTGTCCTGGATGTACGCGCCTGACACGTTGCGCTTGCCCGACGGCGTGTAGAAACTGTCGCCGCCCGATGTGCCGCCGGTCTCGACGTCGTCGCCGACCCAGTCGCCGCCATAGGTCAACTCGTGCGCGATGCCGGCGGTTTCGAAGCGCGACGTGTTCCAAATATCGATACCTGACGTGCCGATGTCGAAGGTCGATGTCGAGCCGGCCGGCAGCACGACGGGAAGACCGGTGACCGGATCGAACCGGTTTTGCGGCACAAGCGTCGTCAGGTCGAGATTGGTCTTGTTGTAGGAGGCATTGATTTGGAGATCGAGCCAGCTCTTGGCGTCGTCGGTGATGTTGTAGCGGGCGGTAAAGGTGTTTGACTTGAGGTCGACGTCGTTTGCCGGCACACCGCCGCTGGTTTCCGTCCAGCCATCGCTCGATCCGACCCAGCCTAGCTTCAATTCGCTGTTTTCGCTGGGGCGGATGGTGGTCTTGAGCAGGCCGCTCAGCACGTCGAAGCCGGTGCCGGCGACTGTGTTGCCGCTGCCGTTCTTGTAGTCGTCGTAGTCGCGGTAGACGATGTTGCCGAGCACATCCCAATTGTCGTTGAATTTGTAGGCGCCGGTCGCGCTGGAGGTCCAGCCCTTGCCATTGCTTTCGTACCGTCCAGTCACCGATGCGCCCCAGGTTTCTCCCGGCCTGAGGAAGTCTTGCGCGTCCTTGGTGTCGAAGAAGACGACGCCGCCGATGGCGCCTGAGCCATAGGTGTTGGCGGTCGGTCCGCGGATCACGTCGACGGATTTGATGAGCTCGGGGTCGACATAGAAGGTCGATTGCGTGCCGTGATCGGAGCGCTGGAAATTCTGCCTTGCGCCGTCGACGATCACCGCGACGCGGCCGAAATCCTGCAGGCCGCGAATGTTGATGCTGGAGCTGACGCGTCGCGCATCGGCCTGCACGGCGACGCCCGGCACACCGAGCAGCATTTCGTTGGGCGTCGTCGCCATGCGCCGGTCCAGCTGTTCCTGGTCGACATGGCTGGCCGAGGCCAGCGATTCGATCGCCGTCTCGCCTGTCCGGCTGATGACGAGGATCTTGTCGAGCAGCGTCACGCCGGCAGGGGCGGGCTGGGTTTCCTCGGTTTTCTTGGTCTGATCAGCTGCCGGCTGAGCGGCTTGTTGCGCGCTGGCCGGCGGTGTCAGCAGCGCGATCGCCGCTGCCCCCGCAAGCAAGGCCGCCATTGCCTTTGCCATAGGCCGATGCACCGGATCGGCGCCCGCCAGACCCAGTCGTCCACAATTTGCCAACCCCATGCCCCAACTCCAAAATCCAGGTTCGATGCTGGCTGGCGCGGTCGCTCGCTGGCATTTTTCATTCCGTCCGGCGTCTTAAATGTTGACTCATTTAGTCCGGTAATGCACTGACTAGTAAACATGATTATTCGAGTCAAGAAATGAATCGGCATTTTTGCAACGCCTAGCCAGACGCCCGGCACAGGAAGGGATAGACCGAGATGAACACCCACAATCCCAACGATTTCCGCTACCGCGTCCGCCGTTCAGAGGAGACGCCGACCCGCTTCGATCGGGTGCCGCTGGCGGTGCGGACCTTGTCGTCCAACGCGCTGTTCCAGGGCGAGCACGAGATCGGCATCGAGCACCATGGCGCGCTCTATCGGCTGAAGATCACCCGTCAGGGCAAGCTCATCCTCAACAAGTAACGAACCAGACAAGGCAGACAGGTAAGCAGGACATGGACCAGCGCGTAAAACCCGCCCCGCATGAAATCCGGCGGGCGCGGGCAGACAACCCGAAAGCGCGCGAGCGCGACCTTGCCGCCGAGCTCGGTATTTCCGAGGCCGAACTGGTTGCCGCGCATTGCGGCGAGGGCGTCGTGCGCGTCGAGCCGCGGGTCAACGATCTGCTGACCGGCCTCGACGCCGTCGGCGAAGTGATGGCGCTGACCCGCAACGAAAGCGCGGTGCACGAGAAGATCGGCGTCTACGACAAGGTTGTGCCCGGTGCGCACAATGCCATGGTGCTGGGCGAACACATCGACCTGCGCATCTTTCCGAAAGTCTGGGCGCATGGCTTTGCGGTGGAGAAGCGCGATGGTGGCGATATCCGCCGCAGCCTGCAATTCTTCGACGCGGCGGGCGATGCGGTGCACAAGGTGCATCTGCGGCCTGCGTCCAATCTCTATGCCTACCAGAAGCTGATGGCGGCGCTCGAATCATCGAACCAGGAGCCGACGGTTGCTGTCGTGGGCCTGGCCGAAGACGACGCCGAGACACCCGGGGTTGCCGCAAACATCGACGATCTGCGCGACCGCTGGAGCCGGCTGACCGACGTGCATCAGTTCTTCGGCATGCTGAAGGCGCTGAAGCTCAGCCGTCGCCAGGCCGTGCGCATGGTCGGCCAGGACTATGCCTGGCTGCTCGACAATGACGCCGTCAGCGCCATGTTCCATCATGCCGCAGCCGACAGCATGCCGATCATGTGCTTCGTCGGAAACCGCGGTTGCATCCAGATCCATTCCGGCCCGGTCAAGACGATCAAGCGGATGGGGCCGTGGATCAACGTCATGGACGAGACTTTCCATCTGCATTTGCGGACGGATCACATCCAGGAAGTCTGGGCCGTGCGCAAGCCGACCAAGGACGGTCATGTCACCTCGCTCGAAGCCTATGGCGCTGACGGCAAGATGATCATCCAGTTCTTCGGCAAGCGCCATGAAGGCGAGGGCGAACGCGACGACTGGCGGTTCCTGGCTGAAAACCTGCCGCGCATTCCAAGCCCGACCGCCGCCTGAGGACCACGATGATGATTTCACTGTTGACGCGCCCGACGCTTGCCGCGGCCATGGGCCTGTCGCTGTTGCTTGCGGCGCCGGGGCGGGCAACCGAGAACCTCGCCGTCTTCGCCGACACGTCGCGGATCGCGGCAATCGGCGGCTCGATCACCGAGATCGTCTACGCGCTTGGCGAAGAGGGCCATCTGGTCGCCCGCGATTCAACCAGCCGCTACCCGGCGGCGGCGGTCGCATTGCCCGATGTCGGCTATATGCGCCAGCTGTCGCCGGAAGGCGTTTTGTCGGTCAATCCGTCGGGCATTCTGGCGCTGCATGGCAGCGGCCCGAGGGAAGCGGTCGATGTGCTGAAAAAGTCGAGCGTGCCGTTCATCGACGTGCCCGAGCACTACAGCCATGACGGCATCCTGGAAAAGATCCGCATCGTCGGCAAGGCGCTCGGCGTCGACGCAAAGGCCGAGAAGCTGGCGGCCGAGACCGACGCCAAGCTGAAGGCGGCCGAAAAGCAGACGGCGTCGATCAAGGAGCGCAAGCGCGTCCTGTTCGTGCTGTCGATCCAGGGCGGCAAGATCCTCGCCGCCGGCAGCGACACCGCTGGCGACGGCATCATCAAGCTCGCCGGCGCGGTCAACGCGGTCGAAGGCTTTTCCGGCTACAAGCCGATGTCCGACGAGGCCATCGTCACCGCCAGGCCCGACGTGATCCTGGCGATGAAAAATGCCGGACCGCCGATTGCGGAGGCTGAGCTGTTCGCCATCCCGTCGATCATTTCGACGCCGGCCGGCGAAGGCCGCAAACTAGTCCTGATGGATGGCAGCTATTTGCTCGGCTTCGGGCCGCGCACGGCCGCTGCCATCCATGACCTCTCCGTCTCGCTCTACGGCAGTCAGGTCACGGACTGAGCTGATGGTGGATCAGTCGATCGCCGGTGCGGCGAGCAAGGTGGCGGCCGAGGGCGATCGTTCAGGGCGGGCGCGCCTTGTCATCGTGCTTTTGTGCCTGGTGCTTGCCCTTTCCATGTTCCTGTCGCTGATATCGGGCGCCTCCGATGCGTCGGCCGTCGGCGTCATCCGTGACTGGCTGACCGCCACTGTGCCGGCCGACGCCGCGCTCGGCGCTCGCGACAGGCTGATCGTCTACGACATCCGCATGCCGCGCGTGCTGCTCGGCGTGCTGATCGGGGCGGCACTCGCCGTGTCGGGCGCGGTGATGCAGAGCCTGTTTCGCAATCCGCTCGCCGACCCCGGTTTGATCGGCGTTTCCGCCGGATCGAGCCTCGGCGCGGTCGCCGTCATCGTGCTCGGTACGACCTGGCTGGCGCCGCTGACTTTGGCGCTGGGCAGCATGGCCTTGCCGCTCGCCGCCTTTTGCGGCGGCCTTGCGGTGACGCTGGTGCTCTACCGCGTCGCCACGCGGCAGGGGCGGACCTCGGTCGCCACCATGCTGCTTGCCGGCATTGCGCTCGCCGCCCTTGCCATGGCGCTGACCGGCATCCTGATCTTCATGGCCGATGACCGGCAATTGCGCGACCTGACCTTCTGGCAACTGGGTTCGCTTGGCGGCGCGACCTGGCCGAAGATCGCTTCCGTCGGCCCGATCATCGTGCTGGCGCTGGCGACGATGCCGTTTCTCGCCCGCGGCCTCAACGCATTGGCGCTGGGTGAGGCGACGGCCGGCCATCTCGGCATCCCGGTGCAGCGGCTGAAATACACCGCGATCGTCGGCGTCTCGGCGGCAGTCGGCGCTTCGGTCGCGGTCAGTGGCGGCATCGGCTTCGTCGGCATCGTCGTGCCGCACCTGCTTCGCCTGCTGATCGGTCCGGACAATCGCTACCTGCTGCCGGCATCCGCGCTGCTTGGCGCCTCGATGCTGCTCGTCGCCGATGCGGTCGCTCGCGTCGTCGTGGCGCCGGCCGAACTGCCGATTGGCATCGTCACCGCGATCGCCGGCGCGCCGTTCTTCCTCTGGATCCTGCTGCGCAAGCGCGGCGTGATCGACCTGTGAGATTTGAAACCTGTGAGGCAGGCATGATCGAAGCACGCGATGTCTCGGTGGCGATCGGCGGCAAACGCATTGTCACCAATGTAGATTTTGTCGCGCGGCAGGGTGAGATCGCCGCCATTGTCGGACCCAATGGTTCGGGCAAGACGACCTTCCTTAAGGCACTGTCGGGCGATCTAACGTTTACGGGAACGATTGCCGTTAACGGCCGCAACCTCGCTGATATGAAGCCGGTGGAGGCGGCCACTGCACGCGCGGTGCTGCCGCAGGCGACGACGCTGTCCTTTCCCTTCACCGTGCATGAAGTGGTCAGGCTCGGGCTTGTCGGCGGCCGTTCCGGCGTGCTGCCGGGTGAAGACGACAGGCTGCCGGAGCGGGCGCTGGCGCGCGTCGACCTCGACGGTTTTGCCGGCCGTTTCTACCAGGAGCTTTCGGGTGGTGAGCAGCAGCGCGTGCAGCTGGCGCGCGTGCTGTGCCAGGTCTGGGCGCCGGTGCTCGACGGCAAGCCGCGCTATCTGTTCCTCGACGAGCCGGTTTCCAGCCTCGACATCAAGCACCAGCTGATCATCATGAACATCGCGCGCGACTTCGCCCGGCGCGGCGGCGGCGTGATCGCCATCCTGCACGACCTCAATCTGACGGCCATGTATGCGGACCGGATCTTCGTCATGCATCGCGGAAGGCTCGCCGCCGACGGTTCGCCGCAAGAGGTGTTGAGCGACGATCTGATCGAAAAAGTGTTCGATTGCCGGCTGAAGGTCGGTGTGTTGCCGACTGGAAACGTGCCGTTCGTGCTGCCGCAGTCGGCGGCTTAGAAAGCTCAGGCGGCCGGAGCCCGCTGCACCAGCATGTCGATGCCGAGCAGATGGCGCACGTTTGGCCGCGCCGCCACCATATCGGCAATCGTGTAACGGGAGAGTACGGCAAAGAAGGCGTTGAGCGCCTCACGCAGCGCCGAGTTGAGGGCACAGCTGTCGACCAGCGGACATTCGGCCGCGTCGTTCTCGAAGCACTCGGCCATGGCGAAGCTCTCCTCGGTCACCCGCACCACGTCGAACAGGTTGATCTGTTCGGCGGGACGGCCAAGCCTGACACCGCCATTGCGGCCGCGCACCGTCTCGACCAGACCATGCTCGACCAGCGGCTGCAGGATCTTGAACAGGAAAAGCTCCGACACCGAATAAGCGGCCGCGATCTCCGGGATGCGGCTCAGCCGTTCGGTGTTTGCCGCGCAATACATCAGGATGCGCATGGCATAGTTGGTCTGGCGCGTTAACCGCATTTCATTCCTCACCCAAGTGCTGGCGCATTGGCACTGCACCAGATTTTAGATTGCGCTGGTGCGGCTTTCTCACCCGGAGTTTCGGATTCGCCCACACTGGCCTCTTCGGAATATGGCCTATACCTTGGAACAATTCCAGACTGGGATTGCATGATAGGTGAATATTCTTGTCAACTTTGTGTGCGTCTCGAGGCGAAATCGGCCGTCCGGTCATGTCCCGGGCCGAAACAGTCCCTAAATACCCCTGAGATCGACGAGGAGTGGCCCATCATGTCTCAATCGGCCCCGTCCCTGGCGTCCGGCGGTTTCGATACCGAAGCGGGCGCCAAGCTTTCCGCGCTGCGGTGGACAAAGTTCCTTGCCACGGCAGCGCTGGCGCTTTGCGTCGTGGTCTTTGCCGTCGCCAAATCGTTCGAGGGCACCTATCCGTGGCTTGGCTTCGTGGCGGCCTTCGCCGAGGCGGCGACCATTGGTGGCCTGGCCGACTGGTACGCGGTGGTGGCGCTGTTCAAGCGGCCGCTCGGCCTGCCGATCCCGCACACCGCCATCATCCCGGAGAACCAGAACCGCATCGCCGACAATCTCGGCCGCTTCATCGAGGTCAATTTCCTGGCGCCGGAGCCTGTGCGCGAAAAGCTTGCCGAGGTCGATTTTGCGGCGCTCGTCTCCGACTGGCTGGCCGATACCGAGCGCGCCCGCGGCCTGTCGCTCTTCGTCGTGCGGTTGGTGCCGCAGACGCTTGCGGCGATCGAGCAATCCGGCCTGCGCGGCTTCGTCACCAGCCGCATGCTGGAGCAGATTGACAAGGTGCCGCTGGCGCCGCTGGCCGCCGAACTGCTGTCGGCGCTGACCGACGACCGCCGCCACCAGAAGCTGTTCGATGAGTTCACCCGGGTGGTCGGCCGGTTCCTGAACGACGAACAGGCTCTGGGGACGATGCGCGAGAAAATCCGCGAGGAGTTGCCGTCGCTCTTCAACCTGTTCAGAGCCGACGCCTATCTCCTGAAGAAGATCGTCGCTTCCGCCGGTTCGCTGCTCGACGAGGTGAGGGCCGATCCCGATCACCCGATGCGGGCCGAATTCGACCGTTTCGCGCATAGTTTCATCGAGCGGCTCAGGACCTCGAAGCAATACGCCAAGCGGGCCGAGAAACTGAAGCGCGATTTCCTGGCGCGGCCAGAGGTCAAGGCGCTGGCCGGTGATATGTGGCAGAGCCTCAGCCTGTTCATAGAACAGGACGCCAAGGCAGAGAATTCGATCGTTCGCGAACATCTCGCCAACATGTTCGTCGAGGTCGGCCGCCATCTTGCCGGCGATCCGCAGATCAGGGCCGACATGAACCAGGGCTTTGTCGTGGCGCTTGGCTCGTTCGTGGAGAGCCAGAAGAGCGGCGTGTCGACATTCATCGCCGACCAGGTCAAGCGCTGGGACCTTGCCCAACTGACCAGGCTGATCGAGATGAACATCGGCAGGGACCTGCAATATATCCGCTTCAACGGCATGATCATCGGCGGCCTTGCCGGCGTCGCGCTCTACGTGGGTGAGCGGCTGCTGCTTGCCGGCTGACCTGCATTCGCCGCCAAATTGCATTGCGCGGGCGAATGGACACGCGGCGCGCGAGTGCTATTGTCCGGAATAGAGCAGTTCACCGTTTTCACAGAAAACTGCGACCTGCTCTAACTCTTTGTTTTGACGCAATTCCGGACGGAAAACCGTTTCACACTTTTCCTGGAATTGCTCTAGGGTTCCGCATTTGCAGTAAACTGGGGAGCAAACGAGCAATGGCCAAACAACCCGATTCCGATTCGTTCCTGGACATGTTCAGCCGCTTCGGCCGCGACCTGAAGGTGCCGAATGTCGAGGCGGTCCTTGCGCATCACCGCAAGAACCTCGAGGCGCTGGAAAAATCGGCGCGGGCGGGGGCTGCCGGCGCGACCTCGCTCTTGTCCAGGCAGCGCGAGATGCTGCAGGACACGCTGCGTGAAGTCAGCGACATGGCGCAAAGCTACCGGGTGCCGGGCAACCCGCAGGAGTTGATGTCGAGACAGGCGGAGTTCGCCAAGAAATCCTTCGAAGCCGCCCTGAAGAATGCCAGCGAAGTGGCCGAGATGGTTAAAAAATCCGGCACCGAATCGGTCGAAATCCTGCGCGAGCGCATCAAGGAAGCGATGGAGGAAATCCGCTCCGGCTACGAAAACAAGAAGTGATGCCAGGGGCGGCCTGACGACGGCAGCCAGCCGCGGCTCTGACAGGCTGCTTGCGCGCATGACCATGGACGAAGGGCGGTATTTGGCCGAGAATGGCGGAACAGAATCGCAACAGGCGAATTGACAGGGGCTGTCGGTTCGTGGTCCGAGGCATTGGAGCCATCGGGAAAGCAGGAATGACGGAACTACGGTCGAAAGCGCCGCCGACCTTCGAGCAGCTAAGGGCGATGGTCGGGCAGGAGCTCGGCGTGTCGGAATGGACGACCGTCGACCAGAACCGCATCAACCAGTTTGCCGAATGCACCGGCGACCATCAGTGGATTCATGTCGATCCGGAGCGCGCGAAGCGGCAGAGCCCATTCCGCACAACGATCGCGCATGGCTATCTGACGCTGTCGATCATCGGCGCACTGGCGCTCGACATGGGCATTGTGCCTGAAAGCACGCAAGCCGCCTTCAACTACGGCTTCGACAAGGTGCGTTTCCTGGCACCGGTCAGGGTCGGCGCGCGCATCCGGCTGCGCTCCACGCTGTTGTCGGTGGAGGACAGGGGGCCGGGCCAATACCTGATGAAGGCCGCCAACACGGTCGAGATCGAGGGCGAGCAAAGGCCGGCGCTGACCGCGGAAACGCTGGTCATGCTCTACGAACGCCGCAAGCGGGCTGGGGCCTAAGCCGGCCGGCCGGCGGCGCGGGCCGAGAGCAGCGCCAGCAACAGAGCAGCCACTGCCAGGGCTGTCGCCGTCTGAAAGGTGATCTGCATGCCTTGGGCGGCTGCCGCTGAGGTCAACTGACTTTCCGGTCCTCCAGTCGATGCGGTCGCAAAGATGGCGCCCATCAGCGAAGCGCCGGTGATCAGGCCGAGATTGCGCGACAGATTGAGCAGGCCGGACACGACGCCGCGCTCGCCGGCGGCGACACCGTTCATGACGGCTGCATTGTTGGAGGTCTGGAAGAGCGCGTAGCCGAAGCAGGTGACGATGATCGGCATGACATAGCTGGCAATGCCGAGTTTTGTCATAGCAAGCGACAGCAATGAGGTGCCGATGGCAAGGCTGAACAGTCCGGCGACCATCATCCTGTGCGCGCCGAAGCGATCCGTGAGGCGGCCGGCGATGAGCGCCGAGAGCGCCGAGACCAGCGGACCTGTCGACAGCACCACACCGACCATCGCGGCATTGAGCCCGAGACCGCGCGACAGATAGAACGGCGCAACCACCAGCGTCGCCATCATCACCGTGGCGACGACGAGGTTCATGGCGAGGCTGGCAGTGAGCCTGATGTCATACAAGCCGGCAAGCCGGATCAAGGGATTCTTCGCTCTCGTCTGCGCAACGCCGAAAAGAACGACGCCGACGCCGGCGGCGATCAGCAGGCCGATGTTGAGGGTGCCGAAATTGCCGCGGCCGAGCGACATCGCCAGCGCATAGGCGGCGAGCGTCAGAGCGAGCAGCGCGGTGCCCGCTGCGTCGAAGCTGCCTTGATCGGCTTCGGCAGCCTTGCCGCGGGCGGGCAGGGCCAGCCAGGCGAGCGCGAAGGCCGCGACGCCCAGCGGAACATTGACGAGGAAGATCGCCCGCCAGCCGAAGCCGGCGATGAGAAGGCCGCCAAGCGAGGGGCCGAGCGTGGTGCCGATCGCCGACATGGCGCCGAGCAGGCCCATGGCGCTGCCGGTTCGTTCCTTTGCTACCGTCTCGGCGACAAAGGCCAGCGTCAGCGCCATCATCAGAGCCGCGCCAAGCCCTTGCACGGCGCGCGCCGCGATCAGCAGCCACAGCGTCGGCGCCAGCCCGCAGAGAACCGAGGCCAGCGTGAACAGTGCGATGCCGCCGAGCAGCAACGGCCGGCGGCCGAACATGTCGGCCAGCCGCCCGGCGCTGACGATCAGGGCAGTGATGGCGAGCAGATAGGCGAGAACCACCCATTGCACCGACTGGAACGACGCGCCGAAGGCCTGCATGAGGGAAGGCAGCCCGACGCTGGCATTGCTGGTGCCGAGCGACGACAGCAGCGTGGCGAGCGACAGGCTGGCCAGCGCCAGGACAGAGGACTTGATCTGTTGCGGCGCGGAGACGCGCTCGCTTGCGTTCTGCTCGGCAATTGCCATGGCGATCTCCTTTTTTCTATCCGAGAGCGGACCCTGCCCGAGATCTAGTTTCTGAAGTGACATGGCGGAACTCGCAGCATTTGCATCTTATTCGTGCTTCAAACGCCATGTCTTGTGTTACAATCCGCTGATGACATCGCCCGATCTCAATCTGCTGTTCGCGCTCGACGTCCTTTTGGCCGAAGGCAGCGTGGCGCGCGCCGCCAGCCGGCTGAGGCTCAGCCCTTCGGCGATGAGCCGTACGCTGGCGCGGCTGCGCGAGGCGACGGGCGATCCGCTGCTGGTTCGCGCCGGCCGCGGCCTGGTTCCAACGCCGCGCGCGGAGGAATTGCGGCGGCAGGCTGGCCGCGTCGTTGGGGATGCCGAGGCGTTGCTGCGCCCTGCCAGGCTTCTCGATCTTGCGAAGCTGGACCGGATCTTCACGCTGCGCACCAATGAAGGGTTCGTCGAGGAGTTTGGACCGCGTCTTGTTGCCCGCATCCAGGCCGAGGCGCCGGGCGTGCGGCTGCGCTTTGCGCCCAAAGCCGACAAGGATGTCGCCTCGCTGCGCGACGCGGCGATCGATCTGGAGATCGGCGTCGCTGGCGAAACCGGACCGGAGGTGCGCATACAGGCGCTGTTTCGCGACCGGTTCGTCGGCGCGGTGCGAGCCGGCCATCCGTTGAGCGAAGGTGCGATGACACCAGAACGCTATGCAGCCGGCCGCCACATCAGTGTTTCCAGGCGCGGCCGCGAAAGGGGACCGATCGACGAGGCCCTCGCTCTGCTTGGCCTGCAGCGGACGGTGGTGTGCATGGTCGCCGGTTTCTCGGCCGCCCTCGCCATGGCGCGTGCGTCGGACCTGATCGCCAGCGTGCCGGGACGGCATACCCAAGGCGCACGTGCCGGCATGGTCAGCTTTCCGCTGCCGGTCGCCACAGTCGAGGTCACCATCTCGATGCTCTGGCATCCACGGCTTGACGCCGATCCGGCGCAACGCTGGCTGCGCGACTGCGTTCGCGAGGTCTGCGCGGCCTCTCGCTGATCGATCACCGCGCCATCGAGGTCTCAAGCACCCTGAAAATGCGCTCGTCCTGACACTGCGCGACGTTGAAGCGCAGGAAGCGGCTGGCGGTTCCCGACAGGCTGAACGCGTTGCCGGGCGCCAATACGATGTTGTCGGCCAAAGCGCGGCGGGCGACTTCGGCTGCATCGATGCCGTCGGGAAGGCTGCACCACAAAAACAGGCCCGCCGGCTGGTCGATCCATGGCGTGATGCCGATCGCTTTCAGGCGCGCGGCCGTCTCGCCCATGGCGCGCGAAAGGCGCGCCCGCAACAGATCCATATGCTTGCGATAGCTGCCATCCCTGAGCAGCGCCAGCACCAGTTCGGCCGCCAGTCGGCCGCCGCCGAAAGTGGTGGCGATCTTGAGGTCGGTGAGTTGCTCGATCCAGTCGCGCGGTGCTGCGATAAAGCCGCAGCGCACCGAGGCCGACAGCGTCTTGGAGAAGCTGCCGATGTGGACGACGCGATTGAGGCCGTCGAATGCCGCTAGCTGGGGGGCGGGGCTATGCTCGAAATCCGCAAAAATATCGTCCTCGATGATGGTCAGGTCCGACTGGTCGGCGAGTTTCAGCAGCCGGTGTGCGGTGACCGGCGACAGGATCGCGCCGGTCGGATTGTGGATGGCGGAATTGGTGATGTAGAGGCGCGGCCTGTGCTCGGCGAGAGCCTGCGCGAACAGCTCGATATCCGGCCCCGATGGCGTGTAGGGAACGCTGACGACCTTGGCACGATGGGCACGCAGCAGCGCGTGAAAATTGAAATAGCAGGGGTCGTCGACCAGAACGGTATCGCCGGGCTCGATCAGGAAGCGGCAAAGGAGATCGATGGCCTGCGTGCCCGATTCCGTCAGCATGATCTGTTCGGGCGAGACCTCGATGCCGTGGCCTGCCATGCGCCGCGCCAGCAATTGCCGCAGTGGCGGCAGGCCAAGCGGCGTGCCGTAATCGGCCAGCGCGACATCGTCAGCGCGCGCCACCGTGCGCAGCGCCCGGCGCAAGGCGGATTGCGGCATCCACGAAGCCGGCATCCAGCCGCAGCCGGGTTTGAGCATCTCGCCGCCGGCCTCCAGCGACTGGCGCGACACCCACAGCGGAT
Source organism: Mesorhizobium sp. PL10 (assembly GCF_053714315.1). Lineage (NCBI taxonomy): Bacteria > Pseudomonadati > Pseudomonadota > Alphaproteobacteria > Hyphomicrobiales > Phyllobacteriaceae > Mesorhizobium > Mesorhizobium sp. PL10. The sequence continues at coordinate 316,378 of NZ_JBSKBR010000003.1, read as the reverse complement.
CGACCTCACGGTCGAGCCGTGGGCCGATCTCGGCGAGCGACAGCGGCGCCAGCGATCCGGCGGCATAGAAGCCCGAACCCGGCCGGGAGCGGATCGCGCCTTCGGCGGCAAGCCGTTCATAGGCTTCAACGACGGTCGATTTCGACACCTGCATGGCTTTGGCGAAGGCACGGATCGAAGGCAACCGCGCGCCCGGCGTCAAGCTGCGCGCGGCAATACGCTGGCGAATGGTCGCCATGACAGTTTCGACCAGCGTGTGGGAGATAGGCGTGGTCGCAGCGAGGGCGGCGTCCGCAGGGTTAGTTTTGAGAGCGAGTTCGGTCATCTGTATTGCTCAGTCGGCCATTACAGTTTTGCAAAATTGTACCGCATTGTCTCTGGCAGTTCCATACCCTCAGGCCCGATAGAGAGCGCAAGAATTGGAGCCTGGAATGGACAAGACTGCGAGCGGCTGGGTGAATGGATTCGTCGGCGTGCTGATCTTCAGCGGTTCGCTGCCGGCAACGCGTGTGGCGGTGGCGGATTTCGATCCGACCTTTTTGACCTCGGCCCGCGCGGCGATTGCCGGGCTGCTCGGCTTGGCAATGCTTGTCTTGTTCCGGCAGAAACGCCCGGAGCGCACCGATTTCATGTCGCTCGTGATCGTCGCACTTGGCGTGGTGGTCGGCTTTCCCTTGCTAACGGCGCTGGCGCTGAAGCACGTCACCTCCGCCCATTCGATCATCTTCGTCGGCCTGCTGCCGCTCGCCACCGCGATCTTCGGCGTGCTGCGTGGCGGCGAGCGCCCGCGCCCGGCCTTCTGGCTGTTTTCGTGCGTCGGCAGCGGGCTGGTCGCCGGCTTCGCGCTGTCGCAAGGCGTGACGGCATCACCAGTCGGCGACGGCCTGATGCTTGCCGCCATCATCGTCTGTGGATTGGGCTACGCCGAAGGGGCGGCGCTGTCGCGGAGGCTCGGCGGCTGGCAGGTAATCTGCTGGGCGCTGGCGATCTCGCTGCCGATCATGCTGGTGCTGAGTTTCGTGACCCTGCCGCCTTCGTTCGCCACAATAGGTTCCGGCGCCTGGGTCGGTCTTGCCTATGTCTCGCTGTTCTCGATGCTGATCGGCTTCGTCTTCTGGTATCGCGGTCTGGCGCAAGGCGGCATCGCGGCGGTCGGGCAGTTGCAGCTGCTGCAGCCCTTCTTCGGCCTGGCGTTGGCGGCAAGCCTGCTGCACGAACAGGTGAGCCCGCTGATGGTGGTCGTCACGCTCGGCGTAGTCGCTTGCGTGTTCGGGGCGAAGAAGTTCGCGCGCTAGATCCGCGGCGGACGGCTACTCCGCACCTAATGCATGTCGCCCAAAAGTGATCTCGGTTTTGGGACAACGACATGCATAAAAACAAAGACCTAAAGCGCGTCGCATGAATCCGATCCGACGCGACACGCTTTAGAACTTCGTCACAACCCCAATACCAATCCCCTCAAACCCACCCATCGCCATCAAGGCGGCGGGCGCCTCGTCGAGGCTGATCTTCTTGCCGACCAGCAGTTCGGGCTTGAGCTTGCCGGTGCGGATCATCTCCATCATGGCGGGGTAGCGGTATGCCTGCATGCCGTGGCTGCCGAGGATTTCGAGCTCGAAGGCGATCACCTTGTCCATCGGCACCTGCGGGCGGGCATGTTCGCCCAGCATCAGGCCGACCTGCACATGGCGGCCGCGCCGGCGCAGATTGGCGATCGAATTGAACGATGTCGTGGGATGCCCGAGCGCATCCATCGACATATGCACGCCGCCATTGGTGATCTGCTTCACCGCCTTGACCACATTCGGCGTGTTCGCCGCGTTGATGGTCGCCACGGCGCCGATCTTTTTGGCGAATTCCAGCTTCTCGTCGGTCAAGTCGATGGCAATGACATTGGCGCCCATAGAACTGGCGATCATGATCGCCGACAGGCCGACGCCGCCGCAGCCATGCACCGCCACCCATTCGCCTGGCGTCACCCGGCCCTGGTCGACAATCGCGCGAAACGAGGTGACGAACCGGCAGCCGAGGCTGGCGGCGGTGGCGAATTCCATCTCCTCGGGCAGGCGCACGAGATTGGTGTCGGCATGCTCGATGGCGACATATTCGGCAAACGATCCCCAGGCGGTAAAACCCGGCTGCGTCTGGTGTTCGCAGACCTGGTGGTTGCCTGAGTTGCATTCGAAGCAGCGGCCGCAACCGACGGCGAACGGCACGGTGACGCGCTCGCCGGCCTTCCAGCGGGTGACCCGCTTGCCGGCGGCGACGACGACGCCCGCCAGTTCGTGGCCGGGAACATGCGGCAGTTGGACGTCAGGGTCATGGCCCATCCAGCCATGCCAGTCGCTGCGGCAGAGTCCGGTCGCCTCGACCTTGATGACGACGCCATCAGCGGCCGGCTTCGGATCGGGCACGGTCTGGATCGTCGGCGCTTCACCGAATTTCTCGAAGACGACGGCTTTCATCGGGTGGTCCTCATGCTCTGCACCAGCAACATTGCGCGGCTATTCCGCATCTATCTGATTCTCGGGCGCCGCCTTCTGAAAGGCCGGCAGCGCCATGCAGGCGGCGTGGATGCGCGATATGGTGGGGTAGGGCGTCAGGTCGACGCCGAAGCGGGCGTTGCTGGCGATCTGGGCGACCAGGCAGATGTCAGCGAGGCCCGGCGCGTTGCCATGGCAGAAAGTGCCGGTCTCGGCCGATGAAGCCAGAATCTTTTCAAGCGGCTGAAAGCCCTCGTTCACCCAGTGGCGGAACCAGTTGACGACATCCTGGTCGCCGGCGGCAAACAGCGTGCGCAGCGAGGTCAGCACGCGCAGATTGTTCACCGGATGAATGTCGCAGGCGATCATTTGCGCCAGCATTCGCACGCGGGCACGGCCGAGCGCGTCCCTGGGCAGCAGCGGCGGTTCGGGCTTGATCTCGTCGAGGTACTCGATGATCGCCAGCGACTGGGTCAAAAGCGTGCCGCCCTCCAGGATCAGCGCCGGCACCAGCGCTTGCGGATTGACCGCGCGGTAGGCCGGCTCCAGGTGCTCGCCATGGCGCAGATGATGCGGCACGTAATCGTAGCTCAGCCCCTTCATCTCGAGCGCGATCCGCACCCGGTAGGAGGTGGAGGAGCGGTAGTAGTTGTGGAGGATGAGAGCGCTCATCGGATCAGGCTTGACCGACGGTGATCTCGATCGTGCCGATTCCGTCGACGCCGCCGGTCATCGTCTGGCCCACTGCCACGGCGCCGACGCCGGCCGGCGTGCCGGTAAAGATCAGGTCGCCCGGTTGTAGTGCAACCGACTCGCTACAGATCGAAACGATATCGGCGATCGGCCAGATCAGCTCGGCAAGGTCGCCATCCTGTTTCACCGCGCCGTCGACGGCGAGCCAGATGCGGCCCTTTTTCGGGTGGCCGGATTGTGCGGCGGTGACCAGGGGGCCACAGGGCGCCGAACGATCGAACGCCTTAGACCAGTCCCAGGGCCGCGCCGCTTTCTTGGCCTCGTCCTGCAGGTCGCGGCGAGTGAGGTCGATGCCGACGCCGTAGCCCCAGACATGGTCGAGCGCCTGCGCGCCGGGGATGCGGACGCCGGCCTTGCCGATCGCCGCGACCAGCTCGATCTCGTGATGCAGGTTTTTGGTCAGCGGCGGGTAGGGAATCGTGGTGCCGCTATCGACCACCGCATCGGCCGGCTTGGTGAAGAAGAAGGGCGGGTCGCGCTCGTCATTGCCGAGTTCGCGCGCATGCGCGGCGTAGTTGCGGCCGACGCAGAAGATGCGGCGCACCGCAAAGCGGGCCGGCGAGCCGGCAATGGCGACCGACGGGGCAGTGGGCAAGGGGAGGACGAATTCTGTCATGCACGGTCTTTCTGCTCCAGCTCCCGGCACATTTGACCGATTTGAACCGCCGGGCAAGCATGAGCGTCCGCAAAAGCGTCGGCTCGGCCTTGATTGTCTGGAAGAAGTCGGCTTCGCCTCCGGGGTTAAGATGGCGATAGACTATTTGCCAATAAGCTGGCCATACCAGCGGGAGTATCGTGCCCAGGGAGGACTGAAACGAGCCCCATGACAGCAATCAACGATCGTGCCCGGTTCCTGATCATCGACGACCATCCGCTGTTTCGCGAGGCGTTGCACAGCGCCGTGCAGATGGCCTATCCCGAAGTCGACACGGTGGAGGCACGATCGATCGCCGAAGCGCTCGATCTTCTGGGTGGGATAAAACCGTTCGATCTGGCGCTGCTCGATCTCAACATGCCTGATGTCCATGGCTTTGACGGGCTGCTGCAGCTCAGGACCCGCCATCCGCGGCTGCCAGTGGTCGTCGTCTCGGGCTATGAGGAGCCGAAGATCATCTCCGAGGCGCTGTCCTATGGTGCCGCCGGCTTCATCCCGAAATCGGCGCGCAAAAGCGATCTTGCCGCCGCCATCCGCTCGGTGATGGAGGGCGCGATCTATGTGCCGGAAAACTACGAGGGACAGCCGCCCGACGCTGACAGCACAGACCGCGCCGATATGGTGCAGCGGCTGGCGAAACTGACGCCCCAGCAACTCAGGGTGCTCCAGATGCTGCGCCAGGGTCTGCTCAACAAGCAGATCGCCTACGAGTTGCAGGTCGGCGAAACCACGGTGAAGGCGCACGTCTCGGAGATCCTGCGCAAGCTCAATGTGTACAGCAGGACGCAAGCGGTGATCGAGGTGTCGAAGCTGGACAATGCGGAGTTGTTTAGGGATCAGGCGGGGTTTTGAGGGGGCGAAATGAGTGCACTGTCACCATAAGCCGAAAGCGCCCTAGTTAGAACTTCAGGCCGTCTTTCGCATCATCTCTAACCCTCATAAAGTATCTGATCATCGCCAAAAGATCTGAAACGCCGTTCGGAAACAAATTAATCATCGAGCCGTCCTTAAGATTTATGTTTAGGTATTTGCTACCCGCTCCATCTGGAGCTGATACAAGCCTAAGATTTCGATATAGGACGGTTCTTTTTCCCAAGTGATCGTATTCAATTCCATTCTCGTAGAAATAAATAGGACCGTTCGGCTTGTCGCCGTGGTATGTCCCAATATGCCGGCCAATTCCAAGTATTTCTTCAGAGGTTTCGAACGCATCCTGTGGAACGGGTTTGTAATTTTTCAATTTTGAGAGAATTCGATGAGCTCGTGATCTGGCTGTCAATTTATTTTAATCCAGGATTGAGGTCATAGTTGGCCACTGGATGACGATGCCGGACCGCTGCGCTATCTCGCGGTGACGCCGGCTTTCCCAGGGTAGCGAAGAATATTATTCGTCATCGGTTCTACCTGCCGCATAACCTGTTTCAAGCCAGCAAATGTGCCAGCAGCGCCCTTAGCTGCGCCGGTTTCAGCGGCTTGCGCATCAGTTCGATGCCGGCGGCGCGGGCGGCTTTCACCACCGCTTCGGAACTGTCGGCGGTGACGATCAGGGCCGGCACCGCGCGGCCGAGATAGTCGCGGACTTCGGCGATGGTGGCGGTGCCGAGGTCGCCGTCGTCGAGATGCTGGTCGGCAATGACGATGTCGGGCACCCAGTCGGTGTCGCCGAGCAGGCTGATTGCGTCCTCGGTCGAGGTCGCGGCGCGCACCAGGCATTGCCAGCGCTCGAGCAGGAAGGTCATCGCCTGCAGCACGTCGGCGTCGTTTTCGACCAAAAGCACCTTGGTGCCGAAGAGGCCGTAGCCGCGTGGACGCTCCATCTCGGCAAGGCTGGCGATGGCATCGGCGCTGGCGCCGATGCCGACCGGCACATCGATATGGAAGATCGTGCCGCGCCCGAGCTTCGAGGAGAACGTCACGGGATGGCCGAGCGCGGCGGCCATGCGCCGCACGATGGCAAGGCCGAGCCCCAGCCCGCCGCCGGAGATTCCGGTATCGCCCGGAATGGCGGAGCCGCGATGGAATTCCTCGAACACCGCCTCGCGCTGATCTTCGGGAATGCCGCAGCCGGTGTCGGCGACATCGATGCGGATGGTGTCGCCGCGGTGCCTTGTGCCGACCAGCACGCCGCCGGAGCGGGTGTAGCGCAGCGCATTGGATAGGATGTTTTGCAGGATGCGGCGCAAAAGCGTGCGGTCCGAACGCACCACCGCGCTGACCGGGCGGAACTTCAGCGCCAGGCCCTTCATCTCGGCCACCGGCAGGAAGTCCGAGCGTAGCGAGGAAAACAGCGTCTCCAGATTGACGTCGCCAATGTCGGGCTCGACCACGCCGGCATCGAGCTTGGAAATGTCGAGCAGCGTGCGCAGCAGGTCTTCCATCGTCTCCAGCGAGCGCTCGACCTGGCGGACGAGTTTCTTGCCCTCCTCGCTGGTCTGCACTTCGGCCAGCGCCGAGACCGAGAGGTGGGCGGCGTTCAGCGGCTGCAGCACGTCATGGCTGGCTGCGGCCAGGAACCGGGTCTTGGACAGGTTCGCCAGCTCGGCGTTTTCCTTGGCGGCGCTGAGGTCGATGTTCGACTGCTCCAGCCGGCGCAGCGTCGAATGCAGTTCCTCAGTGCGGATGCGCACCCGGTTTTCCAGTGAGATCGCGGTCTGGAACAGCGAGAAGGCGTTGCCCTGCTGGTCCATCGAGCGCTCGACGCGGCTGACCAGAGCGGCGTTGATCTTCTTCAGCCTGTCGACGTCGTCGATATCCCTGAGCGGCATGGGGCTACTCCGCCGCCTGGCGTTCGCCGAACGCGATGCCGGTGAAAGTCTGGTTGAGGTGCATCGACCGGTACTGTTCGCCATAGGTGCCGAAGCCGATGACGTTGTTGACCCGATAGAGTTCGGAGATGTCGCGGAACACCTGGCGGTTGCGCGCATCGAGCCTTCGCAGCACGCAATCGAAACCGAGCACCATGTCGATGCCGCCGAGCCGCTCCCCGACGTCGCGCAGGGCGGCGCGCGTCGATTCCACCATGTCCTTGGGCTGGGCGATGGACAGCACGACGCCGTCGTCGATGGCGCAGAAGAATGACAGCGAGCCGTCGGGATGCATCTTCTGGATCGAGCGGCAATAATATTCGCCGCCCACCTTCACCACCACCGGGTGCGAGGCGAAGCTCAGCGGCGTCAGGTTCTGCGCAACGATGCCGACCGAAGCGGCATATTCCTCGGCCGCGTTGGTGGCGTTGAATTCGCGCACGGTGCGGTGGTCGGGATCGGATGCCGTCACCACCAGCTTCTCATCTGTAGGAACGAAATTGTCGGTCTTGAAGACGTGGAACGGAATTTCGGTTGATATCAGCACGATGATGGCGCTGTCGGAAGCCACCTTGCCGTTCGAGATCAGCCTGGTGGTTTCGAATTTCAAATCGTCGCCCGCCGAACCGCCAATCAGCGGGATGTCGTCCAGCCCCCAATGGATGGCCGATGTCACCGCTTCCTCGGCAAAGGACAGGCCGTCGATGAAGCAGAGCGCAAAGGTGCTGTTGGAATGGCAACCGCCGATGCGTCCGCGCAGCAAGCGCCGCAAGGCCTCGACTTCATCGGTGATCCTGTCCATGCCCGACGAGGAGAGATTGTCGACCATGGTGCTGACCGCGGAGAATGACGCGGAAGGAAGCAGAAGCGCCAGCACATGGCCTTCCTCTAGGCCCTGCGGGGTGATCTCGCCGGCCGTCGAGCAGGCGGCATAGGCCAGCGTCGGCGCATGGGTCTTCAACGCTTGCGACAGTGCGGTGGCGTCGACCAGGCTCTGCGAGAAGAACAGCAGCGCAAAGCCGGCGTTGATGGCAGAGGCTTCAGCGGCGACAGCCCGGGCGAATGCATCGGCGTCGGGCTCGTCGGTGGTGATCGCCGACAGACCGGATGCATAGCTCGTCCGTGAACTGGCCAGCAGCTTTCTCCGCGTTCCTCCGACGCATTTTTGTGCGCGCCTGTTTTCGTTTTTATGTCTTTTGGCGCGCCAGCGTCGATGGCATTGTTGCCTTCAATCCGCACTTTGGCAATGGGGCGGACGAGCCCATGATTTTCGCTTTCTCCATGACCGAAAGTACAATGACCACGCGTGTGTTTTTTGCGCGTTGTGCGGTGTACGAATAGCGCATGGCCGAGCGCCAAAGCCGCATCGGCAGCATGATTACCGAGGTTATACCCAGGGAGGATGCATGTCGGACGTTTCGTTTGTCGTGAATGGAAAACGGGTCAGCGGGGCTGCCGAGGACCGAACGCTTCTGGTTCATTTCCTGCGCGAAAATCTTGGTCTCACCGGAACGCATGTCGGCTGCGACACCTCGCAATGCGGCGCCTGCGTCGTCCATGTCGACGGCAGGGCGGTGAAGTCCTGTTCGATGCTGGCCGTGCAGGCCTCCGGGTCGACCGTGGTGACGATCGAGGGGCTCGCCAACGGCGCCGACCTGCATCCGGTGCAGGCCGCGTTCAAGGAACATCATGGGCTGCAATGCGGCTTCTGCACGCCAGGCATGATCATGACGGCGACCGACATGATCGCGCGCCATCCCGAAGGCCTCGACGAGGCGACGGTGCGCACCGAACTCGAAGGCAACATCTGCCGCTGCACCGGCTACCACAACATCGTCAAGGCGATCCTCGCCGCATCGAAGACGATGGCGAAGGGGGCGAAGGGCAGGGCGAAACAAGCGGCTTAGAACGAGGGTAATAAGGGAATAGGGCAGTAGGGGAGTAGGGCAAAAGGCTAAACCGGGCCGCTTTTCCCTACTCCCTTACTGCCCTACTCCCCTAAATTCCGGAGGAATTCCTTATGGGCATTGAAGGTATCGGCGCTCGGGTCGCGCGCAAAGAAGACAAGAGGTTCATCACCGGCGCCGGCCGTTATGTCGACGATATGGTGGTGCCCGGCATGAAGCATGCCGCTTTCGTGCGTAGCCCGCACGCGCATGCGCAGATCAAGAAGATCGACGTCAAGAAGGCGCAGGCCATGCCCGGCGTCATCGGCGTCTTGACCGGCAAGGAACTCAAGGCCGACGGCATCGGCAACCTGATCTGCGGCTGGATGATCCATTCCAAGGACGGCTCGCCGATGAAGATGGGGGCCTGGTCGCCGCTCGCTGTCGACAAGGTGCGCTATGTCGGTGATGCCATCGTCATCGTGGTGGCCGAAACCAAGGGCCAGGCGCGTGATGCGGCGGAAGCCGTCGAGATCACCTACAAGGAATTGAAGGCGGTGGTCGATGCGACCAAGGCGCTGCAAAAAGGCGCGCCGCAGGTCCATGCCGAGGCCGAGGACAATCTGATCTTCGACTGGGAGATCGGCGACGCCAAGGCGACAGACGCGGCGATCAAGGCTGCCGCCCATGTCACCCGCATGAAGATCGTCAACAACCGGCTGGTTCCGAACGCTATGGAGCCGCGTGCCGCCCTTGGCCACTACGACAAGGCCGAGGACCACTTCACCTGCTGGACGACCTCGCAGAATCCGCATGTCGCGCGGCTAGTGATGAGCGCCTTCTACAATGTCGCGCCGGAAAACAAACTGCGCGTCATTGCGCCCGATGTCGGCGGCGGCTTCGGCTCGAAAATCTACATCTATCCCGAAGAGATCGTCTGCCTGTGGGCATCGAAGAAAACCGGCGTGCCGGTCAAATGGGTCGCCGACCGCACCGAAAGCTTCCTCACCGACGCGCATGGCCGCGACCATGTCTCGACCGTGGAAATGGCGTTCGACAAGAACAACCGGATCACCGGCTTCAAGGTCGACACCATCGCCAATCTCGGCGCCTACATGTCGCTGTTCTCGTCCTGCGTGCCGACCTATCTCTACGCGACGCTGCTGTCGGGCCAGTACAACATCCCGACGATCCACGCCAATGTGCGCACCGTCTACACCAACACCGCCCCCGTCGATGCCTATCGCGGGGCAGGGCGGCCGGAGGCGACCTATCTGCTGGAACGGACAATGGAGACGGCGGCGCGCGAACTCGGCGTGTCGCCGGCCGAACTTCGGCGCACCAACTTCATCACCACCTTCCCGCACCAGACACCGGTGATCATGAATTATGACGCCGGCGATTATGGCGCTTCGCTCGATGCGGCGACAAAGGCGTCCGACTATGCCGACTTTGCCAAACGCAAGGCGGCCGCCGCCAAGGCGGGCAGACTGCGCGGCATCGGGATGAGCTGCTACATCGAGGCCTGCGGCATCGCGCCGTCGGCGGCGGTCGGTTCGCTCGGCGCCGGCGTCGGCCTGTGGGAATCGGCCGAAGTGCGGGTCAACGCCGTCGGTACGATCGAGGTGCTGACCGGCTCGCACAGCCATGGCCAGGGCCATGAGACGACGTTCGCGCAGCTGGTCAACCAGCGTTTTGGCGTGCCGATCGACTCGGTCTCGATCGTCCATGGCGACACCGACAAGGTGCAGATGGGCATGGGCACCTACGGCTCGCGCTCGGGCGCCGTCGGCATGTCGGCAATCGCCAAGGCGCTCGACAAGGTCGAGGCCAAGGCCAAGAAGATCGCCGCCCACCTGCTTGAGGCCGACGAGGGCGACATCGTCATCGAGAATGGCGAGGTCAAGGTCGCCGGCACCGACAAGAGCCTGCCCTGGTTCCAGGTGGCGCTTGCCGCCTACACCGCCCACAATCTGCCGGCCGGCATGGAGCCGGGGTTGAAGGAGACAGCGTTCTACGATCCGGCAAACTTCACCTTCCCGGCGGGCTGCTACATCTGCGAGGTCGAGATCGATCCGGAAACCGGCACGACCGAGATCGTCCAGTTCGTCGCGGCGGACGATTTCGGCAACATCATCAACCCGATGATCGTCGAGGGCCAGGTGCATGGTGGTATTGCCCAGGGCATCGGCCAGGCGCTGCTCGAAGGCGCCCATTACGACGCCGGCGGACAGCTGCTGACGGCGAGCTACATGGATTATACGATGCCACGCGCGGGCGACCTGCCGTCGTTCAAGGTCTCGACCTCCAACACGCCGTGCCCGAGCAACCCGCTCGGCATCAAGGGCTGTGGCGAGGCCGGCGCCATCGGCTCGCCGCCGGCAGTCATCAACGCCATCACCGACGCAATCGGGATTACCGACATCGCCATGCCGGCCTCGCCGTCCACCGTCTGGGCAGCGATCCGGGCAACGAAATGAGTGAGTAGTGAGTAGGGAATAGTGAGCAGGGAATAGAAAGCCTCGGCCTCCGTCAGAGGCCATCTCCCTACTGACTGCTGACTACTCACTACTCCCTAATCACTTCAGGGAGGATCCCATGTACGCAGTCAACTACCACCGCGCCGCCTCGGTCGCTGACGCCGCCAAGATGGTGAAGAGCGGCGACGCCAAGCTTTTGTCGGGCGGCATGACGCTGATCCCGGCGATGAAGACCAGGCTTGCAGCACCTTCCGACCTGGTCGACCTGTCGCGGATCAAGGAGCTGCAAGGCGTCAAGGTATCGGGCAAGACCGTCACCATCGGTGCGGCCACCACACATTACGACGTCGCCAGTGACGAGAAGTTACGAAAGGCCTGTCCGGCGCTGGCGAATATGGCGTCGCTGATCGGCGACCCGGCGGTCCGCCACAAGGGCACGATCGGCGGCTCGGTCGCCAACAATGATCCGGCTGCCGATTATCCGGCAGCATTGCTGGCGCTTGGCGCCACCATCGTCACCAACAAGCGCGAGATTTCGGCCGCCAAATTCTTCACCGGCTTGTTCGAGACGGCACTGAAGGAGGGCGAGATCATCACCGCGGTCAGCTTCACTACGCCGGCGAAGGCTGCCTACGAAAAATTCCGCAATCCGGCCTCGCGCTACGCGATCGTCGGCGTGTTCGTGGCCAAGGGCAAGGATGGGGTCAGCGTTGCCGTCACCGGCGCCGGCGACGACGGCGTGTTCCGCTCGAAGGAAATCGAGGCCGCGCTGGCGAAGAACTTTGCCGCATCAGCGCTCGACGGCGTGAAAGTGCCGGCGAAGAATCTGATGACCGACCTCCACGCTTCGGCCGAATACCGCGCCAACCTGATCGCGGTGATGGCCAAGCGCGCGGTGAACGCCGCCAACGCTTGATTTCTTCTGAAATAAATGATTGGAAAGGGGCCATTCGTGGCCCCTTTTTGCTGGGGCGGCTCATGTTTCAAGGAAACGCAGAGCTATTCTATCGCGAAAAAATCGGCGTGCGTCTGGCTGGCAGCCAGCAAGGCGGTATCATGCCGCCTTCTTCTGCGCCGCGAGATAGCGGCGCAGGCCTGCTTCGCCGCGCGGGGTGGTCCAGCGATGGTTCCAGGCAAAGGCTGGCCTGAGCAACGGCGCCAGGAACTTGAGGATCGGCCTCTCGACCGTCACCTGCCAGACAAGATCGACATGGGTGCCGGTTCCCGAAGGCGACAGTTCCGCACGCCACAGGCCGTCGAAATCGCCGAAGGTCTTGACCACCACCAGCCGGCCGGGCTCGAGCTCGGCGGCTTCGACGATGAAGTTCAGTTCATAGGGCAGGGCGCCTCGTGCCCGCGCTTTGGCCCGCGAGCCGACGACGCCCTTGCCCTTGCGGTCGAGTGGCACGACCTCCTTGTAGACGTCGCCCCACCACAGCGGCAGCAACTCTGCGTCGGAGAGCACGTCCCAGACCTGTTGCGGCGTCGCCTCGGGAATGTCCCAGCTCTCATCGAAGCGGAAGACGTTGCTCGGCATGGTATTTCGCCTCCGGCTGGCGGAAGTTACATTAGGCCTGGCTTCTTTATGGCGCCAGTGGCGCCCGCGTCATCCGGCGATCTGCCTGAGATAGTAGCGCACCGCCTTCTTGCCGCCATGGATCACGGCGTCGCCGACCTCGGCAAAGCCGAGCGCGGCGTGGAAGGCGTCGGAAGCCGGGTTGGGGGGCTCGGCATTGACCTCGCAGGTGACGATGCTGTGGCCTGCGCGGGCGACTTCCACGAACAGATCCTCATAAAGCCTGCGGGCATGGCCGCGGCCGCGCGCCTCCCCGGCTACGACGACGCGGTCGACATAGACGAAGCGTGGATAGCGCTCGCGAAACCAGAGGACGTTCGGGCTGTCGTAGCGTGCATCCTGGTCGAAGGTCATGATGAAGGCTTCGAGCGCGCCGATGCGCCTGGTGTAAAACGCTTCGCGGAGCAGGAAGGACAGCCGTTCAGGTTCGAGCCATGACAGCTCGGCCGCATGCTCATTGTTGAGCGCGAGGATGGCAGCTTCTTCCGCTGCCGAGACGCGGCAGATCGGCGCGGGCACGGTCATCAAGCCCTGGCCGCCGCGATGGTCGCCGCAACCAGCGCGGCGTCGGTTACCGTGGTGCGATATTCGCGGTCGAGATCGGTGCCGCCCATGCCGACTTGCGGATTGCGATAGGCCATTGCGCTCGGCACGTCCTTGAGCGTGGCGAAATGCATTTCTGTCAGCCCGGTTTTCGCAAGCACCTCGACGATGTTGTCGGGATCGAGCCCGCCGCAGCCGAGGATGATGATGCGGCTGCCGGCCTGGCGGACGAGGTCCGCCAAAAGGCCGGCGCCTTCAAGCGCGGTATCGCGCTGACCGCTGGTCAGCACGCGACCGACCTTGCAGCGGATCAGCGCTTCCAGCGCCTCGGCCGGGTCGCGGGTCATGTCGAAGGCGCGGTGGCAGGTAACGTTGAGCGGACCCGCCGCCTCGACCAGGGCGCCCATGCGGGTTTCGTCGATGGTGCCGTCGGCATTGAGGCAGCCGACGACGACACCGGCGACGCCGAGATCGCGCAGCGCTGCGACATCGGCGAGCATCGAGCGGTATTCGGCCTCGCTGTAGAGGAAGTCGCCACCGCGCGGCCGCACGATGACATGGAAAGGGATGGTCGCGCTCTCAAGCGCTGCGCGCACCGTGCCAAGGCTCGGCGTGATGCCGCCTTCGACCAGGCTGGCGCAGAGTTCGACCCGGTCGGCGCCGGCGGCTTGCGCGGCCAGCAGTCCGTCTATGCCTTCGACGCAGATTTCGATCAGGGGGCGAGCATTACCGGCCAAGAGACGATCCTTCATTAATGCAGACGGCCAGCCCTAGCATCGGCTCGATTGCCGGGGAAGCGGAACAACCAATCGCTGCTTGGGCCAGCCGGGAAGCCGGCCTAGATCCGTCGCGGGAGGCCTATTGTTTCTGCAGAATGGTGTTCTTGACGCCTTGCTCGACCTGGTCGATGACCAGCAGCTTGACCGGGCCGTCACCGATATTGGTCGCCTGGTGCCACTGGCCGATCATCTCGACGATGAAATCGCCTGTCTTGTAGGTGTTGGCGTTGCCGGTCTCGACATTCGTCACCTTGAGCGTTCCGGCCTCGACATAGGCGTAACGGGCAAACGGGTGCTTGTGCACCGGCAAGGTGGCGCCGACCGCGATGTTGTAGGTCGAAACCAGCACCTGGACATTTTTCTGCGGCAGCACGATCGGCTGGCCGGAAGCCGTCTGGGTGCGATCGGCAAGCGGCGTCACGACTACCGGGGTTCCGCTGCTGTCCAGTGCCAGGGCGGCGTTTACGGATAATGCGACCGCGAACAGCAGCGTCGATGCCAGAATCTTTCGCATGGTTCCTCCAAGTTTTTGCCGCCACATCCGTGGCAGGCATCCGCGCAAGGTGCGCCAAAGTTCTACCTATCGTCGGTTACCGGTCGATGGGAGACATAACGTCATCCACCCGCGCCATCGTCCATCATTTTATTCGTGAGTTTCTCATAGATGTTGCTGCATGTCTGAGACTGCGGGCAGTGTTTTACGACAAGCCCCGGGGCGACAGTCAGTGCGACGGCGAGCAGCATTTGCAGGAAGAGAGAAGGCCCGAACCGTTTGCCGAACAAGGCCCGGCAAGCGAAGTAGAGGCTCTGCGCCAGGCATGCCCAGACAAGGACATGCAACGGCGTGCTGGTCGCTCTCGCATAGGGCGTTGCGTATCCGTCGGGAAAGCCGACCATCCCAAGATCGACGAGCCATTGCAAAGCCAGCAGGCAGGACAGACACGCCCATAGAACGAGCGTTGCGCGGATGCCCAGGGTTTTGCTGCGATCAACGCTCATATGCAATCGAAGCACAACTGGGCGCTGCCTTCCAGAGCGGCTGCTGCGTGCCTTGGAGTGGTGCCTATTTCAGGGTGCGCAGCGTGATGGAATAGCGGTGCCCGGTGACGGGCGGAATGCTGTGTTCCCATTCGCGGCGCGCCGGACCGTCTATGAGATAGACGGACCTCGGCTCGACCTCGATCGTCTCACGGTCCCATTTCACGCTGGCTTTACGGCGCAGCCGAAAGCTGCACGGCGCCAGCAGCGACACGCCGGCGACAAGTTCGAAGTGCGGCTTGTCGCGATGCCATCCTATGCCCGCTCCCGGGCGGTATTCATTGATCAGTACTTGCGCGAAATCTGGGGCTGCGCGACCAGCAAAGTCCGCTACCTTGTCGCGAAGCGGTAGCAGGAATTCTGGGATGGGCGGCGCTTCAACGACCTCGCGCCGATCGTAGTCGTAGCGCAGGCCAAAGCCGGCCACCTGCCGGGTGGCAAGATGGCCATGGAAGTCAAAGGGCTTGAACGACAGTCCCTTGAGGTGACCGACCAGCGCGGTCTCTTCGTCTGGAGTGATCAGGTCCGGCCGATAGGAGAACCCTTCCGGCAGGGTGGACGCCATGCCGAAGAGATCGCCCTGGCAGGCGTGGGCTTCAGTGCTCGATTTCATCGGTGACATCTGACGCAGATAGGAAGGCTCAGCGAGCAGGCAAGATTTTGGCGCAGCCGGAGGCCTGTCCGTCCGACGGAACCTCCGGATTGCTGCGGCATTAAGAACTGGCGAAGCGGGATTTTGAGGCGAAGCAGGATTTTTGACATGCCGTCCACAGCCATCCGCAACACGCATTACGACCCGGCGACGAAGGTGCTTTCGGTCTGGTTCGTCCCGAGCGGGAACCGCTACGACTATGAGGAGGTCGAGCCCGAGACCTATGCGGCGTTCAGGGCCGCCTTCTCGAAAGGGCAATTCTTCAACGAGTTCATACGTGATCGCTACCGGTTTCGCCTGGTTGAGGACGGGCGCCGGCGAGCGGCTGGATCCTGAGCAACGCATCAGGCCCCGAAGGTGCGTTCACGCGGGAAAACCGGCCTTTCTCAAGCCTGACGTGAAAAGCTCGAGGGCGACTTGGTCGGCGAACGGGAGACCTGACATCATCCGGAGAGTCAGGCCGTGTTTCCTCGTCAGTGCTTCAGCGACCTCAGCGCGGGCCTTCTGCGTCTCGCCCAAATGTGCGTGCGCCGCTGCGAGGAAGGCATGAATGAAGAATTGGTCGCCGGCCTTCTGATACGAACCGACGGCTTCCGAATACCTTCCAAGCAGGAAGAGCGAGCTGCCCTTCACCTCCCAGAACCATATCGGAGGTAATGGGTCGCGCAGGAGCGCAGTTTCGAGCACGTTCAGCGCCGTCTCGGCCTGTCCGCCGTAGTTGAGCCAGCTTGCGTAGTCCCCCGCTATGTTCACGTCCAGCGGGTTCAACGAGCGCGCCTGCTCCAAATGCACTCCGGCATCGCTGTGCCGGCGCATGTGCGTAAGCACCAGCCCCATGCTCTGGTGACAAACACCGTCGCTCCTGTCGAGAGCGAGCGCCGTCCGCGCCGATTCCCAGGCCTTCTGCAGCGTCCGCGGATCGTTGTCGTACCAAAATCGGCTAACAAGGGCCTGCGCAAGGAAGGCGTGGCCTTGGGCGAACGTCGAATCGAGCTCGACACACCGAACGAACAGAGGCTCGGCCTTGTCATTTTCGTACCGGTAGAAGTGCGCGCGCCCCTGCAGGTAGTAGTCGTATGCATCCCACTCGGCCGGAGGCTTGCGTCTGGTCCGGCTCGCCGAATCGGCCCCCGCTTGGCCTTCGACCATCGAGGCGATGAGAGCCGCAACCTCGTCTTGCAATGCGAAGATGTCGTCGAGGGCCCGATCGTAGCGTTGAGCCCACAGGTGGGTGCCGGTGGCGGCATCGATCAACTGTGTGGTGATCCGAATGCGATCACCGAGCTTTCGCACGCTGCCTTCGACGAGGTAGCGAACTCCGAGTTCGCGATGGACGTCGGCAATGTCCAATGCCGGATGACGAAACTGAAACGATGAATTGCGCGCGATGACAAGGAGGGAGCGGAACCTGGCCAGCTCGGTAATAATGTCCTCGGTTATGCCGTCGCTGAGATACTGCCGGTCCTGATCGCCGCTCAAATTGGCAAAAGGCAGCACCGCAATCGACGGCTTGCCGGACGGGGGTATCGGTCTGCGGGATGCGCTCGCCACCGGCTCGACAGTCCCGGTGAAGCGGTAGCCGATACGAGGCACCGTGGCGATCCACTCGCCGCCATTGTCAGCCGGCCCGAGTGCCTTTCTTAGTGTCGCGATCTGGACGGTAAGGTTGCCTTCCTCAACGGCGGTGCCAGGCCAGGCAGCGTCCATCAACTCGGCCTTGGTCAGGATCTCACCGGGCCGTGCCGTAAGCGCAGCAAGCAGCGTCAGCCCACGATGCCCAACAGCGATCGGGATCTGCTCTTTACGGAGCGTCCCGATATCGGGATCGAGTACAAACGGACCAAAAGCGAGGCGAGTCCCCTGCATGTGGGCATATTAGACGTTTTGGACGTTTCGGAACAGCTTCGGCACCGCTTAAGTGCCGGCGTCACTTTCGAGGCTTATGCCCTGAACGCCACGCCAGATATTCAGCTGAAGTAGCGAAGTCGCCGCCGGTCCCCCCGGGAGGCTGCTCCTCGGGGGCGGCTGCGCAAGCGACCGAACTGCCATACTTGCGCGATTGCTAAAATAATAAATAATGGTCAGAAGGGTGTGGGAAGCCGTTGGGGAACGTCGGAAAGGGGTTGGGGCAATGTATTTTCCGCAGTTTGTGGTAGGAATGCTGGCGACGTCGGTGGTCGTTGCAGTTTGGGCCTATCTCGACACGGGGTCCATGGGGAAGGGCGTAATCTGGGGCGTCATCGCCGCTTTTGTGCTGCAGGCGGGGTATTTCGCGCTTGTGTTTGGGCTTGTCTACGGGCGGCGGGACACCAAACAGGAAGCGAAGGGCACCATTCCGGACGCCGCCAAACAGGTCGAGCGCGAAGCTTCGCCGTCGTTGCGGACAAAACGTGGTTGACGTCAAGTCAACTAGGCGCAATCATTTCGGATTGTGTAAGGTGAGGGGCGTTTCAATGAAACTCGTTGTCTTTGGCGTAGCAATAGTATTGGCCGCCACCGGAGCGGCTGTTGCGAAAGAGAAGAAAAAGGTGGCCACCGCTCAGGCTGCAACGTCGTGTTCCGCAGCTCATATGAAGGCTGGCAGCAAGCCGACCACGAAACGGGATTGCAAATTGACCAGCACCGTGGTTGCGCGACCCTCAAATGGGGGCGCAAACTTCCTGGATCATTACAGTCCGCGCTTAGGGTATGACACCAGTCCGTGGTTTCAGACTGGCTATAATTGACGGCGGCTTCGGCTTCCGGGCTCTTCCAGGCGCGAACGTCCGCTGGCATAGGCGGATGCTTGTTCGTTCATATTCGATGCATTGGCCAGAAAGTCAGCCAAGTCATTGAAACAGGCTGCGCTTGGAGATAGCCAACTGCGCCTACCACCTCTCTCCACTTAAAATCCTGACAGATCCAAGGCCGACATGATCAAGAGGTGCTTGCGCATGTCATGCAAGCTGATCGGTGGGGTCAACGCTTCTGCAGCAGCTTCCTCTCGCTCAGGCTTTTCATATTAGCAATGATTAAAATACGAGAATGTCCATGGCAGGGTTGTTAGCAAACTCCTGCTATTGTGCGGCCTGGTGTCAGGTGGATGAAATTGTGCTGGTGATGCGCGGGGCTGGATGGATCAAGGGTCTGAGGGAAGCTGAGGCTCGCAACCTGCGGAGCGAGATCAGTCGGCTCGAAATAGACTTGATCGCCGCTGCCAATTCTCAGGGTAAATCCAGGCTGCATGACGTCGCGCACGCACTGCGATTCCAGAAGGCGCGCCTGGAACGTCTGGAGGATTGCCTCGCCTCAATGACGTCGAATGTCCGGTCAGCGGCTTCCGCAACGCCGACTCGTGAAGTCTGCCGATAAGCGAACGAGTCCCCCAGCCTCACGGTGGCGGGCTTTTCGCGTGGCGCTACGCTAACGGACATTCTTTTTGTCATTCGCCGCCGCAAGTTGCCGCGCTTGGTCAAAAACGCCACCGGAAAGCGACGTGGTTGGTTGCTAAGCAGCTTCTTGGAAACCACTTGTCGTAACCGTTGATTCAACCATTGCTAGTATACAGAGGCGTGGAAGCGGCTCCGACACTGCGCTTGGGTTGGGGGTTGCCGGAGCCGCCTGCGCAGTCCGGTTGGGGTTTGACCGCGCCGTCCTATTTTGGGACAGCGCGGTCAACGATTCGTTAAAATTTTCCAGAACTAATAAAGTGCGTGCTAATGGACTCCCGATCTTGCGAGTTTGAGCATGCTCCGGTCCGAAATGGGCACTGTCCCTTTTCAGCACTGAAATACTGGCACCGCTCTTGCTGCATACCACTTTTGCCGGCTGATCCCCGGTCCTGATCGCGTACTCTGGTCAGGTTGTAGGCTCGCCGGGCTTGGGGCGGTTGGGGTCTTCGCCCGGCGAGTTTCTACCAAGCCAAGCGAGGGTGGAGACGCGGGGAACGTTTCAGGCCTTACCGACTAGCCGCGTTTTCCGCTTTGGCGCAACATAGCTCTCGACCAAGCGAACGTGCTCGGCATCGACGGTCACGAGCGGCCGAAGGCTGATCGTCACCTTATCGCCGTCAACGCGCGTGACCTAGCCAGTGAGCTCCATATGCTGGCCGATCACGGCCTTCGAAGTCGAATCGACGACCGAATGTGGGAAGGCGTAGGAGGGGATGGTCACGCTGATGCGATCGGGCGTCACCCGCCCGCGCACAATGGCAGTGACAGCGACCTCATCGCCTACTTTGATATTACCCCGAGCCATGCCCAAGACTCTGGAGCGGCCGGCGCTGGCGTCAAGATGAGCGGGAGCTAATATGACCCGCGCGCTTTCTCTTCGATGAGCACGCGCGGCACTGACTTTCTGTATAAATGGATCTCGGACAATGTGCCGCAAGACGGCCGGGGCCGAAATGTCCCGCCTTCTGTAGGGGTGGAACCGCAACGCCTATCGCGGGTTGTGTATGCAGCGGTCGATTTCCCCTTAGCGAATGTAGCCGCTCCCATCGAGAACGCTGCTCGTCCCTCGAATTCTGCCGCCAGGCAAGAAGGCCGATTGGTAGCGATCGACACTAGCAAAAGATTAGAACGGGAGAACAGAATGACAAAGTTCGCGCTGTACGTTCCGCTTGAAGCCAAGCCCGGCAAGGAGAAGGAGGTCGCGGACTTCCTGAAGTCGGCGGTTCCTTTGGTGGAAGCCGAACCCGGAACCATCACATGGTATGCGATTCAGGAAGGACCTTCGTCTTTCGCAATATTCGATACCTTCGACGACGAGGGGGGACGTGACGCGCATCTCAACGGGAAGGTTGCCGCCGGATTGATGGAGAAGATCAAGGCAGGCGACATGTTTGCTAAGACACCGGAAATCCAGAAATTGGGTGTCATCGCCGACAAATCGGCGAAGTAAAGATCTTTGCCAAGATCAACTTGAGGCACTTATCGGAAAAGCGGCCCGGCACTTGGGGCGGGTAGGCCAGTAAGCACCGGGCCTAACCGGCAGGGGCATCAAGATGGTGGCGCCGGCTGATGGGATATATACGTGCTCACTAATATAGTCGGAACACCACCAAATGAACGAACGACGCAACCAAAGGGTGAGCCCGCCGCGCTGGCGCCGCCCTGATGGCAACGTGGTGTTGATAAAGCGTCGGTGAATCTTGCGTGGATCGGTCCGTCCACCTTGGCAAGATGGCCGGCGCCGTGGGTGGGGTTTATGGTGGGCAGCGCCGGCCAATACGGGGTTGGGGACCCGCGAAAATCAAGCTATCTGAGTCGTTGGCGGCGCGAATGGGGGTAATCACGTAAGCTGTCCCTAATGCGCCGGATGCCCGGGAAGAACTGCCGCTATGGTGAATAGTGGGTTACTATCCACAGGGCGCTCAGTCATGCGGGAGGCGACGACGAGCGCGAAGCCGACCATGGCGACTATGACGGCCCGTGCCTCATATCTGGAGGGCAAGGGCTCTGAAAATCTATCAGCGTGTTAGTCTTGGCCGCTGTCATCACGGTGGCGGGCTTTTCGATTCGAAAGGCAAGCAATCTGGTCCACCGTACATATACCGCACATAACCGAAAAATCGCCGGTTTTGCAGCTTCGCCACGTGCTTGAAAAGATTGGCTCCCCGGGCCGGATTCGAACCAGCGACCAACCGGTTAACAGCCGCATTCGGGATAGGTAAACAGAGCACATTACCGGTTGTTCGGAGCCGACGCATGCCTTGTATTTGTTGGCAGTTCGCTTTCCCTATTGCACATTAGTGCACACTAGGGCAACATAAGCAGCAGTCGAGCCCTGTTGCCCCGACGTTGCCCCGGAGAGCCGAATGCCCCGCGAAAACCTTACCGACAACCGCCTCAAGGCTTTAAAGCCTGCGCCGACCGGTCAGCGCTATGTGATCATGGATGCCCAGGTCCCGAACATGGGTGTCCGCGTCACTGACAAGGCGCCGGCGAACGGCTCCAAACTCAAGGCCGGGCAGGTGAGCTTTATCTACGTCGCCCGCTTCGGCGGTGCTGCGCAGCCTGCCCGCCGTGCACTCGGTGAATACGACGTCATGTCACTCGACGCTGCCCGGACGAAGGCAAGGGAATGGGCGGCCTTGATCGACCGGGGGATTGATCCCAAGGTGCTGGCCGAGGAAGAGCGCGAAGCTGCGGCGCGCGCCGCATTGGAAAGTCGCGACCGCTCTTTTGAAACCATCCTGGACCGCTTCATCAAAGCACGGCGCCGGGACGGTATTCGAAAGGCTGACGAGGATGAGCGCGACCTAAACCGCGAATGTCTGCCGAAATGGAAGGGCAGGGACGTGGCCACGCTAACGAATGCCGACATCATGGCCGTGGTTGAGCCAATCTATGAGCGCGGTGCGCAGCGGCAGGCGCTCAACATCGCGCAGAAGATCGGAACGTTCTTCGGCTGGTGTGTTGACGACGACCTGATCCCCGCCTCGCCCTTCCGCGCAAAGAAAGTGCGCACCACGATAGGCGAGAAGGCATCAAGGGACCGCGTACTCAACGACGCTGAGATCGCGGCGCTGTGGAGGGCAACGGCTGCTGGCGACGTGTACAGCGCCGTCTATCGCCTGCTCCTTCTGACCGGTCAGCGCCTCAATGACATCGCGCAAGGGTCATGGTCTGAAATCGACGTTGACCGCAAGACGCTGACCGTGCCGGCGGCTCGCTTCAAATCCGGCCGGGACCACGTTGTCCCGCTGACCGATGAAGCACTCGCCATCATTGAAAAGCTGCCGCGGTTCAAGAAATGCAACTGGCTTTGCTCGCTCGACGGCGCCGGACCGGTGACGATCGGGCATAAGGTAAAGCTTCGGATCGACGCTGCGATGCTCGAGGCGCTCAAGAAGGACGACCCTGAGGCGACACTGCCGGCCTGGGTCAACCACGACATCCGCCGAACGGTTCGCACCCGATTGTCCGAGCTCGACGTCATGGACGAGGTGGCCGAGGCCGTCATCGGGCATGTGCCTACAGCGCTTGTCAGGACCTACAATCAATCCGACCGCCTCAAGGTCAAACGGGACGCCCTGACGCGCTGGGAGGGCGCCCTGCTAGGGCTGACTGGACGGGCAACGGCGACAAACGTGTTTGCAATGCCGGCGAGGGCCTAACCGGTGAAAGCAAACGGTAAGCCCTATCGAGATAAGTTGAGGCAACCGATTGTCCTGCCCGATCACTGGGCATTTAAGCGGAAAACCTTTGGCGAACACGCTCTCCAATATGTCGGGCCGGCAGAACAGAGACACGACGAGGCCGTTCGAGCCGCCGGCGAGCGAGAGCGAATCCCTCAACTATTTGACCATTTCTCGATATCATCAACGCAGCCTGACGCATGGCGGCTTTTGGCTCTTGCACTAGCTAGGGTGCACGTCCCCGGCTTTGCCGCAATTCGTTCGCCTGGGGCGCCCGTGACACGCGACGCTCAGGTAAAATATCTGCTCTACAAGCTGGCACGCCGGAAGCGGAACACGCTGGCCGCGAGAGGAACTACGATCACGCAACGTCAGATCTGCGAGGCCTTATCGCACGATAGGGACTTTAAGCAGCAGGTCCCCGATCTGGCCGGCGTGTCTTCAAAAAGTTTGGCAAATATTCTCTCGGAGGCCCACAAACTCCGACGTGCGAGCATAATGCACCGATGGGACCGCAGGGCGACGATGCGCAGACTAGCTGCCTTGTCGGATGATGAGTTGATGTCCGCGACATTTGGCCTGTTCGGTGACGCGCCCTATTGGCCCGGTCATGTAAAGCCGGCTTTTAAAAAACCGTCCCGTTAAGGGTAGGTCCCAACTCTTATTGGGATGGGCAGCGATCCAAATTCCTAGGCGTGAATAGACACCTAGGAGGCTATCTAAGCCATGCCGCTTATCCCCCTCGCAGAACTGCCCAAGAAGGGCATCACCTACTCCCGCAATTACATCGATAAATTGATCAAAGAGGACCGCTTTCCTCGACCGGTCTTTTTGTCCCCACGGCGCCGCGCGTTTGTCGAAAGCGAGATTGACGCCTGGGTTAAGGCCCGCGTCGACCAGCGTGAGGTGGCGTAATGACCACGGATCACGAACACAGCGAAGCCGTGGCCCATGCCGGCGAATGGCTTTCCCAGACCAGCCGCGAACGCATTGGGCGGCCGATCATCCCCACACTGCGGGAGAAGTTCGGACTTTCCCCCCAGGAGGCTGTCGATGCTGTCCGCGAGGCCAATCTGCGGAGGGCTCGTGCGCTATGAGGCATCCATATAAGGGAAACGCCGCCCCGATGGCTGTCGGGAACGGCGTTGAAGAAGACCGGCGATTTTCCGAAGGCCAGTTGACCACAGTATATGGCGGTGCCGGGGTTTCTGCAACGGCTCTTGCCGCCGCAGTCATCGCTCGCCGGCACCGCCTCACTCCGCCGATCGCTCGTCTTGTGGTCGAACTTGTCGGCATGGGAGGGGTGTCATGAGCAAGTACCCCTCACAAGCCAAATGGCGCGAGCAGCATCCGAAAAAGGTTTGGGCGCAGCAGTGTCTCCGCTCGGCCGTCAGGCGCGGTCTCGTCATCCAGGAGGCGTGCAAGGTGTGCGGCTCGCCTGACAGCGAAGGCCATCACGCTGACTATGGCCGGCCGATGGATGTCGACTGGCTTTGCCGCAACCACCACAAGGCCGAGCATCGGCGGCTGAAATGCGAGGCCGCGTCATGAGCGGGCGCGAGTGGTCGAAAGTCTCTCCAGCCCTGTGGCGCTCTCCGCGCTTCCTGGGGTTGGAGGGAAGCGACGAACGGCTGCTGCTGGTCTACTTCATGACCGGCGATCATATGAACTCGTCGGGCTGCTACAGGCTGCCCGACGGCTACGCGATAGCTGATCTCGGCTGGACAATGGAGCGATACCGAAAGGCACGCGGCCTGCTCGTCGCCGCCGGCCTCATCAGCTTCGACCAATCGACCGAGGAGGTGTTTGTAGACCGATGGTTCAAACACAACCCTCCAACCAATGTGAAGCACGCCAAGGGCGCCAGACGCCTCATCAACAGGATCGACAGCGATGAACTACGCAAAAAGGCCGAGGCCGAATTCTGTGAAACCGATTGGGGCGGGCAGAGCGAAACCACCGTCAACAGCGAGATCAGCAATCACTCAAGGCTGGCCAGTTCAGCGATTGCCCTGCGCGCGGCACGATAGCCTATCGATAGCCTATGCATACCCTATCGATACAGAGAGACCGAGACCGAGAGAAGACCTGAGACCGAGACGGAGACCAGACTGAGACTGAAACTTAAACCGAAAGAAGACTTTGAGACCTCCGCAAGGAAATGAAAAAACAGCAACATTGTTAAAACGGCTGGTCAGTTTCAGAGGAAAGCACAGCCGGAGGAAATTGCTCAAGGCACACGCTCGGAGCACGATAATTTTCTGCACCTCTCAAATGCCTTCGATGCCTTGAAAAAAGAGCGCACATTAGAGCAAACCGGCTACAAACCGGTTGTTCACTTGGCCTGAAAGCCTTGCAATTCCGCTGTTTTCCAAGCATTCTTACGCCTCTGCTTCGATTTGGGGCAACATACGGGCAACGGAACTTCGATGGCAGAACGCGCGGGCGTCGTCCCCACCAAGTCACGGCAACGAAGCAAGCTCGGCAACGGGACTGCGCTGCTGCCGGACATTGACGGCCGCTCCGCGATAGCGCGTCGAATCCGCGAACTGCTGGCAGAGTTCACCAGCGACATGGGCCAAGACCCTTCCGCGCCCAAACTCGTCATTGCCAAGCGCGCCGCCGTCCTCTCGGCCTGGTGCGAAAGCGCCGAAGCAAAGATGGCGAAGGCCGACGACACGCTGGAGGCATTGGACATCGGCACATACACGACCGCCATCAACACGCTGCGCCGTCTGCTGACCGATATCGGCCTTGAGCGGAAGATGAAGGACGTTACCCCCTCACTGCGCGACCAGATGCAGCGAGGTGCGGCGTGACCTCACCATCCCCGATCGATTTCTTCGCGCGCCTCAACTGGATCGACGGCCGGCCGCTCATGGACACCATCGAGCCTTACAGGCGCGAGTTCATGATGCGGGCGCTCTACACCCTCCGCGACGACGGATCGCCGCTGTACAACCTTGTGCTGTCGGGCAGGGCCAAGAAAAACAACAAGACCACCGACCTGGTGCTGGCAAGCTTCTACCGCCTGCTGATCTGGGACAGCTCACACGGCAATGACGTAAACATCCTCGCCAACGACGAGGACCAGGCCGGCGACGACCTCAAGCTTGCCAAGAAGCTGATAGACGCCAACCCGCTGACGCTCGGCCGCGAGGTCAACGCGCTCACCAAGGGCATCAGGCGCCGGGACAACCGCGGCGAGATTCGCATCCTGCCCGCCCGTGACGCACTCGGCGCGCACGGCAAGACAGCATCGCTGAACGCCTATGACGAGATCCACGGTTATCGCAACTGGGACATCTTCGAAGCCCTTGCACCGGACCCGACGCGCGCCGATGCGCTGCAGTGGATCACCAGCTACGACACGATCTATTCCAGCCCTGGAGTGCCGCTCTACGACCTGAAGCAGCTTGGCAAGGCCGGCGCCGATCCCCGCATGTTCTTCTCGTGGTATTCGGGCGACGTCTGCACCGATGCCGACTTTGCGGACCTGCCGCAGGAGGAACGCGCCAACCCGTCGATGCTGTCATGGCCGGACGGCCCTGCCTACCTCGAACAGCAGAAGCGCCGACTGCCGACCCACAAGTACCGCCGCCTGCACCTGAACCTGCCTGGCGCGCCCAATGGGGCGTTTCTGGATGGCGACATGGTGATGCGCGCCATTGTGCCGACCATGCGCATCATCCCGCCGGAGCGTGGTGTCAAATATCGCGCCTTTGTCGACATGAGCGGCGGCAGTTCCGACGATGCCACGCTTGCAATCGGCCACAGGGACGCGCGCGGCCGGCGAATCCTCGATCTTCTTGTCTCACAGGACGGCGCGCCACCCTTCAACCCGCAGAAGGCAGTCGAGAAGTTTGCCCGCCAGATGAAGGTCTACGGCATCCGCAAAGTCACCGGCGATGCCTATGCCGGCGAAACATTCAAATTCGCCTTTCAGGCAGAGGAGATCACCCTCAAAACCTCGGAGTTGAGCCGCACTGAAATCTATGAGGCCTTCGAACCGCTGTTGAACGCGGGAGATGTCGAGTTGCTGGATGTCGGCAAGCTTCAGGAACAGCTTCTGACCCTCGTTGTGCGCGGCGCGCAGATCGACCACCAGCCCGGCGACCATGACGACTGGGCAAACGCCGCCGCCGGCGTGCTCACACTCGATTTTGACAGCGCCGACCTTGACGACGGTTGGCCAATCAAGGCGCCGCTAGGCCACACCGGCAAGCACCATGACCCTCTAGGAGATTTCAGATGAGCACTATCGGCGATGCATTCGGCCCAGACGGTCGCGAACGTGGCAATCCTTTCAAACGCGGCGAGGACGGCAAGATTCCGAACCTGACCCGGGTCTACGAACTGTGCCGGGAGAACCCACGCCGCGCGATCGAACTGTGCAAGGCAGCGGGCGAAGACTTGAACAAGTGGTTCCCGAACAATCCGCAGTGAAGGAAATAGCCATGAGCGGACAGACCAATTCAGCCCCGGCCAACGCGGCGAAGCTGCGCAAGGACCAGAAAAAGCGCCTGGCAGCAGCGAAGGCCAAGCAGGCGCAATCGATCGCAGCCCACACACGCAAAGGAACCCGACATGACACCTTCACAGCAGCCCGGCATTGATGCCATCCGCGCCGGCGGCCACGCTCTCGACGCCTACACCAGGCAACTCGCGGAAGCGCGGACCGCTGGCGATTTTGCCGCCGTCATTGCCGCGCTCGACACCGCGATGAACGACGTCATGGCCCGCAAGGCGGATCTGGCGAAAGCAGAGGACAAAGCCATCTTCGGCGATGGTGATCTGGCCGCAGTGCGTGCCTCCATTGCCGAATGCGACAGCAACATAGCGCTGATCGAAAAGGCCATCGAAGGCGCCGAGAAGCGCCGTATCGCTGCTGCGAAAGCCGAGGCCCTTACGGAACTGGAGGCGGTCGCCGCCGATGCCAAGGCCAAAGGGGAAGCCCTTGGGAAGCATTATCGCCGCGTCTATGAACTGGTCGAGGAGCTTCGCGGCGAACTGTTCAGGGTCGATGCGCTGGCGAACTCCATCAATGGCGCCAACGCAACCTTGGAAGCAAATGGTCGACAGACCATCAACCTGTCCGCAGTGCGACGTCTGTCGATGGCTGGCCCGCGCGCTTCCATGCCTGCACGTCTCAGCCCCTGGGGCGTGAAGGCTGACAAGGCTTTGCTGCAGTTCCTTTCCAGCGGTGGAATCATCGATCGCCGCGCTACGGCTGCGCCGCCGGTGGATGCCGTCGAGAGCAACAGCCGCTTTCACAGCCAGATGCTGAACCGAGAGGGTAGCGCCTGATGTCGTTCGTTGCTGCTTACGAGTTCCAGCACCGCGACGAAACACTTGGCTCGCTTGTCGTGACCGGGAGCATCGTCCAGGTCGATCCGCTTTCGGAGCTTCGGCCGCTGGATGTGGTGGCCGTGGTCCGCGAATCTGGCGCGGAGTGCAAGATCTATCTCGGCGATCGTCAGACGCCCGAGGGTGAAACCCTTTGCATTCTGGCCCAGACAAACCCGCCGCTAATCTTGCCGGTCAAGGCAACAGAAATCAGGGCAATGCATCGCTGCCCGGAACTCGGCATCGCCGGCGCCACCGAGGCCGAAATCGAGCCTCTGTTGCCGTTTGTGGCCGACAGCGACCTCAGGCCTGCCATCAACCCGACCTGGCACCCTTGGGCGGAGAGCTAGCACGATGCCGTTTTTTGATGAGCGCAGGCCGATTGGAGACCTGACCAACATTCCGGTCGAGGAGCCACCTCCTGAACCGGCATTCGGGGAGACCTGGAAGGCAGCATTCCGGACGGTCAACGTCACGACGGCTTTCGCGGAAGCAAGCGGCCGACCAGATCCGGGCGCCGTCGATGACCCGAGCTTCAACGCCATCGATTACGTCAAGGATGACCCGCACTACGCGCCGTATGTCGAGAGCTTCGCAGGCGTGATGAACAAGCGCGCCGCTGACTCGATCAAGATCCAGATCGACCAGGAGAACGCCGACAGACGGACCATTGCTGCTTCAGGATGGAAGGGCACGATTGCGCAGATGGCAGCGGGAGTTTTTGACCTTCCCACGCTGCTTTCCTTCGGCGGCGGCGCGGTGATCGGTGGCGGCACAAGGCTCGCTCTCGCGGGACGGATGGCTGCCGGCGCTGCTGCCGGCGCCGGTATTCAGGCAGGCGCTACGGAAATAGGGCTCCAGGCCACACATTACACAAGGACGCGAGAGGAAAGCCTTGCGAGCATCGGCGGGTCCATCCTGCTTGGCGGAGCGCTCGGAGCCCTGGCAGGGCGCTATCTTGGCGCAGCGGAGAGCCGTGCGCTGTCTACGAAGCTTGAGGGGCAGGGCGCAGCCTGGGCAGCGGCGGACAAGGAATTCGCGAACCTTGGCAACAGGTCGACCGTCGGCGCCGCCGCAGCTGACGTCGGCCCTCTCGTGCTGAAGGATGAGGGGTTCATTTCAAAGATACCATTCGTCAACAAGCAAGATCCCCTGATCCGGCTCCAGCTCAGCGAATTTGACGACGCGCGGCAGGCTGTTCGAAAGTTGGCAGAGACCCCGCTCGAGTATGTGGAAAACGCTGCCGGCGTCGCCACCGAACGTGGTGGATCGGTCGAGACGCGGATCAAGATGTGGAATGCTCCGCTCGCCCGGGCGCTTCGCGAGATCGACACCGCGTATGCCCGATATTTCCACAACACTCCTGAGCCGACCACCTTCCAAAGGTTTCTGGCTCCTGGCCTGTCCGAATTCGACAGGGTACGCGGATCGACAGGCCGTCTGACCTACCAGGATTTCAAGCGGGAGGTCGGCAAGGCTGCCTTTTCGGGTGAGGAACACGCGATCCCGCAAGTTGCGGAGGCTGCCCGCATCTACCGCAAGCTTGACGACGCGATGAAGCAAGCCGCTGTGGATGCACGGCTGCTGCCTGAGGACGTGGCAGTCCAAGGCGACGTCAGCCATCTCTTCCGGCTCTATGACAAGCAGCGGATCATCGCCAAGCGCGACGAGTTCACGACCATCCTCAATGACTATTTTCTGAGCCGACGCGACCATGCAGCGAAAGCAACAACTGCAAGTGAGCTGGCGGCAAAGCCGAAGAAGCTTGACCCGCAGTTCGAGGAACTCGGCCGGATGTCCGATGCCGAGGTGAAGGGCCTGGTAAACGATACCGTCGACCGCATTCTCGGCAACGCAGACACACGCATCCCCTATGACATCGTCGCTGGCCCGCGTGGCCCGCTCAAGGAACGTCTGCTCAAGATTCCCAGCAAGCAGATCGAAGGTTTTCTGAACACCGACATCGAGGATGTCCTCAGGGCGCAAACCCGGACGATGTCAGCGGATGTCGAGATCGCCCGGAAATTTGGTGACGTAAATCTTTCTGAGGAAATCAGGAAGATCAACGATGCCGCGAACGGCAAGATAGCGCTCGCCACCACCGAGAAGGCCCGCATTGCAATCGATGACGCGAGGAAGGCCGCAATACGCGACCTCTCCGGCATCAGGGACCGTCTTCGCGGCACCTATGCGCTCCCGGCCGATCCCAACTCCCTCGTCCTCAGGGCGGGCCGTGTGGCTCGCAACGTCAATTACCTCCGTCTCCTTGGCGGAATGACTGTCTCGGCCATCCCTGACCTTGCCAAAACCGTTTTCTCCCATGGCCTCGCCAGCACCTTCAGCGATGGTTTCCTGCCCATGGTGCGAAACATGCGAGGTTTTCGCCTCGCAGCTCAGGAAGTGAAGGACGCAGGCACCGCTCTCGATATGGTGCTCGACAGCAGGGTGATGGCGCTCTCGGATATAACCGATGTCTACGGCCGCCATACTGCTTTCGAGCGGGGCTTGCATGCTCTGACAAACCGGTTTGGCCTGGTGTCCCTCATGGCGCCCTGGAACGCGACCCTGAAGCAGTTTTCCGGCCTGGTTACGATGACGAACATCCTGCGAGCCTCCCAGCGCCTGGCGGCCGGGACCGGCACGGCAAAGGACATCCGGGCACTGGCCGCATCCGGCATAGATTCCGATCTTGCCGGCCGCATTGCGAGAGAGTTCGCAGAGCATGGCGAAGAGCAGGGCGGGATACTCCTCGCGAAAGCCGGCGACTGGGCAGACCCCGTGGCGCGCGAAGCGTTCAGGGCGGCAGTCGTGCGGGAGGTCGACAAGATCATCGTGACGCCTGGGCAGGACAAACCTTTGTGGATGTCGACCGAGCTCGGGAAGACCATCGGCCAGTTCAAGTCCTTTTCGATCTCCTCCATGCAGAAAACCATGCTGGCCGGGCTACAGCAGCGCGACGCGGCGACACTGAACGGTGCGCTGCTCTCCCTTGGCCTCGGCGCCATGACCTACTGGGCGAGGAAAACAGCAGCAAACCAACCGACGTCAGAAGATCCGAGAGTGTGGGCCGCTGAAGCGCTCGACTGGTCAGGCCTCACCGGCTGGCTCATGGATGCGAACGGGGTGCTGGAGAAGGCCACCAGAGGCCACGTTGGAATCTCTGCGCTCACCGGCAAGCAGATATCGCGCTATGCCACCAGAAACACCGCTGGCGCCCTCCTGGGGCCCACACTGGACGCTGCCTCAGACATCTTCCAAGGCACCGGCGCCATCGCCGCCGGCGACTTCAGCCGTAGCGACCTGCACACGATGCGGCAGCTCGTCCCGCTGCAAAATCTCTTCTACCTCAGAACCCTGTTCGACCGCGTGGAAAAAGCCACCGGGTCAGCCCTCGATCTTCCTGACAAGAGGAAAAACTGACATGCCGATCTCAATCGGTTGTCATGCCAACCCGCACCTTTGGCAAGTGCGCCCAGGAACGTCGGATGACGTCCCGTCCCTTAGATGGAGCCCCTTTTCATGGCACGCCCAGCAACAGCAGCGGTAAGGCTTCTCACCGGCGAGCGCGAGCCCGTCAGACTTGCAACAACTGGTCCGATTGACGTCGATACCGGCGGGTTGCTGACGATCGATGGCGTTGTGACTGAAGTCGGCGACCGCGTGCTGGTCAAGGACCAGACCGACGGCTCGGAGAACGGCATCCGCACCGTTTCGGCCGGCCAATGGTACCGAGCGGCCGATGCTCGGTCGTCGCGCACCATGCAGAAGGGAACGACGGCTCGTGTCCAGGAAGGCACTGCAAATGCGGGCAAGACCTTCGTTTTCAACACGCTGGATCCTGTGGTTGGTGACACCGCGCTTTCCATCATCGAGGACACGCCGGCCGCTTCTCAACTCCTCAACACCCAGACCGGCACAGGTGCCGTTTCCCGCACCATCCAGAACAAATTTACCGAGATCCTTTCGGTGAAAGACTTCGGCGTCGTTGGCAATGGTGTCGCCAATGACACGGCGGCGATCGCACTGGCTGAAGCTGCGCGCGCTGCTGTGGGCGGTGAGCTTATCTTCCCGTCAGGCAGCTACCTATTCAGCGGTCAGGCGATCAACCGCGCCAACGGCGGCGGCTGGCGCGGCCTCGGCGACGTCAAATTCCTGCCGGTCGCAAACAGCAACGTCATGATCGACGTGGCTGGCGCCATCATCGGTTCCCCCGTGCCGTTCAAGGTCCAGAACATCCGCTTCGTCAACAACGGCAAGACCGGGATCACAGCGTACCGCGAAAGCGCGCCTTACTATACCTCGCTGAAAGGATTGAGCTTCAGCGATCTCGCATACTGCGCCATTTTCACAGGCAGCGCAGCGGCGGCGCAAACGGGCTGGATCAACATCGATGACATTAATCAGCGCGGCGCCGGCACGTGGGTGTTCCAGAGCGCCGACGACAGCCATTACATCTTCAACATCAACATCAACAACCTCAACCAGCAGGGTACTGGCGCGTCGACGTGGCAAGACTTGAAGATGTTCAAGCTCAGCCGGGCAGTGTCGGTCTACCTCAACAACGTCAATGCCGCCTCGCTCGATGGCGGTGCGGATGGCGTCTCAATGGTCGGCGACTGTCAGGGCGTGTTTCTGGTCAACACCATCATCGGTTGGCCTCGCACTGGCGTCATCGCCCAGGTCGGAACCGACACGCTCATTCCGTCCTATGTCTACCTCGTCAACTGCGGCTTTGATCAGGCCACGGTGGCGGGTCTGGACATCAATGGTCGCACCTGGCGCATCCACAATACCAACTCGACCAACGGCTATCTGCGCGGCAGCACCAGCGCCGCCTTGCGCCTGCGCGCCACGGCCACTGATATCGTCGTGCGCGACTTCCTCGCCGCCTACATGAACCACAATGGCATCCAGGTCGACACAGGCGCAACGAAGGTCATCCTCGCCGGTATCACCGCAGAAAACAACAACCAGAACGCGGGCGGCAACTTCGACGTGAATCTGAACGCCTGCCTCCGCAAGGACGTCATCCTCGAAGGCCGCAACTACATCGGCGCGGCCGGCGTCAATGCGACGGCTCAACGTGTCATCAACGGCAAGTCATCCGAAGCTGTTTCGCTGAACCTCACCCCGGCCTCGACCACGGCGGTCACGACGGCCGAAGACTTGATGACCTACAGCATTGCGGCCGCGTCCCTCGCGATCGGTCGCCGTGTCCGGATCAAGGCATGGGGCACCACCGCAGCGAACGCCAACACAAAGACCGGCCGGCTGTGGTTTGGTACGACAAACATGGGCGGCTGGGCATCGGCACTCAACGGCGTCGGCTGGCAGATCGAAGGCGAAGTGTTCATCACGGGTGCCGCTACCCAGTCCTACGTCAGAGAAACGTCAGGCCCGAGCACCATCTCGCAGATCACCAGCGGCACTGGCGCCGACGCGATCAGCGGTGCCATTGTCGCCAAATTTCAAGGGCAGAACGGCACCGCCAGCGCCGGGGATATCACCTGTAACGGACTTGAGGTCGAGGTGCTGGACTGACCTATATGCTGTCTTGGCGATCGGCCGCGACACCGCAACGGTGACGCTGCCGCAGCTTGCCGGCCAGTGTCGGCGGGCTTTTGCGTTCAGCCCTTGACGCTGGGTTCTGGCGGCTTTTGCGCCTGGTCGAACGATAACCGCTGGACCGTCGCGACGATAGCCGTTGCCAATGCTTCGGCCTCGTCGATCAAGTCCGGACCATAAAGCCCGTTGACCATTTCCTCGCTGGGGAGCACGCCGGGCGGGCAGTGGTTTTCGATCGTTTCTCTGATCAAGCGCAGGGCTGCCCGGCATTCTGGATCGTTCTTCATGGCGATTCGAACACCGACGCTCGGTAAAAGTTCCGGAACCATTTTAGCTAAAACTAATTGAATCCGCGTTCTCGGAGTATCCGTGTATGAGTGCTGACCGGCTGAAGTTCATCAAGCCGCAGGAACCGCGGCTGGTGCTGGAGCCGCCTATCAGCGACGAATGGCTGCACGAAATTAAATATGACGGCTTTCGCGTCCAGCTCATCCTTGATTGGGCCGGCGCCCGTGCCTTCACTAAGAATGGCCACGACTGGTCGAAGCGGTTCTGGCCGGTCATCGACGCCGGCGAAAAGCTGCCGGCGAAGTCCTTCATCATCGACGGCGAGATGATCGCCCCGGAAGCCGACGGCCGTCCGAACTTCCACGCCATGCACTCACGCATGACCTGGAACGCCGAACAGCTCGCCTTCGTCGCCTTTGACATTCTGCACAAGGATGGAAGTGATCTGCGCGTGCTGCCGGCGATCGAGCGCAAGGCCATCCTCTGGGATCTCGTTAAACCAGCCAAGGGCATCATCCAGTACAGCCAGCACGTCGAGGGCAGCGGCGCCGACTTCTTTGCCGCAGTCGACAAGATGAAGCTCGAAGGGATGGTGTCGAAGCGGCGCAACAGCCCCTATCGCAGCGGCGAATCCGATGCCTGGGTAAAAACGAAATGCTGGGATGTCGACCGCCTCGATCTCATCGGCGTCAAGCGGGAGGCCGGCAAGCAGACCGAGGGCCTGTTCGCCAAGGATGGCAAATATGTTGGCAAAGCCGTCATCGCGGCCACACGCGTCATCAAGGAACGTCTGTGGCAGCGGATCCAGCGCGCCGAACAGCCGGCCGGTGTCCCCACCGCTGTCGCCGACGGTGACGTCGAGTGGGTGAAGCCCGGTATCACTGCCCGCGTCCGGCATCTGCGCGGCGAGCCCAAGCTGCGCCACGCGTCGGTGCAGGACATCATCGAGGATGGAACCTAAGACGAAATGCCAGCTTAAAGGTTGATGAGCACGCGCGGCACCGACTTTTTGTATAAATGGATCTCCAACAACGTGCCGAAGACGGTCGGCGCCGATATCATTTCGGTGGCTGAGCTCACCCAGAAGCTTTTCGCCGACGCCAAGGCGATCGGAATCACCAGCACCGAAATTGAGGAAGATACCGGCAGCGTCTACCAAGCCATCTTCGACGCGATCGTGCACCAAGATGTCGGTTTGGCGGACTGATAAGGAACGGTTCACGTCGAGCAGCGGCGAGGTGGAGTCACCGGCCCTGTCATGTTCTGCTGTATGAACGGTGCCTTCTTGCCGGTGATCTTCTCTATCGATTTCAACAGCGGCTCATGGACCTCACGAAGCGCTTGGTAGTGCTCGCTGTGGTACGCCAGTAGCGGACCGATGATGCTCTTGTGCAGCGCCTCAGCCGCCACGAGAAAGCGCTCGATTTCATCCTGCGATAGCTGTTTTGAAGGCTTGGTCCTGGCCATGGTAGCGAACTCCGTTCGAGGGGGGTCGCCGCAACGAGGACTATAATCCTACATGCCGGGCCGGCTGGCAATCTGGACGCCCTACCTCACAGGAAGCAATAGGGCCAGGGCGGCAAGCGAGGCCATCAGGAGGCTTGCCCACATCCCTACCATGTCGCGCCGTCTGTAACGCCACACCGCGCTTGCGAGGCACGTGGCCCCAATGGCCGCGATGTAGAGCGGAACCATCAATAAAACGCTTGGTAGCAACTGTCGCCAGTCTGCCGAAAGTCCTTATCGAAATAGGTGACGCAACGCCTGATCAATCGTTCGGTCCCTCCAGTGTTTTCCCAATAGGACACTACGGCCTGTGTACCGTCAGGCCACGATAGTCCAGCTGCTGCACCGGTCTGTCGCCAACCCGACAAGGCGAGGTTTGCAGAACTGGTCCCGGGAACAATGACCCACGATGCCGACCGAGCCACATTCAAAGTCGCTGCCAAGGCCAAGGCTGGGATAATGATCCACTTCACCCCCTGGTAGGTCATTTCCTCAACCTCACACCGGCGCCGCCGCCGTTCTCGGGGATGAACTCGACGCCGGCAGCTTCAAGCGCTGTCCGCATCGCCGCGATGGTCGACTGTTTCGCGTCTGATCCGTTTTCGATGCGCGTGACTGTGTTTGCGGTCACGCCGGCTTTTTCGGCGAGATCCCTTACTCCCCACCCCAAAGCTGCCCTGGCCATCCGCATCTGAACTGGCGTCATTTGTACATTGTCCCTATGCAAGTTGACGAAACGTCGTTTCGTCGCTATCAATTGGGACGTTGTACACTTAGAACGCTACAGGAGCAACCAATGCCGAATACACCTGTTCCGGCAGCCGGCGGAGCTATGCCCGCCCTCTGCCGTGTCATTCGCCTACGCTTCGCGCTGATGCTGCTGCGCACGGCGCGCAAGCTGTCAGACCGCGCGGAACGCATCATCAAGAGCTTTGAGGGGCGGTCGTGAACGCCCCCGTCGGAAGTCTGAAGCCCTTCGGCATCCCGGAGGGGATAGATCCGCGCACCTGGCGCCGCGCCATCGAGAAGGAACTCAATGCGCTATTCGACAAAGCCACGGCGCTCATCACCGCCCTCGATGTGATGGAGGCGGATTGTGACCTGGAAGACGGCGCGGACTCTGAGCCGTGGCTTGGGTGGACTGATCGCGGCCCCCAGACGATGAGTCCCGTGTTCAGCGATGGCCGTGGGAGCCCCCACGACGACCGCGAGCAGGACAACAGCGATTACGAGGACGATGGCACCCTGGAGCCTTCGCTAGGGGCGCCAGAGCGCCACCCTTGGTCACGGGACGCCGATCCGCTCAGCGGCCTTGCAATGCCTCGCAGCTGCTTCACAAGGCAGGAGCCGGGCCAATCGCAGGAGCACTGGGCCGATGGTTCCCGAGGCGACCACGAGCGCGAGGTTGATCACGACCGCGAAGCGGACCCGGCTGATTACGATTGCCCCGGCGTCATTTGGGGTGGCAATGAGAGTCCGCCCAACACCGGGAAAGGGGGTGCGTCGTGAACACGCCCTTTCAAGAAGCCTGCGAGTTGGAAGAGCCGCTGACCACGGCCACCGATCTGATGAAGGCATTGGCGTTCATTGCTGAAACGTTGGGTCCCGATGTCAGCAGCGTCGTGCAGCGGCTGGCCTGGATGGCTATTGAGCAGATCGGGGCTGCCGAAGAGTGTCGCTCGCGGCTCTGCCAGATCACTCGCCGCGAGGAAGGGCCGAAGCCATGAGAGCCGTCATCAGCAAGCAGTATCCTGGCAACGAGGCTGTGGACGTCATGGACCATGCCTTAGACCTGCTGCGCGTCGCGCGTCTCGCCATCAACGCCTACGAGGCCGACCCGTCCAACGTGTCGAAGGATGAAATGGCTTCGATAGCCTATGTCCTGATCTATGCGCAGGACGTGCTCAAGCCGCTTCGGGAGCACCTGAACAGCAAACAGGCGTAGATCATTCCGCAGGCGAAACGTTTTGGCCCGCTGCCTCACGGTGGCGGGCGAAGTCATTTTGTATACTCGTCTTCTATGCTGTCCAATGAACGGAGTTCCTCGCCGATCCGTACGTTGAGGGTGCGCAGTAGGTCCGAAACCTGGCTAAGCCATCGGAAAGCATTATCCTTGCTTCTGGCCTGCTCCGTGTTCACGCAAGCATCTCGGAGCTTGGTGGTCAGTTCGCGAACCTGATCGTCGAGGACCCGCTCTCTCAGTTTTACAACCGTGGTTTGGGCGATGAAGAATTCGTTGCTCACGTCTTCGCCCACGAGGTTTTGCCGCCAAACTCCTGTCTCTCGATGAGCCGCCTCGTCAGCCAAGAACGTCTTGGCGGCAGATCTGGCAAGGTCGCCAGCGCGGTCCTGGAGTTCCAATAGTGTCACCCGCTGAAACTCGATCCGTCGAGTTCGCGCTGCGTCTTGCCGTTGCTCCAGCCGCGCGATCCGTTCACGATGAGCCGTGCGGCGATCGGTCAAGATTTGGGTGAAGGCACCTATAAGTGCGCCGGCCACTAAGGTGACTACAGGAAACCACACCTCGGGAGATAGACCGGCGGCTTCTGACGGTACACCGGTCACGGGCATTTCCAAACCTCCAGCAACGACCGGTAAATCAAAATAGGCGCGGGCAACTGCCGATCCTCGGGGTGTGCCGCCAGGTATCGACAAGCTAAGTCGCCAACCTGACTGTCCATAGCGCCCGTCGGAATACAGATGAATTTTTTGCCTATCACCGACTGCCCGGTGGCTTGGTCGATCACTCCTAGGTTGATACCGTTCATGTCGACCGCGCCAAGAATGTAACCTCGCGCATAGGCTGGCGATGAAGTGCAGAAGTCGTGAAGCTGGTTCCCGCTGAAAAAGTTGGCATTGGCTGTGCCGGTCCAGAACGTCGATAGCAGGAGTGCCGCTGCAGCCTTTTTCATAACCTGAAAGCCCTCCCTCTACCCGACCGGGCTCTTTTCTCGCGCGCGAAGGGAAAGGAGTGCAAGAACGCTCTCGGCTTATCCCACAGCTTCGATGTTGCCCCAGGCGTTGCCCCAGGCGCGTAATGGACGTTTCGACGGGAGGATAAAACTCACCTAAAGCCTTGAAAATGTTGGCTCCCCGGGCCGGATTCGAACCAGCGACCAACCGGTTAACAGCCGGTTGCTCTACCACTGAGCTACCGGGGAACAGAGGCTCTCATGTGAGTGGCGCAGCCTATAGCAAACCCGTTTCGGCTTTGCAAAGAAGCATTTCGCATTTTTTAGCGCTTTTTCATGCAATGGTTTCTGGCAATCGTCTGAGAACACCACATATGAGCCGTCTGGGCTGCCGCCTGGCCTTGGTCGGCGGAACCAAAAGGTGATGGCAGCCTTTACGACGTATGGCTTTACTGACGGCAACCGGATCGACTTTCGACATGACTACAGCAGGCGAAAACCAGGCAGCGGCGCGCAAAATCTCGGTGTTCGGCCGCGAGTTTACCATGCCGCGCTCACGCGGCCTCAGGATCGCGATCGGTATCGTCCTGGTGTTTTTCGGCATTCTCGGCTTCCTGCCGATTCTCGGCTTCTGGATGATTCCGCTCGGCCTTTTGGTGCTTTCCTACGAATTTTCCGCGGTGCGCCGCCAGCGGCGGCGGTTCGTCGTCTGGTGGGAACGGCGGCGCCGACCGAACTGAAAAGCGTTGGGGGGCCGGCTCAGCGGCCGCTGCGCCTTTCCAGCCCCTCGCAGATTTCCTTGAGGACGGCGGCGGCGGAAGCCAGTCGCGCGATCGTGCGGCGAAAGCCGGTTTGCTCCCTCGATGGAGAGGCGGTCGAGCGCGTATCGCACAAGCTATTCGCAGCGCAACAGCGACAATCTGCGCGAAACGCTGTTGTCCAGTCCGCCGCGGCCTTGGCATGGGCTACCTCCATATCCCGCTAAGTAAAGGTGCAGGTGGGAGTTTCGCCTGCCAGGCAGTCGTGCTTAGTGGGCCGCTGATATACCGCTCCGCCAAGCGGTTAAACCGCTCGGGAACCACGTTAGGGAGGCTGACGCGGAAAGCGCGCCGGAATGCTGCACGAACGCTTGACGACCTTTCGTCGCCACCATATTGAGTTCGCTCGCCGGGAGCGACGAGGCCTCGTGGCGGAGTGGTTACGCAGAGGACTGCAAATCCTTGCACCCCGGTTCGATTCCGGGCGAGGCCTCCAGTTGCTTCAGCTCCCGCGCGGCGGGGGCTTGAGTTCCGGTCGAATGCGCCGCAGTGTTGGCGCGGCAAGCGCATTTCAGCGCATTGGTTTTTGACGGATTGGTTGGGACATGAGCGCTGATTTCTCCGAACTTCGCGTCAAGATGGTCGACGGCCAAGTCCGCACCACCGATGTGACCGACGCAGCATTGCTCGATGCCATGCTTGCGGTTCCGCGCGAGGCCTTTGTCGGGGCAACGCAACAGCCTCTTGCCTATATTGACGAGGATATCTGCATCTCCGACGGCGGCGATGGCAGCGGTGCGCGCTTCCTCATGGAGCCTTCGCCGCTGGCCAAGCTTTTGCAACTGGCCGAGATCAGCGCCGGCGATTCGGTGCTCGATGTCGGTTGCGGCACCGGCTACTCCGCGGCGCTGCTGTCCAGACTGGCAAAGTCCGTTATTGCGCTGGAAAGCGATACCGGATTGGCAGAAACGGCCAAGGCCGCACTCTCGGCGCAGGGCTGCGACAATGTCGCCGTGGTCACCGGGCCACTGCCCCAAGGTCATGCCGCCAAGGCGCCATACAATGTGATTCTCGTTGGCGGCAGCGTCGAGGAAGTGCCGGCGGCACTGCTAGGCCAACTCGCCGAAGGCGGCCGTCTGGTGGTTGTCGAAGGGCAGGGCAATGCGGGTGTGGCCCGGCTTTTTTTCAAAGCAGGGGGGGTTGTAACCGGAAGACGGGCATTTAATGCGGCAATTAAGCCACTACCGGGATTTGAACGCATTCACGCGTTCGAATTCTAAGTGATTTTGCCTTGCAGCAAAGACGCTGTCATGTTGGCTTGCGATTGGACAATCGTTGCTGATTTGGTTAACCGGTGTTTCGGGAGGCCGTCAGCGGGGGAACGATAATCGACGCGGCGCTGGCTGATCCCTTGGGATGGGCTGGCGTGGCGTGGTTCCCGTGCAAAACGAATGAGGGATTTAAAGTGCCGTCCTTAGCCAAGAGCTTTTTTGTTACCGTCCTCATTTCCGCGACAGCGCTCTCGCCGATAGCCGCCTCCGCGGAAACCATTCTCGGCGCGCTTTCCAAGGCCTACCAGAACAATTCGTCACTGAACTCCGCTCGTGCGGGCGTGCGCGTCACCGATGAGGGCGTGGCGATCGCCAAGTCGGGATACAGGCCGGTCATTACCGGGAGTGCGGACGTCGGCTACGCCAGCCGGCACCTCAACGGTTCAAACGCCGGCACTCGTCTGACAACAGGGAGCTTCGGCGTCGCCATCAATCAGATGCTATTTGACGGGTTTCAGACCAAGAACAACGTCGCGGCAGCCGAGGCGCAGGTCAAGGCGTCGGTCGAGAGCCTGCGCAACACCGAAGAGAATACGTTGTTCAACGCGGCAAGCGCCTACATGGATGTCATCCATGACCGTCAGGTGGCGGTGCTCACGGAACAGAATTTGCAGTTCCTGACCGAGCAGGCGCGCGCGGCGCGCTCGCGCTTCGAGGTCGGCGAAGGTACGCGCACCGACGTGGCGCAGGCCGACGCCTCGCGCTCGGCCGCGGTGGCGCAGTTGAGTGCTGCCCGCGCACAGGCGCTGGCCAGCGCCGCTACCTACCGCCAGATCGTCGGCGACGATCCGGGCAAGCTCAAGGCGGCGTCCCCATTGGCGAAGCTTTTGCCGAGGAGTCTCGATGCGGCGATCGACATCGCGGCGACCGAACATCCGGCCATTCTTTCTACCGAGCATCTGGTCGACGCAGCCGCATTTCAAGTGAAGTCGCACGAAGGCGCGCTGCTGCCGCAGCTTTCCGCTTCCGCCGGCGTTTCGGACGACTACTCCAAGAACTCGCCGGAAACCTTGACGTCACAGAATGGCACCACCCGTTCCGCCAACATCGGTGCGACACTGACCATTCCCATCTATTCGGGCGGCCGCACCTCGGCCCTGGTCCGCC
Source organism: Mesorhizobium sp. PL10 (assembly GCF_053714315.1). Lineage (NCBI taxonomy): Bacteria > Pseudomonadati > Pseudomonadota > Alphaproteobacteria > Hyphomicrobiales > Phyllobacteriaceae > Mesorhizobium > Mesorhizobium sp. PL10. The sequence goes on along the minus strand of NZ_JBSKBR010000003.1, from coordinate 274,796 downwards.
AATCGAAGGAATCGCTTAGCCAGGCTCGGATCGAGGTCGACGTCAGCCGTGATCAGGTCCGCCAGGCCGTCACTTCGGCATGGACGCAGTACACCTCGGCGCAGGAAAGCGTTGACGCCAACCGTCAGGTGATCGCCGCCGCGCAATTGGCGCTCAACGGCGTCATCGAAGAGCGCAATGTCGGCCAGCGCACCACACTCGACGTGTTGAATGCGCAGAACGCCGTCATCTCGGCCAAGATCGACCTCGCCAGCTCCGAGCGCGATGTGGTGGTCGCGAGCTACGCCATCCTTTCGGCCATGGGCCGACTGTCGGTCGATCGCCTGGCTTTGCAGGTGACGAAGTACAAGCCTGAAGAGCACTATATCGCCGTCAAGGACAAGTGGATCGGCCTGCGCACGCCTGACGGCCGCTGATCGCGTCCAGACGGATTAAATCCCCCAGGATTGAAGTGTTGCAGCGCCGCGCATCCACAGGGATGCGCGGCGCTATCCTTTCGTACCGACAGATCTTTTCCGAAAGAAGGGCTTTGGTTCGGAGCCATGTCTAAATTGTTGAAATCCCGCGTCTCCTGAGATTGGGGATTCTCGGATGGCAATCCGTCGGCTACGCTATCGCCATGATTCGTGCCCGGCTTTGCCGGACAAGGAATCTTGGAACGGGTCACTACAGCGCCGCGCGTCCGATTGGACGCGCAAGGACGCTGTAGCACTTGGATTTTGCGCATGATCCTGTCCGAAAATCGAACCGATTTTCGGGGTCATGCGCGGGGCGGCGGATGTGACGATGGCGACGGCAAGCAGCGCGCAGCGCGAACCTTCCATGGAAGAAATACTGGCTTCCATCAGGAGGATCATCGAAGACAGCGACACCGGCCGCAAACAGCCGGGTGACGGCGATGAGTTGCGCCAGGACCTAGCGCCCGCCGCCGGGTCGGCCTCGGATGTCGAGGCCTTCCGCAGCGAGCTGCACAGCGCGGCAGAAAGCAAGAAGCCGGTGACGCTGGCCGAGGTGCACGCCCAACTGGCCGAACCTGTAGTGACGCGGCTGGAGCCGCGTTCCGAGCCCGCTCCGGTGAAGCCCGCCACGCCGGTAAATCCTGGTCCTACGACCGTCGCGCCCCCCGCGCATGCACCGATGACCCTGGCGGAAGTGAGCGCCAGAATCGCCAGCGAGTCTGCTCCGGCGGCCACAGCAGAAGCGCCGGCCGGGCCGAAGGCGGAAACCACCGATACGATTGTTACCGATTGGCGGCGCGAAATTGCCGCCGTCGGCAGCCAGCCAAAGCCCGCCGATGTGGCCAAGCCGCTGGAAAACAGTCCGCAAGAGATCAAGCCGCAAGAGACCGGGGAGCGGCAGGCTGCAGCAGCCGAGATCGAGGCTTTCGAGGACGATCTCGCGACCGAGCCGACTTTCGAGCATAGTCCTTCGCGCGGCGAGCAGGCGAACCAGGCAGATGCACTGCCGGTTCGCCCGGCGATCGTTTCGGAACACACAGGACGACAGGTCGCCGCAGCCTTCGGCGAGCTCTCCGACGCCTTTGCCAGCCGCAGCAAGAAGACTTTCGACGAGATGGCAGAGGAGATGTTGCGGCCGATGCTGCAGGATTGGCTGGACAATAACCTGCCGACGCTGGTCGAGCGCCTGGTGCGCGAGGAAATCGAGCGCGTCGCGCGCGGCGCGCAGTAGGGATCGCAACCTACTCCGGATCAAAGCGCTGCCCTTGGGCGGCGCTTTTTCGTTGCGGTCAGGTAGAGCCTGGCCTTGTGGCCAAGGCGGCACCCGGACCTGTTGCCTCGATCCATGCCGCCCTATCTAATGGCTGGTACCGTTGGCCGCCCGCGGTTGACTTGGCCAAAACCTTCCGATTTACACCGAACCAGCAAAATCCCGACAGCGCGGACCATTTTCCCATGCTTGAAAAGACCTACGACGCCAAGACCGTCGAGCCGAAGATCGCCAAAATCTGGGAAGAGGCGGACGCCTTCCGTGCCGGGGCAGGTTCGGAGGAGGGGGCCGAGGCCTTCACCATCGTCATCCCGCCGCCGAACGTCACCGGCTCGCTGCATATGGGGCATGCGCTCAACAACACGCTGCAGGACATCCTCGTGCGCTTCGAACGCATGCGCGGCAAGAACGTGCTGTGGCAGCCCGGCATGGACCATGCCGGCATCGCCACGCAGATGGTGGTCGAACGCCAGTTGATGGAAAAGCAGATCCACCGCCGCGATCTCACCCGTGAACAGTTCATCGAAAAGGTCTGGGAGTGGAAAGCCGAGTCCGGCGGCGCCATTTTCAACCAGTTGAAGCGGCTCGGCGCCTCGGCGGACTGGTCGCGCGAACGCTTCACCATGGATGAGGGCCTGTCGAAGGCCGTGCTCGAAGTGTTCGTCACGCTCTACAAACAAGGGCTGATCTACAAGGACAAGCGCCTTGTGAACTGGGACCCCAAGCTCTTGACGGCGATCTCCGATCTGGAGGTCGAGCAGCAGGAGGTCAACGGCAACCTCTGGCATTTCCGCTATCCCGTCGAAGGCGAGACGTACGATCCGGAAAACCCTGCGACCTTTATCACCGTGGCGACGACACGCCCGGAGACGATGCTGGGCGACACGGCGGTTGCCGTGCATCCCGATGACGAACGCTACCGGCATCTGGTCGGCAGGAATGTCGTGCTGCCGATCGTCGGCCGGAAAATCCCAGTCGTGGCGGACGAGTACTCCGATCCGGAAAAAGGCTCCGGCGCGGTCAAGATCACGCCGGCGCACGACTTCAACGATTTCGAAGTCGGCAAGCGCCACAAGCTGCCGGCAATCAACATCCTGACCGTCGAGGCCGCCATCAAACTGAGGGATAATGAGGACTTCCTCGCCGGTCTTGAGGTGACGCCGGAGCGCCAGGCCGTCTGGGATGAGCTCGACGGCCTTGATCGTTTCGTTGCCCGCAAGAAGGTTGTCGAGCTGATGGAGGCCGGCGGCTTTCTCGACAAGGTCGAGCCGCATCGCCACGCCGTGCCGCATGGCGACCGCGGCGGCGTGCCGATCGAGCCGTTCCTGACCGAGCAATGGTATGCCAATGCCGCCGAGCTGGCCAAGCCGGCGATCGCCTCGGTGCGCGAGGGCCGTACCAATTTCGTGCCGAAGAACTGGGAAAAGACCTATTTCGACTGGATGGAGAACATCCAGCCTTGGTGCATTTCGCGCCAGCTGTGGTGGGGTCACCAGATCCCGGCCTGGTACGGGCCGGACGGGCGCGTCTTCGTCGAGAAGACCGAGGAAGAGGCGCTGGGCGCCGCTATCGAATATTACCTGGCGCTGGAAGGGCCTTGGAAGGCCTGGGTCGAGGAAAAGCTCGAGAATTTCGAGCCGGGCGAAATCCTGACCCGTGACGAGGATGTGCTCGACACCTGGTTCTCCTCGGCGCTGTGGCCGTTCTCGACGCTGGGCTGGCCGGATCACACGCCCGAGTTGAAGACCTATTACCAGACCGATGTGCTCGTGACCGGCTTCGACATCATCTTCTTCTGGGTCGCCCGGATGATGATGATGGGCCTGCACTTCATGCACGAGGAGCCGTTCCACACCGTCTATGTGCACGCGCTGGTGCGCGACAAGAACGGGCAGAAAATGTCGAAGTCGAAAGGCAACGTCATCGATCCGCTCGACCTCATCGACGAGTTTGGCGCCGACGCGCTGCGCTTCACCCTGACGGTGATGGCCGCACAAGGGCGCGATGTGAAGCTCGATCCGGCGCGCATTGCCGGCTACCGCAATTTCGGCACCAAGCTGTGGAACGCGACGCGCTTTGCCGAGATGAACGAGGTCGCGCGCAATGATGATTTCTGGCTGAACGACGCCAAGCTGGCGGTCAACCGCTGGATCCTGACAGAGCTGACCAGGGCGTCGCACGCGATCACCGAGGGCATCACCTCATACCGCTTCAACGAAGCTGCGGGCGCTGCCTACCGCTTTGTCTGGAACCTGTTCTGCGACTGGTATCTGGAACTGTTGAAGCCGGTGTTCATGGGCGCCGACGAGGCGGCCAAGGCGGAAAGCCGCGCCTGCGTCGCCTTCGTGCTCGACGAAATCTACAAGCTGCTTCACCCGATGATGCCGTTCATGACCGAGGAATTGTGGGCGCAGACGGCAGGCGAGGGCAGGACGCGCGACTCGCTGCTTTGCCACGCCGCCTGGCCGTCACCGGATTTCGAGGACGCCGATGCAGCCGCCGACATCAACTGGCTGGTTGATCTCGTCTCCGGCATCCGCTCCGTGCGCTCGGAGATGAACGTGCCGCCGGCGGCGATCGCGCCGCTGGTGGTGGTCGGCGCCAGCGCCGAGACCCACCAGAGGCTGGAACGCCATGCCTCCGCCATCAAGCGGCTGGCGCGGGTCGGCGATATCTCGCTGCAGGACGCCGCACCCAAGGGCTCGGCCCAGATCGTGCTCAACGAGGCGACAATCTGCTTGCCGCTCGGCAGCCTGATAGATCTTTCCGCCGAGGCGGTGCGGCTGCAGAAGGAACTGGCCAAGGTGACCGAGGAGATCGCGCGGCTGCACAAGAAGCTGTCGAACGAACGATTCGTCGCCAGCGCGCCGGAAGAGATCGTCGCAGCCGAGCGCGAAAAACTCGACGAATACCGCGATCAGCAGGAGAAGCTCTCGGTGGCGTTGACCAGGGTGCGCGACGCCGGTTGAGCACCGGATTCGCGGGGCGCCGACAAGCGCTTCGCGACGGCTCTTTTGCCCAAAAAACAGGCATTCCGTTGCGTTAATATTGACGTAAACGGAAAGTTTCAGCCCCATTGTTGCCATAATGTAACAATCGGGAGGAATGCCGGCAAAACAGCCGGATTTCGTGCCGTTTTAAGCGTTTCTTTCTGATTTCTTTCCTAATGTGCCTCCCAAATGGCCATTTTTGGACCTGCTGGCCAGGCCGCCACTGTGTTCGAAATGCGGTCCGCAAGAGTGTACGTGTACGCTATGTGATTTCATTGTTGCACCGTTAACCTGAATTGGTTCTAGCTTGACGCACTCGAATTCGGGGAGGACATCCATGAACAATTTGCGTTTGAAAACACTGCTGGGGGCGGGGTGTTTTTCGCTGGGCTTGATCGGTTCCGTGCATGCCGGCGGCATTGAGCGCGGTGGCTACGACATAGACCTTCTGTTTGATCCAGCTCCGTTCGCCACGGAAGCCGAGGCGACTTATGTGATGCCAGAGCGCAAGCTCAAGAACGCGGTCGATACCGATCCGAGTGACGGCAATCTTACATTCCTGGGCAGCACTGCGAAAGACAGCAAGAGCTACTGGGTGCCGCGAATCGGCGTCAAGGCCGAGGTCGTCAAGGGGGTCGACTGCATGTTCGACTATTCCCAGCCGTGGGGCGCGCACACAAATCCGGGTCTGTGGGCTGGTGCCGAGTCCAACATGGAAACGGACATCAAGAGCAACAACTACGCCGGCACTTGTTCTTACAAGATGGATGCCGGCAAAGGCCAGGTTCGCTTCATAGGCGGCGTCTATTACCAGGAAGTCTATGGCTTCAAGGAAGACCTGGTGTCACCGCTGGTGCCGGGTTTCCAGGGAACCGGCCGTGTTGATCTCAAGGGGACCGGCTGGGGCTGGCGCGCCGGCCTTGCCTATGAAATCCCAGAAATCGCGCTGCGCGCCAGCCTCGTCTACAATTCGCGGGTCAAGCTCGACAACATCTCGGGCACGCTGGACTTGACGCATGTTGGCCTTGTCGTGCTGCCGATCTACGGCGCGACGGAGTACATGCCGGACACGGTCGAATTGAAGTTGCAGTCGGGCATTGCGCCCGGCTGGCTCGCCTTCGGCTCGCTCAAGTGGGTCAACTGGAGCCTGCTGCAGAGTGTTCCGATTTGCGTCCAGGGCACTCCCTCTGCGCTGTGCGTTACCGGTGATGCCCTGCATTCAGCCCAGATCACCTCGCTGGACCTGATGTATCGTGACGGCTGGACCGTCACCGGCGGCATTGGCCACAAGTTCAACGATGACTGGAGTGCGGCCGGCCAGCTTTCCTGGGATCGCGGCACCTCTCACGGCTATGGCTCGCAGACCGATACCTGGACAGTCGGCGGCGGCGTCGCCTACACGCCCAAGCCCAACATAGAGGTTCGTCTGGCCGGTGCGATCGGCGTGCTGACCAGCGGCCATTCGGGAACAGTGAATGGCGAAAACGGCTATGTGGCAGGCGAGGAAGTCAGCTACGACTTCGGCAACGATCTGGTCACGGCGATTTCGGGCGGCCTCAAGATCAAGTTCTAAGCCTCTGGAAAGTCGAATGAAAAGGCCGGGCAATGCCCGGCCTTTTTCTTTTGGATTGGCACTGCCGATGCCTCCGTCATCCAAGCTGCGTTGCATATAACCGCACTAATGCCCCTCTCGCGATTGTGACGTTTTGGCAACAGTTTCTGAACAACCCCCGCGCTACGGTTCCTCCCGACCAAATTGCCCATTTCCCGCCATAAACCCGGCGCACCTCGAATTTGTCTCGGGACACGCGCCAGAAGGCTCGGCGATGAGGCAGGCCGCACCGCCCGGCAAGGAAGAGTATGGACGCCAGAGTCATTTCCAAGGCCAAGCTGCCTAGCCGCCATGTGACCGTCGGCCCGGCGCGTGCGCCGCACCGTTCCTATCTCTATGCCATGGGCCTTTCGGCAGCCGAGATCGCGCAGCCGCTGGTCGGTGTCGCCTCCTGCTGGAACGAAGCCGCGCCCTGCAACATCTCGCTGATGCGACAGGCACAAGTGGTCAAGAAGGGCGTCGCGGCCGCCAACGGCACGCCACGTGAATTCTGCACTATCACCGTCACCGACGGCATTGCCATGGGCCACCAGGGCATGAAGTCGTCGCTGGTGTCGCGCGATGTCATCGCCGATTCGGTCGAACTCACCATGCGCGGCCATTGCTACGATGCGCTGGTCGGCCTTGCCGGCTGCGACAAGTCGCTGCCCGGCATGATGATGGCCATGGTTCGGCTCAATGTGCCATCGATCTTCATCTATGGCGGCTCGATCCTGCCCGGCAGCTATCGCGGCCGGCAGATCACCGTGCAGGATGTGTTCGAGGCGGTCGGCCAGCACTCGGTCGGAGCGGTCAGCGATGCTGAGCTGCTTGAGATCGAACAGGCGGCCTGTCCGTCGGCCGGCTCCTGCGGCGCCCAGTTCACCGCCAACACCATGGCCACCGTCGCCGAGGCGATCGGCCTGGCGCTGCCCTATTCCTGCGGTGCGCCGGCGCCTTACGAAATGCGCGACCGCTTCAATTTCGCCTCCGGCGAAAAGATCATGGAGCTGGTCGCCAAAAACATCCGGCCGCGCGACATCGTCACGCTGAAGGCGCTGGAAAACGCGGCGACGGTGGTGTCGGCCACCGGCGGCTCGACCAATGCGGCGTTGCACCTGCCGGCGATCGCGCATGAGGCAGGCATCAAGTTCGACCTGTTCGACGTCGCGGCGATTTTCGAGAAGACGCCCTACATCGCCGACCTCAAGCCGGGCGGCAAATATGTCGCCAAGGACATGTTCGAGGCCGGCGGCATTCCGCTGCTGATGAAGACACTGCTCGACCACGGCTATCTGCATGGCGACTGCCTGACCGTGACCGGCCGTACTTTGGCCGAAAACATGGAGCACGTTGTCTGGAATGATAGCCAGGATGTGGTCCGTCCCGCCAACCGACCAATCACCCAAACCGGCGGTGTCGTGGGCTTGAAGGGTAACCTTGCCCCCGAGGGTGCGATCGTGAAGGTCGCGGGCATGACGGAGCTGAAATTCTCAGGCCCGGCACGCTGTTTCGATTCGGAAGAGGAATGTTTCGAGGCGGTCACGCACCGCAACTACCGGGAAGGCGAGGTTCTCGTCATCCGCTACGAAGGTCCGCGCGGCGGCCCGGGCATGCGCGAGATGCTGTCGACGACGGCGGCTCTCTACGGCCAGGGCATGGGAGGCAAGGTGGCCCTCATCACCGACGGCCGGTTTTCGGGCGCGACGCGCGGCTTCTGCATCGGCCATGTCGGACCCGAAGCTGCCGTTGGCGGACCGATCGGGCTGTTGAAAGACGGCGATGTGATCTCGATCGATGCAACCAAAGGCGCGATCGAGGTCGATCTGTCCGAGGCTGAACTGGCAACGAGGGCGAAGACCTGGAAGGCGCGCACGACCGATTATCAGTCGGGCGCGATCTGGAAATACGCACAGACGGTGGGGCCCGCCCGCGACGGCGCGGTCACCCATCCCGGCGGTGCCAAAGAAACACATTGCTATGCGGATATCTGAGTTGTTGAGGTCGTCTGTCCTTCCGGCACTGGTCGCTGTTGCGATCTTTGGCGCCGTGGGCCAGGCCATGGCCTTCGACGACAAGGTGTTCGACGACAAGACCGGCGTAAAGCCGCAATCGAGCCCGTGGGCCGTGTTCCAGTTCGGCTTCTCCGCCTACAAGAGCGGCCACAAGGAACAGGCGGTCGAGGCGTATAAATACGCCGCCGAGAACGGCCAGATAGGCGCCACCTGGAAGCTCGCGCGCATGTATGCAGAAGGCGACGGCGTGACCCGCGACGACTATGCGGCTTTCAAATTCTTCTCCGAGATCGTAGACCAGGATGTCGAGCCGGGATCGCCGGAGGAAAGCTATGTCTCCGACGCGCTGGTGGCGCTGGGCGACTATCTCAGGACGGGCATTCCCGGCAGCCCGGTCGAGGAAAACGAGGTCGCAGCGCAGGAATATTACATGCGCGCAGCCGCCAACTACCGCAATCCGAACGCCCAGTTCGAGATGGGCCAGATGTTCCTGAAGGGCGAGGGCGGCGTGAAGGCCAGCGTCAAGCAGGCCGGCCGCTGGTTCCAGCTCGCCGCCGAAAAAGGCCATGCCGGCGCCCAGGCGACGCTCGGCAATCTTTTGTTCCAGAGCGGCAAGATCGTGCGCGGGCTGGCCATGATGACGGCCGCGCTCGAACGCGCCTCGCCGGCCGACCAGCCGTGGATCCGCGGCATGCAGGAAGAGGCGTTTGCCGCCGCCGGCGAAGCCGACCGCCGCACCGCCATATCGCTGGCTGACGACATCCTGACCAAGGGCGGCGGCGACCAGTGAAATAGCCATCTCCCCCCTTGTGGGGGAGATGCCCGGCAGGGCAGAGGGGGGCGCTGTCCCGCCGGCTTTTCAAGCTATTGCAAGTTGCAGTTGGGTAGTGCTCGGCACTTTGTAGGCTGGACGAGAAGTAGCATTTCTTCACGCCCCCCTCTGGCCTGCCGGCCATCTCCCCCACAAGTGGGGAGATCAGCAGCTTCTCAGTTCTCGGTGGGTTCCGCCCGCGCCGCTCTGTGTATCGGCATCGAGATCGGCGTGACGTGCAGGTGAGGCTTCATCGTGCTGTCAGGACAGGTGTCGCCAATCTTCGTCCAGGAGGTGTTGTTGAGCACCAGGTCGCAGCGGGCCATGTGGCTCTGGTCGGAAACCGTCAGGCATGCGACCTGGCCTATCTGGTAGGACTTGCCATTGGCCAGGCACTCCTGGTCGGCCAGGGCGGCTGCAGGTGCAGCCATGGCAATTGCCAGGCCGATCGGACAAAGAAGGAATCGTATGGTCATGGAACCCCAGCCGCCATGCTGATGTCCGACTGAATGGCGCGATTGTGGCGATATCAGGGTTTCGGCTGATCTCAGGCCGGCTGCAGCGCCAGATCGATCGCCACCGGCACATGGTCGGAGGGTTTTTCCCAGGCGCGCACGTGCTTTTCGATCGAGGCCGAGGAAAAGCGGTTGGCGGCCTCGGGCGACAACAGCAGATGGTCGATGCGAATGCCGTTGTTCTTCTGCCAGGCGCCGGCCTGATAATCCCAGAAGGTGTAGACATCGGCCGTGTCGGTGACGGCGCGCACCGCCTCGGTGAAGCCGAGGTTCTTCAGTCGGCGGAAGGCCTGCCGGGTCTGCGGCTGGAACAGCGCATCGCCCAGCCAGTTCTCGGGGAAGCGTGCGTCGATCGGCTCGGGGATGACATTGTAGTCACCGGCGAGCACCAGCGCCTCTTCCAGAAGCAGGCGCTGCTCGGCCCAGCGATGCAGCCGGTCCATCCACGACAGCTTGTAGGGGAATTTCTTCTCGTCATCGATCGGATTGCCGTTCGGCAGATAGAGCGAGGCGACGCGCAGCGCGCCCTGGTCGGTCGAGAACACGCCCTCGATGAAGCGCGCCTGCTCATCCGCGTCGTCGCCCGGCAGGCCCCTTATGACCTCGTCGAACGGCAGCTTCGACAGCAGAGCGACGCCATTGAAACCCTTCTGGCCATGGGTTTCGACATTGTAGCCCAGCGCCTCGATCTCGGCGCGTGGGAACTGCTCGTCGACCGTCTTGATCTCCTGCAGGCAGACGATGTCGGGCTGGCTCTCGGTCAGCCAATGAGTGAGGTTGCCGATGCGGGCGCGAACGCCGTTGATGTTCCAGGTGACGATTTTCATGGGCAGCCTCAGAGGTGTTCAGGCGGGAGACGTTCGACAAGTCCGATCGTATTGCCTGCCGGGTCCTTTAGAAAGGCCATCCACTCGCTTTCCCCCGCTGGACCGAACGTGCCTTCGGCATCGTTGTGGACGAGTGCAGGCGGTGCGGTGAAGGGAACGCCGGATGCTTTCGCCTCGGCGTGGAAGGTTTCGAGGCCCACAATATCGAGATAGACGGTTCCTGCCGGCACGCCATCGGTGAACAGCAGGCGCACGTCGCCGGCCATAATAAAGGCCATTCCGGGCGGATCGTATCGGGCGTGAACTCCCAGGCCGAGCACATCGCGCCAGAATGCCAGCGTGACATCGAGATCGCGCCCGGCCGACAGGGCGACCTGACGGACCGCGCCGATGGCAGGCATCTGACTAGATGGAAAAGCTGGTGCCGCAGCCGCAGGAGGCGACTGCATTGGGGTTGCGGATCTGAAACGACTGGCCCATCAGATCGTCGACGAAGTCGATGACCGAGCCTCCCATATAGACCAGCGACAGATCGTCGATCAGCACGGTGGCGCCGTCCTTCTCGATGGCGACGTCGTCGTCATTGCGCGTGTCGACCAGATCGAACTTGTAGGAAAAGCCGGAGCAGCCGCCGCCTTCGACGGAGACGCGCAGGGCCGTCTTGCCGGCTTCGCCAGAGACGATTTTCGCGATCCGCCTGGCGGCGGACTCGGTCATTTCGACTTTCATGGCAGTCTTGGCATCAGCGCCCATGGGCGTCACCTTGCTTTCGGTTTCACATGATAGGTATGAAGCGGGAAGGGGCAAGTCAACTGCGGCGGCATCAGCCATGACAAATGAGCTTGGCGACATTGGGTTCGGCTATCGGCCGCGCGCAGCCTATGCCAGCGATCCCGCCAAGTCGCGCGGGCGGCTCTATGACGAGGTCGAGAGTCCGACGCGCACACCGTTCCAGCGCGACCGCGACCGCATCATCCATTCCACCGCGTTCCGCCGGCTGAAGCACAAGACACAGGTGTTCGTGGCGCATGAAGGCGACCACTATCGCACCCGCCTGACGCATTCGATCGAGGTGGCGCAGATTGCGCGCGCTCTGGCGCGGGCGCTGCGCGGCGATGAGGATCTGGCCGAGGCGGTCGCCCTGGTCCACGATTTCGGCCACACGCCGTTCGGCCATACCGGCGAGGACGCGCTGAACGAGCGAATGACCCAATGGGGCGGCTTCGACCACAATGCCCAGTCGCTGCGCGTGGTGACGCGGCTGGAACGGCGCTATGCCGAGTTCGACGGGCTGAACCTGACCTGGGAAACGCTGGAAGGCCTAGTCAAGCACAATGGCCCGCTGACCGACGCCAAGGGAAAAGGCCTCAAAGGCCCGGTGCCGCAGGCGATCCGGGACTATTCGCAGCTGCACGACCTCGAACTCGACCGTTTCGCCGGTATCGAGGCGCAGTGCGCGGCGATCGCCGACGACATTGCCTACAATACCCATGATATAGATGACGGCCTGCGCTCCGGCTTCCTGACGCTGGACATGCTGGAGGAGGTTGCCCTGCCGGGATCGATCCTCGCGGGCGTGCGTGCGCGCTATCCCGGCCTTGACGATGTGCGCACCGGCCATGAGCTGATGCGCCGGCAGATCACTATGATGGTCGAGGACGTCATCGTTTCGACCACCGCCAATTTGGAGCGCATCAAGCCTGACAGCGCTGAAGCGGTGCGGGCGGCGGGCGAGACGATGGTGACGTTTTCCGCCGGGATGGCGGCGACCGAGAAGGAATTGAAGGCGTTTCTCTACAAGCACCTCTACAGGCATGATGAGGTGATGCGCGTGCGCGGTGATGCCGAGCAGATCGTGCGCGACCTGTTCGACGTCTATTTCGCCGATCCACGCGCCATGCCGGATGGCTGGCGTGAGGGGCTCGACCGGGCCGAAGACCGTATCAAGGCGCGCAGCGTTGCCGATTTCCTGGCGGGGATGACCGACACCTACGCCTTGAAGGAACACCGCCGTCTGTTTGACCATACGCCCGATTTAAGCTAGGGCGGGCGCGATTTGCCGGCCAACGAGCCGGTTCTCCTGCACAGTCCGCCAGAGCAAGACCCATGAATATCTTCGCCGATTTCAGCGCGCGAATCACAAAAGCCGTCGAAGCGCTTGATTTGAAAGACAGTAATGGCGCTACGCCCGACCTGTCGCGCATTGCCGTCGAGCCGCCGCGCGACGCCAGCCATGGCGATCTCGCCACCAATGCGGCGATGGTGCTGGCCAAGCCCACCGGGCAGAACCCGCGCGCGCTGGCCGAGCGGCTGGTGGAGGTGCTGCGCAGCGACGCCGATGTTGTCGGGGCCGACGTCGCCGGTCCCGGCTTCGTCAATCTCAAGCTCAAGGACGCTTTCTGGCAGGCGCATCTGACCGCGCTGCTCGGGCAGGGCCGCAACTATGGCCGCTCGACCATCGGTGGTGGCCGCAAGACCAATGTCGAGTATGTCTCGGCCAACCCCACCGGGCCGATGCATGTCGGCCATTGCCGGGGTGCGGTGGTCGGCGACACGCTGGCCAATCTGATGGCCTTCGCCGGCTACGACGTGACCAAGGAATACATCATCAACGACGCCGGCTCGCAGATCGACGTGCTCGGGCGTTCGGCCTTCCTGCGCTACCGCGAAGCGCTCGGCGACGACATTGGCGAGATACCGGCTGGTCTCTACCCCGGCGATTATCTGGTTCCGGTCGGCGAGGCGCTGGTTGCTGAATTCGGCCGCAAGCTGTTGCAGATGCCGGATGACGAGGCGCTGGCCATCGTCAAGGACCGTACCATCGATGCGATGATGGCGATGATCCGCTCGGATCTGGCGCTGCTCAACGTGCATCACGATGTGTTCTTCTCCGAGCGCACGCTGCATGCTGACAACGCCAGGAAGATCCGCTCGGCGATCAACGATCTGACGCTGAAGGGCCATATCTACAAGGGCAAGCTGCCGCCGCCCAAGGGCGAAAAGCCGGACGACTGGGAAGACCGCGAGCAGACTCTGTTCCGCTCGACCGCGGTCGGCGACGACATGGACCGGGCGCTGGTCAAGTCCGACGGCTTGTTCACCTATTTCGCCGCCGACGTCGCCTATCTCAAGGACAAGGTCGATCGCGGCTTTGTCGACCTGATCTATGTGCTGGGCGCCGACCATGGCGGCTATGTCAAACGGCTGGAAGCCTTGGCGCGGGCGATTGCAGGTGATGATCTCAAGCTCAAGCTGACCGTGCTGCTGTGCAATCTGGTGAAGCTGTTTCGCGATGGCGAACCGATTCGGATGTCGAAGCGCTCGGGCGACTTCGTCACACTGCGCGAAGTGGTGGAGGAGGTCGGTCGCGATGCGATCCGCTTCATGATGCTTTACCGCAAGAGCGATGCGCCGCTCGACTTCGACTTCGCCAAGGTGACCGAGCAGTCGAAGGATAATCCGGTGTTCTACGTGCAGTACGCCTCGGCGCGCTGCCATTCGGTGTTCCGGCAGGCGAGCGAGCAGCTGGGCGAGGCCAATTTCGACCGCAAAAGCCTGGCGGAGGCGTCGGCGTCGCTGACCGATGAGGGCGAGATCGGGCTGATCCGGAAGCTGGCCGAATATCCCCGGCTGATTGAATCAGCGGCTCTTGCGCTGGAGCCGCACAGGCTGGCATTCTACCTCTACGATCTCGCCTCCAGCTTCCATGGGCACTGGAATCGGGGCACCGAGAATCCAGACTTACGTTTTGTTAAGGTTAACGACCGACAATTGACTCATGCCAGACTAGGGCTGGTGCAGGCTGTTTCGGATGTTTTGACCTCCGGCCTGACGCTGATTGGGGCTGATGCGCCCGCCGAAATGCGTTAGGTTTGACTAAAACACCTGTCACCATTTGCCCACATTGCGCTGGTAAGGGCCAACCCTACGCGACGTCCATGGCGTCCGAATGAGTGCGAGTTCGGGAACAATAATGGCAGACAGAACCCAGCTGAGAGCAGCCGACAACAACGACATCGACCAGGATGATCCGTTCGCGGAACTGACCAGGATCATGGGTTTCGATCCGCGCCAGCCGGTCAAGCCACAGGCGCCAGCCGTCGAGAAGGCTGCGGACGAGGGTGATTTCGAAATCGACCTCGAGAAGGAGTTGATGGGCGAATTCGGCGACGACCTCACTTCCATGGAGGTCAGCCAGCCGGCTCCCGAGGTTCACCAGCCTGCCGCCGAGATTCGCGAGCCGGCTTTCGAAACCGCCGATGCCGCGATGGACGATGCGCTCGCCGCTTCGCTGGACCATGATTTCGTGTTCGACGATGCTGCGGATCATGATTTTGGCGTTCTCCCGCAGGCTGCGGCGGTTGCCGTCGAGCCCGCGTTCGAAGAACCTGTATTCGATGACGATTTCGACACTGCTGTCGCCAGGTCGCTGGAAAACGTGTCACCGCTCGAAGACGACCTGCCGATGGACGACGAGCTTGCCGCTTCGCTCGAGCAGGGATTGCTGCTCGACGACGATGCGACGGGTGATGTAGCCCATGTCGCCGAAGTTGCCGCGCCTGCCGACGACGTCGCATTCGACGATGATTTCGACAATGCCGTCTCGCTGTCGCTGGAAGACGAGTTGACGCTGGACAGAAATGTGCCGGCGCAGGAGCACTATGCCGTTCCGGCAGCCGAGGCCCCGGTTCATGTCGTCGACGCCGGCGACCACGCGGTTGCCGATGAGGGCTTTGCCGGTCATTTCGAAGACGCAATGGCCGACGTCGACATGGATTTCGCCGCCCAGGATTTCGAGCCTCAGGCGTTCGAAGCTCAGCCCGTTGAAGCCGAGGATCCGGAAGAGCGCGATCTGGATGTCAGTGATCTCGAGGCCAGCGCGCCGGTTGAGATGGACGCGCCGGAAGCCGATGAGACGCCGGCGTGGACTGCGGAGGCCGGCCCCTCCCATGAGGCCGAACATGAGGCATTCGACGATT
Source organism: Mesorhizobium sp. PL10 (assembly GCF_053714315.1). Taxonomy (NCBI): domain Bacteria; kingdom Pseudomonadati; phylum Pseudomonadota; class Alphaproteobacteria; order Hyphomicrobiales; family Phyllobacteriaceae; genus Mesorhizobium; species Mesorhizobium sp. PL10. The sequence continues at coordinate 259,340 of NZ_JBSKBR010000003.1, read as the reverse complement.
TCGATCTGAGCATCGACGATGCGGTTGCCGACCAAGAGCCGGTTGCCGAGGTCGTCGCCGCTCCGGTGCAGCCAGCCCCAGTCGCGCCCGCTTATGTGGCGCCCGCTGTTGTGGCGCCAGTCGTTGAGGCGACCCCGGCCGCGCCGGCCGCTGACGAGCGGACTTTGGAAGATGAACTCAACGCGCTGCTTGGCGCGATGACCACACCAAGGCCGGTGCCAGTCATCGAGCCCACAAGAGCCCATGAGCCTGTCGTGCCGGTGCAGCGGTCCGCTGCGGCTCCCGCGGCTCCAGCCGATAATCTCGATTGGGATCTGGACGAACACGCCCCTGCGCAGGCTCCTCAGGCCGACGCGGCCCGGAACGATGCCGATTTCGGTGATCTGCTTGCGGGGGAACTTGAGGGCCAGGAGCCCGAGATCGAGTTCGACGATCATGCCTTCGATGCGGCCTTGGCCAAGGGCATAGATCTCGGTGATGACGACACAGCCGCACCGGTTACTGGCGACTGGCGCTCGACACCGCCGGAGCCGGCGCGTTCGTGGAGCCGCGTGACCCCGACCCCCGCCAACCCTTCTTTCGCAGAGCAGCCGCAACCTTCTTTTGCAGCGCCGCCTCAAGCTTCGTTTGAAGAAAAGCCTTCGATGCCGCCGGCGGCAGCGCCAACCTATCGCGACCAGCCCGTCGCTGCCGCCTTTGTGGCGCCGGCGCCAACGCGCGAGGCGCCGCTTTCGGCTTATGACGAGATGCCGGATGTCGAGACGGTCGATGTGCCGGAGCGTGTGGTGGCGATCGCCGACGACCTCGACATTCCCGAGCTCAGCTTCCAGGAAGACGAGCCGGCGGCCTACGACGATATCGACGCCGAATTCGCCGGTCTGCTCACCGACATGAATGCGGTGGAAGCGGCGCCGCCGCCTGCGGCCACGCGCAGCGCTGCTTATGACGACGAGTCCTACAGCTCCGGCTTCAGTTCTGGCCACGAGCTCGACCAGCGCGCCTATGCGGCGCGGCCGGCAGAAGCGCCTGTGGCCGCAGCGCAACCTGCCTATACTGGTGCCGCCGGCGGCTTCGATATGAAGGATCTGCCGGGCAACCGGCCGGTTTTGCAGGCTGACGATTTCGCGGTCGACGAGCTCGACTATGATCCGGACCTGGACGAGGCGATGGCGGTGCCGGGCCTGGCCGAGCAGGAAGCTGCAAGGCCGCGCAGGAGCGGCCTGCTGGTCGCCGGGATCGTTGCTGCGGTGGCGATTGCAGGTGGCCTTGGCGCCTTTGCCCTGTCCTTTGGCGGCAAGGGCGGCAGCGACGCTCCGGTGATCGTCAAGGCCGACAACACACCGATCAAGGTCAAGCCGGAAAATCCCGGCGGCGCCGTGGTGCCGAACCAGGACAACAAGGTCTATGACGCGGTCGCCAAGGGCACCAAGCCGGCCGAGCCGGTGCAGGAGAAGCTGGTCACCAACACCGAAGAGCCGGTCGATGTGAAGGCGCAGGAGCCGGAAAGCCGCGTCGTCGATCTTTCACCCGACGATACCGATGCTGCCCCTGGCACCGACGCCGCCGGCAACCCCGACGCGGCTGTGGCACCGGCACCCAAGTCCGAGGACCGCATCGCGCAGGTTCTGCAGGAAGCGGACAAGAACCCCGATACGGTCGCCGTTGCCCCGCGCAAGGTGCGGACCATGGTGGTCAAGCCCGACGGCTCGCTGGTGGCACGCGAGGATCCGACGCCGGCCGCACCGCAAATTGCGGCGGCCGAGCCGCTTGACCCGGCGCCGCAGCACGTCGCACCGTCAGGTGATGCCGAGCAGACCGGCACCGTGGCGCCGGCCGCCGATCAGGCAAATGGCGACCAGGCTGGTGCCGAAACCGCCAAGCCGGTCAAGCCGGTGAAGCCGGCGGCTGCACCGAAGGTTGAGACGCAGTCCGCCAACACGCCGCAGACGGTTGCAGTGGCGCCGCAGCGCCCGTCCGATCAGCCGGTCGACGTGGTCGGCGAGGTCAAGCCGGACCAGGTTGCCTCTATTCCGGCGACGGCTGCGACATCAGGCGGTTCGTGGTCCATGCAGATTGCTTCGCAGCCGACGGTCGAAAGCGCCCAGGCCAACTATGCCGACCTGCAGCGCCGCTATGGCAATGTGCTCGCTGGTCGCACCGCCAACATCGTCAAGGCGGAGATCGCCGGCAAGGGCACTTTCTACCGTGTCCGCGTCCCGGCGCAGTCGCGCAACGATGCGATCAATCTGTGCACCAGCTACAAGGCTGCCGGTGGCAACTGCTTCGTGTCGCGCTAAGACCTGACCAATCATCGAAGCCGGCACGTTCCCAAGGGGCGCGCCGGCTTTTTCATGTGGATGGACGAGGGGTTCAGGCGCTTACGGCCCGGGGTGATTCCCTTTGACCGCGCGAAGCCCTAAACTCAGGGAATGACCGAATCAAAATCCATGATCCTCGGCTGTGCCGGGAAATCGCTCACCCGCGACGAAATCCGTTTCTATCGCAATGAATGCCCGTGGGGCTTCATCCTGTTTGCGCGCAACATCGGCGAAACCGAGCAGATCCGCGATCTGGTTGCCGAGATGCGCGACTGTATCGGGCGCCCCGACGCGCTGGTGTTCATCGACCAGGAAGGCGGGCGGGTGCAGCGCCTGCGGCCGCCGCTGGCGCCGAACTATCCTGCCGGCGGCGCGCTCGGCGCACTATGGCGCAAAGATCACGACGCCGGCACACGCGCCGCCTGGCTGATGGCGCGGCTGCATGCCTTCGACCTTTTGCGCTACGGGATCTCAGCCGACTGCCTGCCGGTGCTGGATGTGCCGATCGAGGGCGCCAGCGATGTCATCGGCGCGCGCGCCTACGCCAAGGAGCCGCGCCCAGTCATCGAACTCGGCCGCGCGGCGGCGGAAGGGCTGATGTCGGGCGGCGTGCTGCCGGTGATGAAGCACATTCCGGGTCATGGACGCGCCTTTGCCGACACGCATTTCGAACTGCCTGTCGTCGATGCCTCGCTGAGCGAGCTGCAGCGGCATGATTTCGCCCCGTTCCGGGAGCTTAGCCATCTGCCGATGGCGATGACGGCGCATGTCGTCTACAGCGCCATCGATCCGAACAACCCGGCGACCACGTCGGGCAAGGTCATCGACGAGATCATCCGCCGCGAGATCGGCTTCGACGGGCTGTTGATGAGCGACGACACCTCGATGAAGGCACTTTCTGGGGATTTCCCGACAAAGGCGGCCTCGATCCTTGCGGCGGGCTGCGATCTGGTCCTTCACTGCAATGGCGTTTTCGAAGAGATGGCGGGCATCGCATCGCGAACCACGGGACTTGAAGGAACGTCGCTCGAACGCGCCAGGCGGGCGCTGACCTATATAAGGGATCGCGACCGGGCCGACGAAATCGAAATACGCGCCGAGTTTGCCACCTATTTCGACGCGGTGGCCTAGACCAAGAGGAAGCAGAAGTAAGTGGCGGAAACATTGGACAGCAAGGCTGCGAAGGCCGCACCGATGGACCGTCTGTGGGCCGAGAACGACGATTCACGCGTCACGGGCGATCCGTCGCTGGTTGTCGATGTCGCCGGCTTCGAAGGTCCGCTTGACCTTCTGCTGCACCTTGCCCGCACCCAAAAGGTCGACCTGGCGCGCATTTCCATCCTGGCGCTGGTCGAGCAATATCTGACCTTTGTCGAGACGGCGAGGGCGCTGAGGCTCGAGCTTGCCGCCGACTATCTGGTGATGGCGGCGTGGCTGGCCTTCCTCAAGTCGAAGCTTTTGATCCCGAAACAGCCCGGCGAAGAGGGCGAAAGCGGCGAGGAACTGGCGGCGGTGCTGCAGTTCCGGCTGAAGCGCCTGGAAGCCATGCGCGACGCTTCGGCAAGGTTGGTCAACCGCAACCGGCTCGGCCGCGACGTGTTTGCGCGCGGCATGCCGGAAATGGTCATCGTCGAAAAGCGCAACGCCTATTCTGCCTCGCTCTACGATCTGCTCACCGCCTATGTGCAGCAGCGCCAGAAACAGGCGATCACCAATGTGACGATCGCCAGGCGCGGCGTCTGGTCGCTCAAGGACGCGCGCGACATCCTGGCCCGGCTGATCGGGTCGCTGCGCGACTGGACGGCGCTCGACAGCTTCCTGATCGCCTATATGACCAGTCCGGAAGAACGCCGCACGGCCATCGCCAGCTCGTTCGCCGCAACACTGGAAATGGTGCGCGAGCGGCAGATCGATGTGCGGCAGGACCAGGCGTTTGCGCCGATCTATCTGCGCGACCACCGGGAGCCGGCAATCAAAGCAGTCGAGGTGGCATCATGAGCGAACGCGCCAACGCTTCGGTCATCCCGTTCAAGGTCGAAGAAGAGACGGAGGAGGGCATTATCGCCCAGGACCCGACTGAGACCCAGAACTCGCCCATGAATCCTGGCGAACGGCTGCATATGGCGGAAGCCGTGCGCATGGCCGAGGCGATCGTATTCGCCAGCGCCGAACCGGTCAGCGAAAAGCAGCTCGCAGCCAGACTGCCTGATGGCATCAACATAGCCGCTGCCATGGCCGAGCTGCAGCAGATCTATGCGCGGCGCGGAGTCAATCTGCTGCGGGTCGGCGACGCCTGGGCATTCCGCACGGCCGGCGATCTCGCCTTCCTGATGAGCCGCGATACGGTCCAGCAGCGCAAGCTTTCCCGCGCGGCGCTCGAAGTGCTGGCGATCATCGCCTACCACCAGCCGGTGACGCGCGCCGAGATCGAGGACATCAGAGGCGTCGAGACCTCGAAGGGCACGCTCGACATGCTGCTCGAAACGGAATGGGTGCGGATGCGCGGCCGCCGCCGCACGCCCGGCCGTCCGGTCACCTACGGCACGACGGACACTTTCCTCGACCATTTCGCGCTCGAGGAGATCCGTGATCTTCCCGGCATGGACGAGTTGAAGGGAGCGGGGCTGCTTTCCGGCCGCATGCCGTCGAATTTCGCCATCCCGCTACCGCCGGCCGATCCGGATGCGCTGACCGAGGACGAGGATGCGCTGACCGACATCGACCTCGAGGAACTCGGCCTGCTGACGCCGCGCGTCACGGAAGATTGACCGCAAACCGCTGTCAAAAAGCTGCATTGCGGATGTAGATGCGCCGATTGGTAGCGGGCAGCCTTGCCGAAAATGCGTGACATAAGCCGCGCCTTCATAAACTTTGTCGCTGTTGTGTTTGAATCCCAACGCGAAAACGCATAGATCATCGCCAGGGAAAACATTCGAGAGAGAGTTACAATGGGTTCATTTTCGATTTGGCACTGGATGATCGTGCTGGTGATCGTGCTGCTGGTGTTCGGCCGCGGCAAGATTCCCGAGCTGATGGGCGACATGGCCAAGGGCATCAAGAGCTTCAAGAAGGGCATGGCCGACGACGATACCGCCGATGACAAGCGCACCGTCGAGCACCGTCCCGACGAGACCGTTTCGGCAGTGAAGGAAAAGGCCAGCAAGAGCTGAGCCCAAGGTTGTTGCTTTTGTGCAGGTCGTTGTCCCAAAACCGCTTCGCACTTTGGGCGACAAGCACTAGTCGGAACTGATTGCCATGTTTGAAGTCGGCTGGACCGAAATGCTGGTGATCGCGATCGTCATGATCGTGGTCGTCGGGCCAAAGGATTTGCCAAATATGCTGCGCACCTTCGGCCGCACGACGGCGAAGCTGCGCGCGATGGCCTCCGATTTCCAGAAACAGTTCAACGAGGCGCTGAAGGAAGCCGAACTCGACGACGTCAAGAAGTCGGTCGATACGCTCAGGAGCCTCAATCCGGCGGCCGAGATCCGCAAGCAGATCAATCCATTCGAACAGGCGGCAGCCGACGTGCGCTCCGGCGTCGATGCGGTGATGAAGCCGAAGCCGGCGGTCGATCCCTCAACGCCGGCGGCAGAGACCCCGCAGGCAGCCGAGCCGCTCAAGAACGGCGCGACGGTGATGCCCGGTGTCAACGGACCGGATATAGCGCCGGCTGTGCCGATCTTTCCGGCCATGACCGACGAGTCCGTGGTCACGCCGGCTGTTGCAACAGCAACGCCCCAAAAAGCGCCTGCAAAGACGGCAGCGACGGCCAGGCAAGCCAAGGCGCCGGCAACCACGATGGCGGCATCCAAGGCAGCACCGGCAAAGGCTACACCTGCCGCCAAATCTTCGGCCAAGCCGTCAGCAGCGACCGCCAAGGTGGCGCCGGCGAAGGCCGCCAAATCAGTTGCTGCACCAAAGGCGACTACAAGGGCTGACCCGCAGCCTGCCCCAGCCAAAAAGCCGGCAGCCAGGAAGACGGCGGGAGCCGCCAAGTGAGCATTACGGACAGCGAAAAGGACGAGATCGAAAAGTCGTCGGCTCCGCTGATGGAGCATCTGATCGAACTGCGGCGGCGGCTGATCTGGTCGATCGGCGGCTTCTTCGTCGCTTTCCTCGTCTGCTTCTTCTTTGCCAAAAAGCTGTTCAACCTTTTGGTCATCCCCTTCAAATGGGCGACGCAATGGGCAGGGCTCGATCCGCACAAGGTCGAGCTGATCTATACGGCGCCGCAGGAATTCTTCTTCACGCAGGTCAAGCTCGCCATGTTCGGCGGCATGGTCATCGCCTTTCCGCTGATCGCCACGCAGATCTACAAATTCATCGCGCCCGGCCTCTATAAGAACGAACGCAACGCCTTCCTGCCGTTCCTGATCGCCTCTCCGATCCTGTTCCTGATGGGCGCGTCGCTGGTCTATTTCTTCTTCACGCCGATGGTGATGTGGTTCTTCCTCGCCATGCAACAGGCCGGCACCGACGACCAGGTGCAGATTTCGCTGCTGCCTAAAGTGTCGGAATATCTCAGCCTGATCATGACGCTGATCTTCTCCTTCGGCCTAGTGTTCCAGCTGCCGGTGGTGACCAGCCTGATGACGCGCGTCGGCATGCTGTCGTCGAAGGCGCTGGCCGAAAAGCGCAAATGGGCGATCGTCATCGCCTTCGTCGTCGCGGCCGTGCTGACGCCGCCGGATCCGATGAGCCAGATCGGCTTGGCTATCCCGACCATCCTGCTTTACGAGGTTTCGATTTGGGCGGCTCGGTTCATCGAGCGCGACCAGGTCAAGCAGAAGCTGGCGCGCGAAAAGCAGGAAGCTGCCGAAGCGGTGGCCGAAAAAGCAGCGAAGGCGTCCTCAACGCAGGCTCCTTCCTAGGCCGGCGCTTTCGCTAGCGGAAAAACGCGACAGTCGCCGTCTTGCATCGATCAAGGATGCGGTTTACCCCCTCAGACCTTACCTGAGGACGGACCAACCATGCTTGACATCAAATGGATTCGCGACAACCCGAAGGCCCTTGTCGAGGCGCTGGCCAAGCGCTCGTGGTCGGCTGACGAGGCGCAGTCCACGGTCGACGAGTTGATCAAGAAGGACGAAGCGCGGCGCGAGCACGTCACCGAACTGCAGACCAAGCAGGAGCGCCGCAACGCCGCCTCCAAGGAGATTGGCAACGCCATGCGCTCGGGCGACGCGGCACTCGCCGAGAAGCTCAAGGCCGAAGTCGGTGACATCAAGACCTTCATCCAGAATGGCGAGGCGCGCGAACGCGAGCTCGACAAGGCGCTGAACGACGCGCTTGCGGTGCTGCCCAATGTCCCGCTCGACGATGTCCCGGTCGGCAAAGACGAGCACGACAATGTCGTCAAACACATTATCGGCAAGGCGCCGACGCGGCCGAACTGGGTGAAGGAGCATTTCGAAATCGGTGAAGCGCTCGGCATGATGGATTTCGAGCGTGCGGCAAAGCTGTCGGGCTCGCGCTTCACTGTGCTGAAGAGCGGGCTGGCGCGGATGGAGCGTGCCATCGGCCAGTTCATGCTCGATTTGCACACGACCGAGCACGGCTATGAGGAAATCATCCCGCCACTGATGGTCAAGGACGAAGTCCTGTTCGGCACCAACCAGCTGCCGAAATTCGAGGACGATCTGTTCTTCACGCCGCATGGCGATGGCCGGCTGGGTCTGATCCCCACTGCCGAAGTGCCGCTCACCAATCTTGTGCGCGAGGAAATCACGGCGCATGAAAAACTGCCACTGCGCTATACTGCGTTGACGCCCTGCTTCCGCTCGGAAGCGGGTTCGGCCGGGCGTGACACACGCGGCATGCTGCGCCAGCACCAGTTCTACAAAGTCGAGCTGGTATCGATCACCGACCAGGAGTCTTCGCTCGCCGAGCATGAGCGGATGACGCAATGCGCGGAAGAGGTGCTGAAGCGGCTGGAGCTGCCGTTCCGCACCATGGTGCTGTGCACCGGCGACATGGGGTTTGGCGCGCGCAAGACCTACGACATCGAGGTCTGGCTGCCCGGCCAGAATGCCTACCGCGAGATCTCGTCCTGTTCGGTGTGCGGCGATTTCCAGGCCCGGCGCATGGATGCCCGCTACAAGGACAAGGACGGCAAGGGCAACCGCTTCGTCCATACACTCAACGGTTCGGGTACCGCCGTCGGCCGCGCTCTCATAGCTGTCATCGAAAACTACCAGAATGAGGATGGCAGCGTAACCATTCCTGAAGTGCTGCGGCCTTATATGGGCGGTCTGGCGAAGATCGAATCGAAATAATGCGCATTCTTCTGACCAATGATGACGGCATCCATGCCGAGGGCCTGGCGTCGCTCGAACGCATCGCCCGCACGCTGTCGGACGATGCCTGGGTGGTGGCGCCGGAGCAGGACCAGTCCGGATACGCGCATTCGTTGTCGATCTCGGAGCCGCTGCGCCTGAGGAAGATCGGCGAAAAACATTATGCCGTGCGCGGCACGCCGACCGACTGCGTCATCATGGGCGTCAAGAAGATCCTGCCCGGCGCTCCTGACCTGATCCTGTCGGGCGTCAATTCCGGCGCCAACATCGCCGACGACGTCACCTATTCCGGTACGGTCGCCGGCGCCATGGAAGGCGCGCTGCTCGGCATCCGCTCGATCGCGCTCAGCCAGGGCTATTCCTATGTCGGCGAGGACCGTGTTGTCCCCTACGAGACCACCGAGACGCTGGCGCCGGCACTGCTGAAGAAGCTCGTGGCCATGCCGCTGCCGGACGGCGTGCTGCTCAACGTCAATTTTCCGAACTGCCTGCCTGACGAGGTAGCCGGCACGGTCGTCACCTCGCAAGGCAAGCTGGTGCACAGCCTGTGGGTCGACGAGCGCCGCGATGGGCGCGGCCTGCCTTACTACTGGCTGCGCTTCGGCCGCGAGCCGGTCGAGGGCAAGCAAGGCACCGATCTCCACGCTTTGCGCAACCGGCTGGTGTCGGTAACGCCGCTGCAGCTCGACCTCACCGCGCATGAAATCCGTGACCAATTGACCAAGGCTCTGTCTGATTAAGGCTTTGGCATGAACAAGGTTTTTGCATGAACTTGCCGCTCGACGACCGCGAGGGTTTTGCCGCTTTCCTGCTGCGCCTGCGTGGTGGCGGCGCGGTGCCGAAGGCACTGATCGCGGCCTTCGAGGCGACGCCGCGGCGCGGCTTCCTCAACGGACAGTACCATTCCATCGCCTGGTCGGACGGCATGCTGCCGATCGAGTGCGGTGAGGCGATCGAGGGCGCCGACCTGCAGGCGGCGGTGATTGCCGCCTTGGCAATAGAGTCGGGCAACCGAGTGCTCGAAATCGGCACCGGTTCGGGCTACACGGCGGCGGTAATGTCGCGGCTGGCGGCGCGCATCGTCAGCATCGACCGCTACAAGACGCTGGCCGAGCAGGCGAGGCAACGCTTCGAGGCGCTCGGCATCGGCAATGTCATCGTGCGCCAGGCCGACGGTTCCAACGGGCTCGCCAATGAAGGGCCGTTCGATCGCATCGTCGCCTGGGCGGCTTTCGACAGCCTGCCGCGCTTCCTGCTCGACCAGTTGTCGAGCGGCGGCATCGTCATTGCGCCGATCGGGCCGGAAGAGGGCGAGCAGGTGCTTGCCAAGCTGACCAAGGTCGGCAGCCGTTTCGAGCGCGAGGATATCGGCACAGTGCGCCTGCAGCCAATCCTGCGCAGCGTCGCGGCGGTCATCTGATCCGCGCGCCTCGCGCGCAGAATTCTGCACCGCTGCACTCCACGGCAACAGTCATGGCATGGATCCCAGGGTCTTCGCGACGGCGCTCTGCGCCTGCTTCACCCAGGGATGACGACGTCGGTGAAAGCGCCATAGAAAATGTTTTAAGAAAATTTGCGTCTGATTCTATGGGGTTAACCCGCCAGTAACATTAACGCGCTTTAATCATGACCAGTGTGTACCGGGTCTGTGCGGGTTAGTGCGATGCAATTCAGTGTTTTGAAGGCAAACGGGCGTACTCTGTCGCGGGGTTGCGCCGTTCTCATGCTAGCCGGAGTGGCGGCGGGATGTAGCTCCCAGGCTTCGCGGTTCAATGGTGTCGACGATGTCTTCACCTCTTCGACCAACAATCAGCGCGCCATTATCGACAAGCAGAGCACTGCGCAGCCCTATCCGGGCGATGTGGCGCCCGCACCGATCGCCGCCGCGCCCGTCGATGGCAGCCATAGCCAGTCGGTCAGCCGTTCCAGCCTGGAGCCGGTCACCGTCCAGGAGCTGCCGCCGCCGAGCCAGCCGACGGCGGCCCCGATGCGCACCGCTTCCGCGCCGGCGCTTGCGCCCGCACCGCATGTCGACCGGACGACCACCGGCACCGTTCAGCCGGCAAGGCCGTTCAAGAATGCTGGTGAGTCCGATGCGACAAGACCGGCTGTTGCCGGCACGCCGCATGCGACCGAGATCGTGGTCAGGGATGGGGAGACCATTTCCGGCATCGCCCAGCACTATCACGTGCCGGCCGACGTGATCATGAAGGTCAACGGCTTAAGCGCCACCAAAGGATTGAAGACCGGCCAGAAGCTGGTCATCCCGGCCTATGCCTATTCGAGCAAGGGTACCGAACCGAAACTAGCCGACGGCAAGCCGGCGAACAGCCCCAAGGCGCCGGCGCCGGAGAAGGTCGCCGTGCTGCCGCAGCAGCCGAAACTCAAGGACAGCAAATCCGCGGCGCAGGTGGACGCTTCGGCGGCCGCGAACAAGCCGAAGACCGACAAGCCAGCGCCGACGGCTGCGGCCGCGCCGAGTGCCGGCACCTATACGGTCCAGTCAGGCGACACGATGTCCTCCATCGCCAGGAAGACCGGCGTCGGCGTCGTGGCGCTCAAGCAGGCCAACGGCATGAAGGACGGGTTGCTCAAGATCGGCCAGACGCTGAAGGTCCCGGCCGGCGGGACCGCGACTGTTGCGGCCGCCAAGCCGGCCAAGGTCGATCCGGTGACGACGGCCACCACCCAGCCGGCGGCAAAGCCGACGGAGACGCTCGCCACCTACACGCCGCCGAAGAAGGACGCCAAGGTCATCCAGCAGGCCGAGGACGACGACGCTGTCGCGCCGGACGCCACCGGCATCGGCAAGATGCGCTGGCCGGTGCGCGGCCGTGTGATCTCCAGTTTTGGCGGCGGCAAGGACGGTGTCGACATCGCCGTGCCAGAGGGGACGCCGGTCAAGGCGGCCGAGAACGGCGTGGTCATCTATGCCGGCGACGGCCTCAAGGAATTCGGCAACACGGTGCTGGTGCGCCACGAAAACGGCCTGGTCACAGTCTACGGCCACGCCAGTTCGATTGAGGTTCAGCGCGGCCAGAAGGTCAAACGCGGCCAGGAAATCGCGCTGTCGGGCATGAGCGGGACCACCGACTCGCCGAAACTGCACTTCGAAGTGCGCAAGAACTCGGCCCCGGTCGATCCGTCTGGTTACCTAGAATAGAGCGGGCTATCTCGAATAGAACAATAAAAGATGCAGGCCGTCTGACCTCCAGTCCGGCCCGCCGGCTCAGCCCGCTCCGAAAAGGGGCGGGCTTTTTCAGCTTTGCCGGATCGACGTCAGTCGTTGAGCGGCTTGCCGAGGCGGCCGGCGAGATCCTGGGTGAACTGCCAGGCGACGCGGCCCGAGCGGCTGCCGCGCGTTGTCGCCCATTCCAGCGCTTCGGCGCGCAGCTGTTCCGGGTCGATGGTGAGCCCGTGATGGCTGGAATAGCCATTGACCATGTCAAGGTATTCGTCCTGCGAACATTTGTGGAAGCCGAGCCACAAGCCGAAACGATCGGACAGGGAAACCTTTTCCTCGACCGCCTCGGACGGATTGATGGCGGTCGAGCGCTCATTGTCGATCATGTCGCGCGGCAACAGGTGCCGGCGGTTCGACGTCGCATAGAAGATGACGTTGGCCGGGCGGCCCTCGACGCCGCCTTCGAGAGCTGCCTTCAGCGACTTGTAGGACGTGTCGTCATGGTCGAATGAGAGATCGTCGCAAAACAGGATGAAGCGGAAGGGCGCCGCCTTCAACTGGCCCATCAGCCTGGGCAGCGTATCGATGTCCTCGCGGTGGATCTCGATCAGTTTGAGCGGCAGGTCGGATTTGGCTTTGGCATTAATCTCGGCATGCACGGCCTTGACCAGCGAGGATTTGCCCATGCCGCGCGCGCCCCACAACAACACATTGTTGGCGGCGTGACCGGCGGCGAAGCGCTCGGTGTTTTCGACCAGAATGTCGCGCACGCGATCGACGCCGCGGATCAGGCCGATGTCGACGCGGTTGACCTTGCGCACCGGCTCAAGATAGCTGGGATCGGCCTGCCAGACGAAGCAGTCGGCCACGGCAAGATCGGTCTGCGGCACTGCTGGCGGGGCGAGGCGGGTGACCGCCTCGATCAGGCGGTCGAGCTTTTCGTTCAGGGTCTCGATGGTGCTGTCGGTCATGTCTCGGTCTTTTGTTTGTTCTGCACGAACGTGCGCGGGGGCGGAAATCGTCCTGATCCGGGCGAGATAGAAACGGTTCCAAGCTTTTGTTTGAGCATGATCTTTTGCGAAAACCACGCCCGCTGTCCGGGAGCATGCTCTAACACGGGTCAACCGGCCGGAAAAGCAGCCGAAAGCCGGGCCGTCCAGTTGCATTGGCAACTTTACCCACTATATTCCGGCCAAATTTGGCGAGGCCGCCTTATGGCCTTCTTCGTAACCAGGAGTTCTTGATGTTCGTCACACCGGCATACGCCCAAGCCACCGGAACTCCGCTTGGTCCGTTCGGGGATATCGGCATGATACTCCCGTTCGTGCTGATCTTTGTGATCATGTATTTCCTCATCATCCGGCCGCAGCGTGCTCAGCTGAAGAAGCGCCAGGAGATGATCTCGGCAATTCGCCGGGGCGACACGGTCATCACCGGCGGCGGTTTTGTCGGCAAGGTGACCAAGGTGATCGACGACCATGAGCTTGAGATCGACCTCGGCGGCGGCACCAAGGTGACGGCGCTGCGCTCGACGATTGCCGATGTGCGGGTCAAGGGCGAGCCGGTGGCGAATCAGAACGCGAAGAAGTAAGCACCGTCCAAGGTTTGAGGATCTGCGGGCAGCGCTCTGACGAACGACGGCATATGGTCCATTTTGCGCGCCTGAAAATACTCCTGATCTGGCTTGCAGTGGCCACAGTGTTGGCTGACGCATCCAGCCTTCAAGCTGCTGGTTCAGGCCTATTGCTTCAATTGGACACGGCCGATGTAGTCAGTAGGCGGCTGGACGTAACTCGTGACAAAATCCGAACGCTGCTGCGCGATGCCAGAATTGGCTATTCCGGCCTTGCTATCGTGGGGCCGGCCGTCCAGGTGCATGTCACCGAGTCCGGTCTAATCGACCCTGCCAAGGCAGCATTGAAAACCCTGACTGACCCAGTGGTCACCAACGATTCGATCCAGGAAACAACACTAGACGAGCCCGAACCAGGGTTGCTCAAGTTTACTTTGACCGATTCCGGAATAAAATATTGGACGTCGGCGGCTCTGGGGGAGTCAACAAAAGTCATCGAACGCCGTGTTCGAGGGCTAAGCGACAGCGAATCTAGTACTGCCGAGGGGATTGTTCGGCAACAAGGCGACGGTGAGCTTCTGGTTCAAGTACCCAGCGGGCTGGACTCGACGAGACTTAAGGGAATTGTGGCGCGCACTGGCATGCTAAGTCTCCAGATGGTTGATATGTCGATGCCTGTGCAAGACGCGCTGAATGGTCGTCCGCCTGCGGGCTCGTTGGTCCTTTATTCGCAGGACGAACCACCCGTCCCGTATCTGGTTGAACACCGGATAATCGTTTCGAACGAAGATTTGTTGGTTGCAAAAGCAGTTTTGCAAAACAATCAACCGATCGTGATATTTCGTCTTGATCTCAAAGGTACGGCGCGTTTTGCCCAAGCGACATCGCAGAATGTCGGCAAGTCGTTCGCTATCGTCCTCGACAACCAAGTGATTTCCGCGGCGACGGTTCGCGAACCTATACTTGACGGCTTGGTGCAAATATCGGGCAATTTTACCATTCAGACCGCCAACGATCTCGTCACCCTATTGAATGCCGGCCCCTTGCCTGCAAAATTGACAATTGTTGAAGAAAGCCCGATGGCAGCACCAAGGTGACTACCTTGTGCCGCAACCACAAATGTGCTGACCAAAAGGTAAGCCAGCGGCAAACCAGAATGCCAAGAAGCAGGCACCAGACAACCGATCTCGGCCTTCCTGTCGACCAGCAACGGGCAAACGCCATATGCAGTTTTCGCGCCTTACGAAGATCCTGATCTGGCTGGCGGTTGCGATCGTGGTGGTGTTCGGCGTGCTGTTCGGCGCGCGCTCCCTGAAGCCGGACGGCACACTCGATGATCTTCTTGCCTGGATGCCCAAGCGGCACGCGAGCTTTGAGCAGCTGGGCGGTTCGCAGTTGCTGCTCGAGGTGGACAAGGACGAGCTGATCAAGTCTCGTCTCGTGACGGTGCTTGCCGACATTCGCACGCTGCTGCGCGACGCTCGGGTTGGTTACAAGGGGCTTGGTCAGTCGGGCCGCGAGGCACATCTCGAGATTAGAGATCCAGCACAAGTCGATGCCGCTAAGGCGGCCCTGAAGATATTCACCGATCCGGTCGCCGGGGATAATCCGGTCAAGGAGATGCTGCTTGATGAGCCGGAACCAGGACTGCTCAGGCTCACGCTGACGGATGAGGGCGTGAAGCTGCGGACGTCGATGGCGTTGGCGCAATCGATGGAAGTTGTCAAACGCCGGGTCAGCGACGGCATCGGCGTTGAACCGATCTTGAAGCCGCAAGACGGTGACCGAATCCTGGTTCAGGTGCCGGGCTTACAGACGCCAGCTCGGCTTACCGACATTCTTGGGAAGCCCGGCAATTTGACCTTCCAGATGGTCGATACGACGATGTCGGTACAGGACGCCATCAATGCCCGCCCGCCGGCAGGCTCTTCGGTGCTTTATTCGCAGGATGATCCGCCGGTCCCATATCTTGTCGAAAACCGCGTCATTGTTTCCGGCGAAAGCATCGTCAATGCTCAGGCAACCTACAGCTCGGCTATGAATGAGCCGGTTGTATCGTTCACCTTCGACTCCAAGGGCAAGACGCGTTTTGCCCAGGCGACTTCGCAGAATGTCGGTAGGCCCTTTGCAATAATCCTCGACGATCACGTGATTTCGGCGCCCATTATCCGCGAACCTATCCTTGGCGGCTCCGGTCAGATATCGGGCAACTTCACCAAGGAGGGCGCGAACGATCTAACCCTGCTTCTGCGTTCGGGTCCGATGCCGGCAAAGCTCAATATAGTCGAGGTACGCACGATAGCGCCGGGCGGCGTTCAGAATTAGAATAGGGCCGGACTTCAACCAATTGCCGCGGAAACCGATCCGGCGGCAGCGCCAAATTGACCTTGTCGCGCTCGACAATCGACGATGTGCAGGTTAAGGGCGAGCCAGCGGCGAACCAGAACGCCAAGAAATAACCGAATTGTCGGCGGAACGATCCGCCGGTACGCCCTGACGGACAACGCCATATGCTTTATTTTTCGCGCGTGAAGATGATCCTGATCTGGCTGGCCGTGGCCGCCACGTTCATCCTTGCCGCGCCCAATCTCTTCCCGGCCAGCACATTGGCCCAGCTGCCCAGCTGGGTGCCGAAGCGGCAGATGACGCTCGGTCTCGACTTGCAGGGCGGTTCGCACATCCTCTTGCAGATGGACCAGAACGATCTGGTCAAGGCGCAGCTGGAGACGACCCGCGACGAGATTCGCACGCTGCTGCGCGATGCCAAGGTGGGCTACACCGGCCTCGGCGGCACCGGCAGGACCGTGCAGGTGCGCATCACCGACCCGGCCCAGATCGATGCCGCCAAGACGGCGCTGCAGCCGCTGACGGCTCCTGTTGCCGCCGGCCTGTTCACCGGCGGTTCCATCCAGGAAATGTCGCTGGACGATTCCGAAGTCGGCCTGCTCAAATTCACCGTCACCGACGCCGGCATCAAATACCGCACCTCGGCCGCACTGGCGCAGTCGATCGAAGTCGTCGAGCGTCGCGTCAACGAACTCGGCACCACCGAGCCGATCGTGCAGCGGCAGGGCGACGACCGTGTGCTCGTCCAGGTGCCGGGCCTGCAGGATCCGCAAAGGCTGAAGGAGATCATCGGCCAGACCGCCAAAATGACCTTCCAGATGGTCGATACGTCGATGTCGGTGCAGGATGCGCTGAATGGCCGTCCGCCGGCAGGCTCGTCGGTGCTTTATTCGCAGGACGATCCGCCTGTTCCGTATCTGGTCGAGAACCGGGTCATCGTTTCGGGCGAGGATCTGGCCAAGGCGACGGCAACCTACAACTCGCAGACCAACGAGCCGGTGGTTTCGTTCACCTTCAATTCGCGCGGCGCGACCCGGTTCGGCCAGGCGACGCAGCAGAATGTCGGCAAGCCATTCGCCATCATCCTCGACAACCAAGTGATTTCGGCGCCGGTGATCCGCGAACCGATCCTCGGCGGCAGCGGCCAGATATCAGGCAATTTCACCGCCGAAAGCGCCAACGACCTCGCGGTGCTGCTGCGCGCCGGCGCGTTGCCGGCAAAGCTCACCGTGATCGAAGAACGCACCGTCGGCCCAGGCCTCGGCCAGGATTCGATCCATGCCGGCAAGGTCGCCGGCATCATCGGCTCCATCCTCGTCGTCGCCTTCATGTTCGTGGCTTACGGCTTCCTTGGCTTCCTCGCCAATATTGCGCTCGCCGTCCATGTGGCGATGATCGTCGGGCTTTTGTCGCTGCTTGGCGCGACGCTGACCTTGCCCGGTATTGCCGGTATCGTGCTGACCATCGGTATGGCGGTCGATTCCAACGTGCTGATCTATGAGCGCATCCGCGAGGAGCGACGGCTTGGCCGCTCGGTGATCCAGGCGATCGATACCGGCTTCACCAAAGCGCTGGCGACGATCGTCGATTCCAACGTGACGTCGCTGATCGCCACCGTGGTGCTGTTTTATCTCGGCACTGGTCCGGTCAAGGGTTTTGCCATCACATATGCGATCGGCATCCTGACCACGGTGTTCACCGCCTTCACCTTCACCCGTCTGCTGGTGTCGATCTGGCTGCGCCGCGCGCGTCCGAAGGAATTGCCGCGCGCGCCGGTGACCTTCATCCCGCCGGGCACGAAAATCCCGTTCATGGGTATTCGCCGCTGGACATTCGCGTTGTCGAGCGCGTTGTCGATCCTGTCGGTCGTCGGCTTCCTGACCCTTGGCATCAACTACGGCATCGACTTCAAGGGGGGGTCGATCATCGAGGTGCAGTCCAAGTCCGGCGACGCAAATCTTGGCGATATCAGAAGCCGGCTGTCGGAGCTCAACATCGGCGAGGTGCAGGTGCAGCAGTTCGGCGCCCCCAATGACGTGCTGATCCGCGTCGGCACCCAGGATGGCGGCGAGAACGCCGAGCAGACCGTCATCGACAAGGTGCGCGGCGAGCTGCAGGATACCTATGATTTCCGTCGCGTCGAAGTGGTGGGGCCGACGGTTTCCGGCGAACTGGCCAAGCAAGGTACTCTCGCCATGCTGATCGCGCTGATCGGTATCCTGGTCTATGTCTGGTTCCGCTTCGAATGGCAGTTCGCCGTGGGCGCCATCGTGGCGACGGTGCACGATGTGGTGATGACGCTGGGGTTCTTCGTCATCAGTGGGCTCGAGTTCAACCAGTCGTCGCTGGCGGCGATCCTGACCATCATCGGCTATTCGCTGAACGATACGATCGTCGTCTACGACCGCGTCCGCGAGGATCTGAGGAAATACAAGAAGATGCCGCTGCCGCAATTGCTGAACAACGCCATCAACGAGACGCTGTCGAGGACGACACTGACCTCGGTGACGACGACGCTTGCGCTGCTAGCGCTGGTGCTGTTCGGCGGCGAGGTGATCCGCTCGTTCACCATGGCGATGCTGTTCGGTGTCGTCTTCGGCACGTATTCGTCGATCTTTATTGCCGCTCCGCTCCTGATCCTGTTCCGGCTCAGGCCGCAGGCGACGGCCGACGAAGAGAAGCCGGTTGGTGGCGGCAAGGCCGTGGCGACCTGACGGCCACCCCGGTGGCAAAAGGCATTGTCATTCGCGAAGCGCATTTCCCCGGACGCGCGCCGATCGAGGCCTATGGCAATGGCGGTTTCCGCTTCGCCGACATGTCTCATCGCGGCTCGCTTCTGTGCCTGCCCTCCGGCATCCATGGCTGGGAACCGGCCGATCCGCTGGCGCTGACGGCGGCGGATTTTGACCTGCTGCTGGCCGAGGCCAGCAAGGTCGAGATCCTGCTGGTCGGCACCGGCAAGGATTTGCGGCCCTTGCCGACAGCACTTCGGGCGGCCCTGAAAGCGGCCGGCATTGCCTCCGACCCGATGTCGACAGGAGCGGCGGTGCGGACCTACAATGTGCTACTTGCCGAAGACCGCGCCGTGGCTGCAGCGCTCATCGCCGTCGACTGAGGTGACCGACGCCGCCAACATCGTCATGGAGGCGGTACGGGCCGGCGACCATGACCGCTATGTCAGCGCACTCTACGCACCGGCCGACAAGCGCGAAGCCTTGTTCTCGCTGTACGCCTTCAATGCCGAGATCGCATCGGTTCGTGATCGTATCCATGAGGCGCTGCCGGGCGAAGTGCGGCTGCAGTGGTGGCGCGACGTCATCGCCACTGAGGCAGCAGTCTCCGGCAACCCGCTTGCCGACGCGTTGAAGGCGACTATCTCCGGCCATGGGCTGCCGAAAGCTGCTTTCGACAACATGCTCGAAGCCCGCATCTTCGACCTCTACGACGATCCGATGCCATCGCGTACCGATCTCGAGGGATATTGCGGCGAGACGGCGGCGGCGCTGATCCAATTGGCGGCAATGGTGCTTGACCCCGTCGAGGCGCCGCGTTTTGCCGAACTGGCGGGCAGGGCCGGCTGCGCCCAGGCGATGACCGGCCTTCTGCTTTTGTTGCCGCTGCATCGCCGGCGCGGCCAATGCTTCGTGCCGGCCGATATTCTGGCGGCAGCGGGCTCGTCGCCGGCAGAGTTTGTCAGCGGCGATGGCGGACCGGGTGCTGCTCGGGCGGTGGCCGCTATGGCGGCGCTGGCACAGGAGCATCTCAGTGCTTTCGAGCAAGGCGCGTCTGCGCTGCCGGAAACGCTGCGCCCGGCATTTCTGTCGCTGGCGCTGACCAGCGCCTATCTCGGCAAGATGGCGAGTGGTCGTAGCGCACCGCTAGCGGGCACAGCACGGCTCTCGGCCTTGCGCCGGCACTGGCTGCTGTTCAGGCGCGCTACGCGCGGCTGGTCGCCCATTTGACGTAAACGTCAATCGTGCTAGGACTCCGTCGGACTGAAATTGCCGCCGAAGACGCGGCCGGTCCGGAGGAGACACCTGTTCATGAGCCTGCCCGTTCTGGTAGCCCTCGTCACAGTCGGCATTGCGCTGTCGGTGCTTGCCGTGCACTTCACCGGCGGCAGCAAGATTGCGACGCTTGCCGGCGCCGATCAGGCGCTCAGCCGATTTGCCGATGATTTTCCTGACGAAAAGGTGGCGGCGGTGCGCCTGACGGCGGATGGCAGGACTGCTTTCCTCGATCTCGGGCAAGGGCGCTGCGGCATCGTCCACAGCGTTGGCGACTGCTTCTTGACGCGCATCGTCACGCCGCATGACATCCTGGCTCTCGACCTCGAAGCCGGCGCGATCTCGCTCAGGCTGGCCGACTTCACCTGGAAGGGTGGACGTTTCGCCTTTGCCGACAAAGCCGACGCCAGTGCCGCTGCCGAGACGCTCGGGCTGCGCAATCCAGATCTTGCCAGGGAGGCGGCGTGATGGACGACTACAATTTCCCGCAAGTGACGCAGCTTGCCATCCCGTTCTTCGTAGCCGCCATCCTGATCGAGCTCTGGCTGGTGCGCACCGGCCGCGCCAAGGGATCGTTCGAAACGCGCGACACGCTGACCAGCCTGATGATGGGCACCGGCAATGTCGTTGCCGGCCTATTGCTCGGCGTCGTCTCCTATTGGGCGTTGCTGTGGCTGTGGCAGTTCCGCTTCTTCAATCTCGGCCTGTCGGTCTGGGTGTTCCTGGCGGCCTTCCTGCTCGATGATCTGCGTTACTATGTCTACCACCGCATCGCTCACCGGGTGCGCTGGGTGTGGGCCGAGCACGTCAACCACCATTCCAGCCAGCACTACAATCTGTCGACTGCGCTCCGGCAAAGCTGGACCGGGCTGTTCACTTTCATGTTCGTTTTGCAGGCGCCGTTGGTGCTGCTCGGCTTTCATCCGGCGGTCATTGCCTTCACCTTCGGCTTCAATCTGGTCTGGCAGTTCTGGATCCACACCGAGGCGATTGGCAAGATGTGGGGCTGGTTCGAATTCATCTTCAACACGCCTTCGCATCACCGGGTCCACCACGCCACCAATCCGCGCTATCTCGACGCCAACTATGCCGGTACGCTGATCATCTGGGACCGCATGTTCGGCACTTTTGTCGAAGAGCTGGAAGAGGACCGGCCGCGCTATGGCATCGTGAAGAATCTCGGCACCTTCAATCCGCTGAAAGTGGCGTTTCACGAATGGATCGGCATGTTCAGGGATGCGTTCGCGCCGGGGCTGACGACGCGCGACCGGCTCAACTACCTGATCAAGCCACCCGGTTGGAGCCACGACGGATCGCGCGAGACTTCGGAGACGCTGAAGGCGGCCTATGTCAGGCGAAATCCGGGGGAGGCGGGCAAGCCGGGGTTGCCGATGGCGAGGGCTGAGTTGGCCGAGTAGGGGTTTACTCTGCGGCTTCGGCAGTTTCTGGTTGCGCCGGCAATCCCAGCCACTCCCTGCAATCGGCCCGCGCGCGCGAGGTGATGGCGTGGCGCTTGGCGACCGTCTTGTCCTTGCCGCGCAGGCGTTTGCCTTCGATCTTCGGCGCCTCGACCGGCGGGAACAGGCCGAAATTGACGTTCATCGGCTGGAAGGAGCGTTTGCCCGGCTCGTCGTCGGAGATGATGTGGCCACCGGTTATGTGATTGAGCAGGGCGCCGAAGGCGGTGGTGAGCGGTGGCAGCGAGGGCACATGACCGAGCCGCTCGGCGGCGGCGAAACGACCGGCGAGCAGGCCGATGGCGGCGCTCTCGACATAACCCTCGCAGCCGGTGATCTGGCCGGCAAAGCGCAGGCCGGGCCGCGATTTTAGCTGCAGCGAGGCGTCGAGCAGGGTCGGCGAATTGATATAGGTGTTGCGGTGCAGGCCGCCGAGGCGGGCGAAATCGGCGTTTTCCAGTCCCGGTATGGTGCGGAAGACGCGCACCTGTTCGGCGTGCTTCAGCTTGGTCTGGAAACCGACCATGTTGTAGAGCGTGCCCAGTGCATTGTCCTGGCGCAACTGCACGACGGCATAGGCTTTGACAGTCGGATTGTGGGCATTGGTCAGCCCCATCGGCTTCATCGGCCCATAGCGCAGTGTTTCGACGCCGCGCTCGGCCATGATCTCGATCGGCAGGCAGCCGTCGAAATAGGGCGTGCCTTCCCATTGCTTGAATTCAGTTTTCTGGCCGTCGACCAGCGCCTGCACGAAGGCAAGGTACTGCTCCTTGTCCATCGGGCAGTTGATGTAGTCCTTGCCGGTGCCGCCGGGCCCGACCTTGTCGTAGCGCGATTGGAACCAGCAGGTGTCCATGTCGATCGTGTCGAAATGGATGATCGGGGCGATGGCGTCGAAGAAGGCCAGCGCATCGGCGCCGGTCGCCTCGGCGATCGACTGGGCGAGCGAAGGCGCGGTCAGCGGGCCGGTGGCGATGATCGCCTGATCCCATTCCGTCGGCGGCAGGCCGGGCACTTCCTCACGCTCGACTGATATCAGCGGATGCGCTTCGAGCTTCTTCGTCACCGCGTCGGAGAAGCCGTCACGGTCGACGGCCAGCGCGCCGCCGGCCGGCACCTGGTTGGCGTCGCCGGCGCTCATGATCAGCGAGCCGGCCAGCCGCATTTCGGCGTGCAGCAGGCCGACGGCGTTGTTGTCGGCATCGTCGGAGCGGAAGGAATTGGAGCAGACGAGCTCGGCCAGCCCGTCGGTCTTGTGGGCGTCGGTGCCGCGCACCGGGCGCATTTCGTGCAGGATCACCGGCACGCCAGCCTGCGCTGCCTGCCATGCGGCTTCGGAACCGGCGAGGCCGCCGCCGACGATGTGGATGGGATCTTTGCTCATGAGCGCCGGAATAATCGCTTGGCTCGGCGATTGCAATTGCCGAGCGGGTTTTGGGCCTTTGTGAACCCACCGCGCCCGCGCCGGATGTCGCGCATCATGTAGGAAGCCGACGAGGCCTGGCGTGCAAAATCGCGGAGCGTCAGGCTTTCCGACCTCACCGCTGCCCGGGCGCAGGAGATCCCGGCAGACCTCTGGAGGAACAGCTTCGAGTGGGTGCTAGAGCGCGCCGGATGAACGCGAACGTGTGGCAGTCTTCGGTGGCAGGCCGTTCATCGCGGACATTATGCCGGCATAACTTTGCGGCGGCATCGCAAGCGACAGACCGTTCGCCTCGCAGTGGCTGTGGACAAGGTCGATCACTTCATTCCTGGCCGGTATGCGGTCAGTCAGGCTTGCCACGCAGAAGGACAGATCAATCCCGATGGCCGTGGCATCGATGTCCTTGAGCGCGACGAGCGGTGCCGGCTCCTGGACGATCCGTTTGCAGTTCCGGAGCACCGCAGACATGGCCTCCTCGATGAAGTGTGGTGCGCGCGTGGCCGCAATCCTTACAGTCAGGGTCATCATCTGCATGGCGTCGGGGAAGCTGACACTGGTCAGGCTGAGCTTCGCCAACACACTGTTGGGGACGACGACGATGTTGTAGGCAGCAGTCAGCAGATGCGTGGAGCGCCAGTTTGTTTCGACGACGCGTCCTTCCGTGCCGTCGCCCAACATGATCCAGTCACCGAGAGTGTAAGGCCGCCCCAGCGTCAGCGCGATGCCGGAGAAGGCGTCACCAAGGGTGTTTTGCAGCGCAAGGCCGCCAATGATCGCAACCACGCCCGACGTTGCCGTCAGCGTTCCGATGGGCGCTCCGAAGACGAAGCCTGTTATCGATAGCGTCACGCCGAGATAGATGACAGCAACGACCAGATCCTGAAGCATGCGCGCTTCTCGCGGCCGGTGTTCGAGGACGATGTAGAGGCGCACAAAGCCGACAAGCGTCCAGGCGAGGTGCATCCACCAGAGGACGCGCGCGGACCTCGCCAAAAACGCTGCGACACCTTGCAGGTCTGTCTCCGCCATCCGGTACGGCAGGATACCGTAGAGGCAAAGCACCGCGGTCATGCCGGCGAAGAACATGAGCGGCACGATCAGGCGCGCCATCGGACGCCCACGACCCTGGAAATACCACACGACAATGCCGGCGAGGCCAAGAACGTTGATCAGGACCAGAGCCAGGAAGTGATGATCGCCAAACATGGACACCGAGAGGATCTCTGAGCTTGCTGGCCCGGCCGGACGCCAAGACGGCGTCCGGCCCTGTCCGGCCTACTTGACGGGATAAGTCAGTTCTTTCTGGGCGGTATCGACGACGAAGACGGCCAGCAGCTTTGCCGGTTCCGTCTCGCTGCCGTTCTCGCTCACGCTGTGGCGATCGCCCGGCAGCTCCGAAAAGCTCTCTCCGGCCTTGTAGATCGTGGCCGGGCCGTCATTGACCTGGCTGCGGATGGAGCCTTCCAGAACCGTCGCATAGATGAAGGCCGAGCTTGGATGGGTGTGCGCCTCCGAGTAGCCGCCGGAGCCATATTCGACCAGGATGCCCTTGATGCTCTTGCCGGGAACATTCGGCAGTTCATGCTCATAGACGAGCGTGACCTTGGCGGCCTTCTCGCCGGAGCGGGTCTCGGCGGCTGAGGCGGGGCCGGCCAGTGATGCGCTCGCGATGAGGGCAGCGACGATTGACTTGATCATTTCGAAACTCCTTTTTGATCTCCGTTTGCGGCCGGGCGCCGCACCGATTGATGCCTGAGGGAGGGGGTTAATTCAGGCCGGCCTTGTCGAGGCCATAGAACTTGTCCGCAGAGCCGGGCACGGCCTTGAAGGCGACGATAAGGCGATTCAGGCATTGATGTTCATGATCGAGAAGGTCAGGTCGGAGATTTCCTTTTCCGACAGCTGCCCGCGCACACGCTCATAGATTTCGTCCGGAATACCGCCCTCGGGAAGTTTGGTGACGGCTTCGGTCCAGGCAAGCGCTGCGCGTTCACGGGGAATGAAAAGGGTCGATTCCCGCCAGACGGCGACATGGTAAAGCCGCAGCTCGCTCTCGCCGTGGATCTTTGCTTCCTTGACATGCATGTCGAGGCAGAAGGCGCAGCCATTGATCTGCGATGCCCGGATATGGACGAGATCGCGGACTTTCTCCTCGATGGCGCTCTGTGCCTCCGCCATGCTGAGGTCGGAAAGTTTCTTGAACAGCTCGGGCGATTGTTGGCTGCGTTCAGGCGCTGTGTCATTGCTTGTCCCCTTTTTGAGGATATTTTATGTCCTTAAGGACAATTAATATCCATAAAATCTGGACAGTAAAGCGCCGCGCACATAGGATGCGGACATAAGGCTTATGTCGAAAAGGAATGAGGGCAAGGATGGACGTCGTATCGGCATTGCGGGCGTTCCTGCGGGTGGCGCAGGCAAGGTCCTTCTCCGCCGCGGCGATCGACCTCAATCTGACGCAGCCGGCCGTATCCCGGCAGATTTCCGCGCTGGAGGCGCATCTTAAGACGCGCCTTCTGCATCGCACGACGAGCGCATTTGCCCTGACGGTCGAGGGTGAACAGATGCTGCCAATGGCGCTGCGCGTCATCGAAGCGGTCGAAGCGCTGAGCGAAGCCGGCGGCGCTGAAGGCGCGACCGTGTCGGGAAAAGTGCGGCTTAGCCTGCCCACGCCGCTCGGGCTGTTTGTCGGCGACCGCCTGACCGGGCTGCTGGAGAGCCATCCATTCCTTGCCGTCGACCTGATCTTGCGGGAAGAACCGTCAGATCTGGTCGCCGATGCCATCGATCTCGAGGTACGCCTCGGGCCGGTCAGTGACAGCAGCCTGATCTGTCGCCGGATCGGCTGGACGACCGCCTTTCTGGTGGCCTCGCCCTGTTATCTCAAGGTACGGGATCCACCGCAAGCGCCGCAAGACATCAAGGATCATCGCTGCATTTGTTACAGCCGCGCCGGCGACGGCCGGTCATGGTCGTTCTCCGACGGGGCGGATGAAGTGGTGATGCGGGTTGAGCCCCGACTGGTCGCCAACAATTCAATGGCTGTCCATCGCGCAGGGCTGGTCGGGGCCGGGCTTGCAGTGCTGTCCCATATCCTGGCCGGCCCGGACATCGAAGCCGGCAGGCTGGTCAAGGTGATGCCGGATTTCCCACCGACGCGGCTGCCGATCAACGTCGTCTATCCATCGCGCAAGAACATACCGCTACGGGTTACAACGGTGCTCGACTTTCTTGTCCAGTCCGTCCGCGAGGATGCTTTGATGGCGGCATAGGCGCCTTGGACGACTGCCTGCTCAGTTGAAAGCCTGCCCAGAAACAACAACACCCGCCGGGGGAGGAGGTCCGGCGGGTGTCGTTTTGGGGGGCCGATCCTCGGGAAGAGGTGGGGATCGGCCGTATGGTGATGGTCGCCAAGACGCACCCGCCTACTCCCAAGGGCGAAATTCGCTTTGTTTGGCAGTCATGCTAAATTCTACGCCGGCGCATTCGGGGGGAGGGTATGCTCAAAGATATCGCGAGACGTCTGGTTCGAGGGCTGGGCTATGATGTGATCCGCTATGAAACATATGACGAACGGAGTGTGACGCCGGGCAAATTGGTTTCGTGGAAGCTGAAAGGTATCACGGTCAACTTCTTCATTCTTGACGAAGGCGATCTAATTCAGCGAGAGCACTTGCATCAGCGATTCTATGAGCCCGATGAACTTGGGATTATTGGTAATTATTTCAATGGCGGCGTTTTTCTCGACGTTGGAGCAAATGTGGGCAATCACACGCTCTATGCAGCGCTTTTTCTTGGCGCTTCCAAAGTTGTCGCTGTCGAACCGAACCCCGCTGCCCAGCGTATTCTACGATTGAACATCGCGCTGAATGGTCTCGGCGACAAAGTCATGAACTACCCGGTTGGGCTGTCGGATGCACTCGGCAGTGCGTCGATCAGTGCATCGACCTTGGCAGCGGTGGCCAACCTGCACAATCTCGGCCAGATGCAGCTTGATGCGAACTCCGGCGGCACAATAGACCTCATAACAGGTGACGATCTGATGCGGGGCCTGAACGTCGACTTCATCAAGATTGATACAGAGGGCATGGAGATAAAGGTCCTCAAAGGTCTATCGAGGACAATCGACAAGGACCGTCCTGGACTGTTCGTCGAAGTCGACGAACGGAATGAAATCGAGTTCGCTGCCTTCGCTGAGCAGCATGGCTATGCCGTGAGGCAACGCTATAGGCGCTATCCCACAACAGAGAATATTTTGGCGATGCCAAGGTGATGAGAGCCACGCGACGACGATCTGGCGCTGGCGAAGGAGCGGTCGCAGGCTCATCGTAACGCACTCGTCACAAACAATCCCGTGAACTCCAACGAGAAAGCCGTAAACGATTAAGGAGCAATGATAGATGCGACAACACCCGCCGGGGGAGGAGGTCCGGCGGGTGTCGTTTTGGGGGCCGATCCTCGGGAGGAGGTGGGGATCGGGCCGTATTCGTCATCGCCGGGGAGGAGGTCGGCTTTGACGAAATTCAGTTCGCCGGATCAAGGGGGGCGAAACCCCTGGGAGACGAACCTCGTTCGCTCCGGAAAGACGAACTGCGTTCGCTTTGGAAAGACGAACTGCGTTCGCTTTGGAAACAGCGCCCGCCGCGGGAGGAGGTGCGGCGGGCGCCGTTTTGGTGGTCAACCCTTGGGAGGAGGTAAGGGTTGGCCGTATTCGTCAGGGTCGGGGAGGAGGTCGACCCTGGCGAAATTCTTGTTAAATCGTCGCCTTGCGGGCGATGATCTTGATCTCGTCGCGGACGATGCCGAGATCGTGGAGCTGACGGTTCGAAAGGCGACCCAGCTCGGTAACGGTGTCGCGGTAAACGCGCCAGTTACGGTAGTTGCGGATCAGGTTCATTGTCGTTCTCTTTTTCAAAACTGGTTCGGACCATTCGCGGTCCGAAGAGATTAGACCGCCTTGCGGGCGACGTAGTGGATGTCGCTGCGGCTGATGCCGAGGTCGGTCAGTTCACGGTTCGACAGGCGGCTCAGCTCGGAGACGGTGTCCCGGTAGCGGCGCCAGTTGCGGTAGTTGCGGATCAGGTTCATGGTAGTGCTCGTTTCGTCTTTCGTACGGATCATTCCGTTTGTGTACGAACAGAAAGTAGGTGTGATCATATCGATTTAAAAGCGCTATTGGCGCATGGCAGCAATGCAAATTGTGCAATGCAACATTAACACGCGTTCACGGCTTCGACACAAAGAAACCAGAATCGGAAAATGTCGTAGCGTCAGCGGTTTGACTGGATCGGCTGACATCAGGCTGAACTTGGGGGAGACGACGATGGCGAGCTATTCGTCACGGGTCAGGGCGGATATCGGGCGCTGGCAGCAGGCCGGCCTGATCGATACGCCGACGGCCGATGCGCTGACGCGCGATATCGAGGCAAACGAACGTAAGTCGCTGAGCTTCGGCACCATATTGGCGATGATGGCCGCACTCCTGTTCGGCGCCGCGATCCTGCTCTTCGTCGCCTCTAACTGGGAAGCAATCCCGCGGCTGGTGCGCGTCGCAGCCCTGTTTGCCGTCATTCTCGCCGGCTATGTCGGCGGTGCGGTGTTGAAGACGCGGGACCACGCGGCGATCGGCGAGGCGCTGTGGATCGTGGCGGCCGCGGCCTTCGGCGGATCGATCGCGCTGATTGGCCAGATGTACCACCTCACCGGTGACGAGGCCTCGGCCATCGTCACCTGGGGCATAGGCACGGCGATAGCAGCGGTGGCGTTGCGCTCGAACCCGCTGACCGTCGCTGCCGTCGGCATTGCCATTGCATGGCTGTTCGTGCGGGCGTTCGACTTTTACGACCGGGCAGAATTCCTCAATTTCTTCGTCATCATGGCACTGGTAATGTTCGTCGTCTCGTTCTGGACGCGCAGCCAACCGGCCCGGCACCTGATCCTGATTTCGGTCGTTTTCTATATCGCGGCGCGCGGCATCGACCACAACACGCTGCAATGGGCCATCCCGCTGGTCGTGGTTTCGGCGCTGCTTTTCGCCGCCGGCATCTTCGCTGCCGAGCCGGCCGACAGGATCTTGCAGCTCGGCGGCCGGTTGCCGCTGCATGCCTTGATCGGCTTCCTGACCGGGCTTGCGGCCATCCAGGCCGATCTGGGCGATCACTATAGTTTCAACAGCGGTTTTGCCGTCGCCTCGGTCGTGGCGCTGGCCGGAATTGTCGCGGCGATCGTGCTGGGCGGGCGCGAGAGCAGGGGCCTGCGTTGGGTCGCCTATGCCGGCTTTGCCTTCGAACTCGCCATCATCTACGTGGTGACCTTGCAGTCGATGCTCGATACGGCCGGCTTCTTCCTCGCCGCCGCGGTGCTGTTCGGCATCCTGGCCCTTGTCATCATCCGGGTGGAGAAGCGCATGAAGACTTCCGTGGAAGGAGCGGCGGCATGATGAGCGGGAAGCGACTTGTCGTCTCGGCGCTACTGCTGGCGCTGGTCCAGATCGGCTTCCTGAGCTGGATCATCGCCGGCCGCGCGGCGATTTTGCGCAACGGCAAGGAAGTCTTGCTGAAGATCGAACCGGTTGATCCGCGCGATCTGCTGCGCGGCGACTACATCACCCTCGGCTACGAGATATCGCGCTTGCCGGTGAAGCTGATTGCCAACATTCCAGCCGGCCAGAACACCAGCGACAACACGCCGATCGTGGTTCGGCTGAAACCGGGCGCCGATGGCTACTGGCATGCGACAACGGCCTGGTTCGGCAAGGCTCCGACGCCGCCGGCCGCCGACGAAGCTGATATTGTCGGACAGGTCGCGCCGGGCTGGACGCCTGACGATCCGGAGGCGACGATCGCGCCGCAATACGGCATCGACCGCTTTTACCTGCCGGAAGGCAAGGGCATGGCGATCCAGGATGACATGAGGGTACGGCCGTTCGGGGTGCGCGTCGCGATTGCCAGCGATGGCGAGGCGCAGATCAAGGTGCTGATGGACGGCGACAAGACATTGTTCGAGGAACCGCTCTATTAGATAGACGTCACTCAGGGCATGGATTTCGGTAACGATCGCTTCGCCCAACTGCAACAGAACCGGCGAAGAACCATGACCATTACGCTGACGACGCGCGACCACATCAATCTCGACGCGGTCTTCCGTGTCGCGTGGAAAAACGACACGGTTCAAATCAGCGACAAGGCCTTGCAACGCATAGCTGAATGCCGCGCTTCGTTCTTGAAACTCATCGAATCCGATCCGCCGCCAGTCATCTATGGTGTCACCACCGCCATGGGCGAGCTGGCGAGCCGCAAGCTCGAACGTGACGAGCGCGACCGTCATGCACGCATAAAGGCGTACGCTGCTGCAACCTCCTTCGGCGAGCTGTTGCCGGACCGTGTCGTCAGGGCGATCGTGCTTGCACGGCTGACCAATTTCATCGAAGGCAATGCCGCCACCACGCCGCGCATCGCGCAGGCCGTCGCCGCGATGCTGGACGGCGGACCCATGCCGGCGGTGCCGTCGCAAGGGCAGGGCGGCGCCGGCGAGATCCTGGCGCTCTATCCGCTGTTTGCCGAGCTTACCGCCAGCCTGGAGCTCGAAGTGAAGGAGCGGGGTTCGCTGATCAATGGCTCGCCATGCGCGGCGGCACTGGCCGCCGACGCTGCGCTCGCAGCGCGCCGCCGCATCGACATGGCGCATAAGGTGTTTGCGCTGTCGATCGAAGCGTTTCGCGCCCCGCTCGAGCATTATGATGCAGCACTCGACAGGCTCTGGGGCGACGAACACGAAGCGGCGGCCCTGCGCGGATTGCGGCAGTTTCTGGTCGGCGCCGGCGATGGGCGGCGCAATTATCAGGCGCCGGTCAGCTACCGCATCGTGCCGCGTGTGCTCGGCCACGCGCACCGGGCGCTCGCCGGCGCGGAACGCGCGGCAACCGTGTCGCTAGCCTCGATATCGGACAATCCGGTCTACATTCCACCTGACGACGCGCATCCGCTGGGGCGCTGCATCTCAACCGGGGGCTATCACAATGCCATGGCGACGCCGGCACTCGACGATCTGGCGGCGATCTGGACTGATCTGTGCCTGCTCTGCGACCGCCACGCCTCCAAACTTCTGAACGGCAAGGTGTCGCTGCTGCCGGACCTGTTGATGGCCGGGCGGCACTGGGCCGACAGCGACGGCCACGGCAATGTCGGCTATGTGCCGATGGCGATCACCGGCTATCTTGAACAGGCCAAGCTCGCGGCGCAACGCACCTTCATTCCGGGAACTGAGTCGGCCGGCGCCGGCCAGGACGACGTCGCCACCACGGCGTTCTTCGCCTGGACCAAGGAGGCGACCGCCGGCCGCTGCCTCGACGCGGCGATGGCGATGCTGGCGATGATCGCCTCGCAGGCGCTGTATGTGACCGAACGCGCCGCACCGCCGGCACTGCAGGGCTTTGTCGCCGATATCAGGAAGGTCGTGCCGCCCGTCGAGGCCGACCGCGTGCTGGGGCCTGAACTGGCCAAGCTTGCGGAGTGGTTCACCGGGCAGGTGTTTGAAGTATAGGGCGTCGCGCCAGTCCTCCTACGCCAAGGCTTCGGAGGACACCCTTAGCTCTATCAAGCTCCCGGGTGGCCTGCCACCCGAAGCTCGATAGAGCGAAGGGTGGTGCGGGTAGAGGGACTCGAACCCCCACGATCTCTCGCCAGAACCTAAATCTGGTGCGTCTACCAATTCCGCCATACCCGCGCCGGCCGGCAATCCCATGTAGCCATCATTCTGTCAATGTCGGGGCGAAAATGGCAGTCATTCGCTGCAACGCGAAGATGGTTGAAAATTGGCCTCGCCTGTGACAAAAGGCGTGTCAAATGTGACGGGACGCGCCGATCCGCTTCTGCAGAATGTGAAAAGAAGTAGGAAAAACAAGAACTTATTCACATCTTGGAACGCAGTTTGGAAGAATTTGAGCCGTAATTTCGGTCAAATCGCCAGGTTCCGTACCAAAAGCCATTCCCGGCAAGATTGTACCGGCAGGCTGTGAACGGCAGAAGCCGTGGCAGTCTCATTGGTGAAGATAAAGGTTTTACGATGCAGGTCACCGAAACGCTCAACTCCGGTCTCAAGCGCGAGATCAAGATCACCGTGCCGGCCGGTGATATGGAAGCCAAGCTGATGGCGCGGCTGTCCGACGCCAGGGACAAGGTCCGCATCAACGGCTTCCGCCCCGGCAAGGTGCCGGTCCAGCATCTGCGCAAGGTCTACGGCAAGTCGTTCATGGCCGAAGTGGTCAACGAGATCCTCAACGATTCGACCCGTTCGATCATCACCGGCCGCGGCGAGAAAGCCGCCATGCAGCCCGAAGTGATCATGACCGAGGACGAGAAAGAGGCCGAGAAGATCCTGGCCGGCGGCGCCGACTTCGAATTCCGCCTCAACTATGAGGTCATCCCGGCGATCGAGATCAAGGACTTCTCCGACATCAAGGTGACGCGCCAGGTGTTCGAAGTGCCGGACTCAGAGATCGACGAGCAGGTCCAGCGCGTTGCCGAATCGGCGCGCAGCTTCGAGCCGAAGACCGGCAAGGCGGCCGAGGGCGACCGCGTTTCGATCGACTATGTCGGCAAGATCGACGGCGAGGCTTTTGCCGGCGGCGCCGGCACCGACCAGCCGCTGGTTCTGGGCTCCAAGGAATTCATCCCGGGTTTTGAGGACCAGCTGATCGGCTCCAAGGCCGGCGACGAGAAGCAGGTCACGGTCACGTTCCCGGAAAACTACCAAGCGGCGCATCTGGCTAGCAAGGAAGCCATCTTCGACGTCACCGTCAAGGAAGTGTCCAAGCCCGGCGCGCTGGAAATCAATGACGAGATGGCCAAGAATCTCGGCCTGGAATCGCTGGAGCGCCTGCGTGACGTGGTGCGCGGCCAGATCGAGAACCAGTTCGGTTCGATGACCCGCCAGAAGGTCAAGCGCCAGCTGCTCGACCAGCTTGACGCGGCTTATTCGTTCGAGGCGCCGTCGAAGCTCGTCGATGCCGAGTTCAACAACATCTGGACCCAGGTCAACCGCGATCTCGAAGCCGCCGGCCGTACCTTCGCCGACGAAGAGACGACAGAAGAAGAGGCACGCGCCGAATATCTGCGCCTTGCCGAGCGCCGCGTGCGCCTCGGCCTGGTTCTGGCCGAGATCGGCGAGAAGGCCGGCGTCACCGTTTCGGACGAGGAATTGCAGCGCGGCCTGTTCGAGCAGGTGCGCCGCTACCCGGCCAACCAGCAGCAGGAAGCCTTCGAGTTCTACCGCAGCAACCCGGAAGCGCTGAACACGTTGCGCGCACCGATGTTCGAGGAGAAGGTCGTCGATCACCTGCTCGGCCAGATCTCGGTCACCGACGTCAAGGTCAGCAAGGAAGAGCTGATGGCCGATGACGAGGAGGCCGACACCGCCAAGGCCAAGCCGGCGAAGAAGGCCGCTGCCAAGAAGGCCGACAAGGCTGAAAAGGCCGACGACGCGGAAGAGCCGAAGAAGAAGGCTGCGTCGAAGAAGAAGGCCGCCAAGGACGCTGAATAAGCGCCTGACGACAAAACCAAAAAAAGGCCGCCCTTGAGGCGGCCTTTTTCGTTGTGGCGGACGTGCCCTGAGCCACCGCAGACCACCTAAACCTTTGTACGGTCGACATGTTCTACCTACCGGCCAGATTCTGTGGTAGGTAGGTTCTGCAATTCCATTTGGGGGAAGAGCGAGAATCCGTTCTACCGTGCAACACGCATGCTGGCGGTATCGGTATGCGCAGATCGTCTCGGGCAAATTTTGACGATCAGGGAGGAAATGCCATGCGCTTTGTTGCGTTTTTCGCTGTCGTGTCTGTTGCAACCTTCATCGCCAATCCATCGCGGGCACAGGATGCTGCGGCAGGCGAGAAGGTCTTTACCAAATGCAAGGTCTGCCACGTCGCAGACCAGGACACGAACAAGATCGGTCCGTCGTTGCACGGCGTTATCGGCCGGACGGCCGGCACACATCCGGATTTCAAATATTCTGAAGCCATGATCGCTGCCGGGGCATCCGGCGTCAAATGGGATGAACCGACTCTGACCACGTACCTTCACGATCCCAAGGCCATGGTCAAAGGGACGAAGATGGCGTTTCCCGGCCTCAAGAAGGACGAGGACATCGCCAACGTCATCGCCTACCTGAAGCAATTTTCCCAGTAGCTTGGCTTTTCGGCCGGCCAGGCTGCCGTTTCCATTGGTCATCTCAAATGTCGGTCAAGGAAAGCCTCAAGGAAACCGGCGTCCGCATCTCGGAAGCGACGGCCGGTGATTTCTTTGCGCTCTTGAAGCCGCGGGTCATGGCGCTTGCCGTCTTTACTGCTTTCGTCGGTCTGATGGTGGCGCCCGGCGCGATGAACCCGGTCATCGCCTTGATTGCAATTGGCTCGATTGCGACCGGAGCGGGAGCGGCCGGGGCCCTCAACATGTGGTACGACTCAGACATCGACGCGCTGATGTCGCGTACGTCAAAGCGGCCGGTTCCGTCGGGCCGCGTCACGCCGGGCGAAGCCCTCGGCTTCGGCCTGGTGCTTTCTGCGTTTTCGGTCATGACGCTCGGCGTGCTGGTGGGATGGCTTGCCGCGTCGCTGCTCGCCTTCACCATCTTCTTCTACGTCGTCATCTACACGATGTGGCTGAAGCGATCGACGCCGCAGAACATCGTCATCGGCGGCGCGGCGGGTGCCCTTCCGCCGATCATTGGCTGGGCGGCCGCCACTGGCACCATCGGCATCGAAAGCCTCATCCTGTTCCTGATCATTTTCCTGTGGACGCCGCCGCATTTCTGGGCGCTCGCGCTGTTCAAGGCCGGCGACTACGCCGCTGCCGGCATCCCGATGATGCCGAACGTGGCCGGCCAGGCCTCGACCAGAAGGCAGATCTTCGCCTATTCACTGCTCCTGGCACCAATCGGCGTGCTGCCTTGGGCGTTCGGGCTCACGAGCGCGTTCTATGGAATTGTTTCGGCTGCGTTGGGCGCGGGTTTCATCTGGCACGCCTGGAGGGCCCTGGTCATCCCCGACAAGGAGATGAAGCCGGCAAAGGCGCTGTTTGCCTATTCGATTTTCTATCTTTTCGCGATCTTTGCCATGTTGCTTGCCGACACAATCGCGATGCGCGCGTTCATCTCAGCTGGAGGTTGACGGCCTAACCGCCGTTCTTGGAACACTTGCCGGATCGAGACGGCAGGTGAGTGATCGCTGCACCGAAAACGTTGCATATCAGGATCGGGTCACGATGGCAGAGCACAGAATCCCAGGATCAGCAGAGCGACGACGCCAAGGCCGAGTAGCAGAATGGTTTTTCTGTCCATGACCGACACCTTCGATTTGAGAGGATATCGAAGAAAGGTCTCAAGAGCCAGCGCATGACCTTGCGAGCCTTTGTGACAAAAGGGCGACAAGTTCCAGGCAATCGAGTATGTTGATTTTGGTGCAGGTCGCGGTTTTGCGTGGCCAGTCATGCAGAACGGCAGCACCGTGAAACCGCGACCTTGCCGGACCTGGTCTGGAGGAACGGGCATGACAAGTTTTCACGTGATTGCAGGCGCCAGCGAAACGCTGGAACACACCAAAATTCGAAAGATCGGTATTTCCGATCTTCTCGATGCGCTCAAGCGCGGGGTTGACGATTTCATGGTCAAACCGTCGCACATCGTTTTTCTTTGCCTGATCTATCCGCTTGTCGGCGTCGTGCTCGCTGCCTGGACTTCGGGCGCCAATGCGTTGCCGTTGTTGTTTCCGCTGGTGTCCGGCTTTGCGCTGATCGGTCCATTCGCGGCGATCGGCCTCTATGAGATCAGCCGCAGACGAGAAGCCGGGCTCGACACCTCCTGGAGGCACGCTTTCGAGGTCAGGAATTCTCCGGCCCTGCCAGCCATCGCGGCGGTCGGGATCATGCTGGTTGCAATCTTCATCGCCTGGCTTTTGACGGCGCAGGTTTTCTACCAATATCTCTTCGGCCCGGCTCCGCCGGAATCGATATCCGGCTTCATCAATGAAATATTCGCCACCGGACGCGGTTGGTCTCTGATTATCATGGGACACGCCATCGGCTTCGTCTTCGCCGCGGTGGTGTTGTGCACAACGGTCGTCGCCTTCCCATTGTTGCTCGACCGCGACGTAGGCGCCTACGAAGCCATCCACACCTCGGTGCGCGTGGTCCTGGCCAACCCGATCGCAATGGCTGCCTGGGGGGTGATCGTCGCCGTCTGCCTGATCATCGGCTCGTTGCCGGTGTTCGCGGGGCTGGCGGTGGTGTTGCCAATCCTTGGTCATGCCACCTGGCATGTCTACCGCAAGGTCGTGGAATCGCCGGCGCCGGTCAGGCCGACGAGTTGACGATATCCGGCTGGGGCTGCACCAGCGAGAGTGCTGGTGCAGACGGTTGATTTTTTCAGTAGGCAGCGTGGCTGAAGCGGGCGTGATGTGCGTCCATGGTCAGGTTGCGGAAATCCTTGCCGCTCACATGCACCAGCGTCCTGTGGTCGCCGCCCTCGAAATAGATGTCGGCGGCTTCGCCAAGGCTGTCGTCGAGGATCACCGGGACATCATAGGCCGCGCCGATCGGTGGGATGGCGCCGGTGTCACAATCGCCGAAGAGCGAGACCACCTCGTCTTCGGAGGCGAGTCCAAGACGCCTGTCCATAACGTCCTGCAGTGTACCGAGCTCGATTCTATGCGTGCTTGGGACCACGGCCAGCGCATAACCGAGTTCGTGGTGAACGACCACCGATTTGGCCATCATGCTGCCGGGCACATGCGCGGCAATGGCGGACTGCCTGCTCGTCGATGTGCGATGATGGGCGACGGTGTCGTAGGAGATTCCTCTCCCGTCAATGTAGTCCTTCAGTCTGTTTGCGATCGTCATCTTCGGCCTCCCTGCTGGAGTTCGCGGCGCATTGGAAACGAAGGCAATCATTCTCCTCCGATCGTTTCCGCTAATAGCAAGATGGATCAGCCGCCGCTGGTTTCAAGGCAGCAGCAGCTCGACCCGGGTCGCAGTCAGGATCCTGCGGTTCCTGACTGGAAATGCCGCGGGCGAAGCCTCAAATCCGGATTGCGCGTCAAGGCCCGGCCCCGAAAAACGACATCCGGGTGAGAAGCGTGTAATCCGCTTCGAAGAGCATCATCGCCACGAACACCAGTATCAGAACCGGCGGCAGGATGATCGCATATGCCAGCGCCAGCCGCTCCCAGGCCATGTGCATGAACACGGCGACGATCAGCCCCGCCTTGAGAATCATGAAGATCAGGATAAGCGACCACCTGAGATAGCCGTGAATGCCTAGATAGTCGACCATGTAGGAGCAAGCGCTGAGGATGAACAGCCACGCCCAGACCACCAGATAGAGCTTGATCGGGTGTTCCTGATGAACCTCCGCGACGCCGGTCGCTGGCGCGTCATGCGCATGACCAGCGTGCAGTGCGGGTTGCCCCAGGCCGTTTGCGGTTGCTTCAGCCATGTCAGCCTCTCACCAAAGATAGAAGAATGCGAAAATGAACACCCAGACCAGGTCGACGAAATGCCAGTAGAGCCCCATGATTTCGACGTTCTCGTAGCGACCCCTGCGGCTGGTGAAGAAACCGGGACGTCCGACGTCGTAATCACCACGCCAGACCTTGCGCGCCACGATGATGAGGAAGATCACCCCGATCGTCACATGCGTGCCGTGGAAGCCGGTGATCATGAAGAAAGTCGAACCGAACTGTGCCGCGCCCCAGGGATTGCCCCAGGGCCGTACCCCTTCGGTGATCAGCTTGGTCCATTCGAAGGCTTGCATGCCGACGAAGGTCGCGCCGAGCGCCGCCGTCAGAAGCATGAGGATTGCCGTTTTGCGGCGGTCGCGGCGATAGCCGAAATTGACGGCCATGGCCATCGTTCCGCTGCTCGAGATAAGCACGAAGGTCATGATGGCGATGAGGATCAATGGAATGTCCGAACCGCCGATACGAAGCGCAAAGACCTCGCTCGGATTGGGCCACGGCACGCGCGTGGAGATGCGGGCGGTCATGTAAGAGAGCAGGAAGCAGCCGAAGATGAAGGTGTCGCTGAGCAGGAAGATCCACATCATGGCCTTGCCCCAGGACACGTTCTTGAACGCGCGCTGATCCGAGGACCAGTCGGCGGCGATGCCATGCCAT
This sequence comes from Mesorhizobium sp. PL10, assembly GCF_053714315.1. NCBI lineage: Bacteria > Pseudomonadati > Pseudomonadota > Alphaproteobacteria > Hyphomicrobiales > Phyllobacteriaceae > Mesorhizobium > Mesorhizobium sp. PL10. The sequence continues at coordinate 221,570 of NZ_JBSKBR010000003.1, read as the reverse complement.
CCCGCCGGCCGCGGCTCCGTCTGGCTGGTATGTGTCAGGCTCGTCTCAGACATGCTCTCAGACCTCCTAGGTCAGTAACTGCCGGCAAATGTCGATGAACGTCGCGGCCCAGCCGGCCAGGAGAATGAAGATGGCGAGCCAGACGAAAAGCAGGAAATGCCAGTACATGGCGCACAGTTCGACGCTGAGGCTAAGCCGCTCCGGCCGCGCTCCGTTCCAAGCGCCGGCGGTTGTCCTGCTCAGGCCCACCAGCCCGCCGACTATATGCAGGCCGTGCATCCCGGTGATCAGGTAGAAAAAACTGTTGGCCGGATTGGAGGCCAGAAAGTAACCGTCGGCGGTCAGGTCCCGCCATGCCATGAGCTGTCCGACGAGGAAGGCGATCGCGGTGAGCCCGGCCGCGGCAAGGCCGAGCCTGACCGTGTCCATCTGGCGCTTGCGCGCTGCGACCGAGGCGCACTGCAGCGCGATGCTGCTCAGGACCAGCATGCCGGTGTTGAGCCAGAGCAGGCGGGGCATCGGCAGCGGCTGCCAGTCCGACAGCGCCATACGCATGAAGTACGCGCTGGTGAACAGCGCGAACAGGCAACCGACGACGGCGAGGAAGACACCCAGGCCGATCTTGGCAGTCGGCAGGCCCGACCGGTCGAAGGGGACAAAATCTTCCGCCACACCTTGCTCGAGCCATGGCTTGGCCATCAGCCGCTGATGCGAGAGCCACCAGCCGGCAAAGCCGGCGATCACCAGCAGGAAGACCAGGATGACGCTCATGCCGGCTCCCTGGAGGGGCCGAATGTGCCCGGCATGTTTTGCGGAATGAAGTCCTCCTTGGCGCCCGGCACGCTGTAGTCATAGGCCCAGCGATAGACGATCGGCAGCTCCTTGCCGAAATTGCCATGCGCCGGCGGCGTCTGTGGCGTCTGCCATTCGAGCGTCGTGGCCCGCCATGGATTGCCACCAGCCTCGCGGCCATGGCGTATGCTCCAGATCAGATTGAACAGGAACACGACCTGGGCAAAGCCGACGATGAACGCCATGATCGAGATGAACGAGTTCAGGTGATGCGCCGACTCCGTCATGACCGTCACGTCGGTCATCTCGGCGTAGCGCCGCGGCACACCCATCAGGCCGATATAGTGCATGGGAAAGAAGATCAGGTAGGCGCCGAGGAAGGTGACCCAGAAATGGAACCGGCCCAGCGTCTCGTTCAGCATCCGGCCGGTGACCTTCGGATACCAGTGGTAGATCGCGCCGAAGATAACGAGGATCGGGGCAACACCCATGACCATATGGAAGTGGGCGACGACGAACATCGTGTCCGACAGCGGGACGTCGACGACGACGTTGCCGAGAAAAAGCCCGGTCAACCCGCCATTGACGAAGGTGACGATGAAAGCCATGGCAAAAAGCATCGGTATGGTGAGATGGATGTCGCCGCGCCACAGCGTCAGCACCCAATTGTAAACCTTGATCGCGGTCGGGATGGCGATGATCAATGTCGTGGTGGCGAAGAAGAAGCCGAAATAGGGGTGCATGCCGCTGACATACATGTGGTGCGCCCAGACCACGAAGCTCAGCGCGCCGATGCCAACGATGGCCCAGACCATCATCCTGTAGCCAAAAATGTTCTTGCGTGCGTGCGTGCTGATCAGATCGGAGACGATGCCGAAGGCCGGAAGCGCCACGATGTAGACCTCGGGGTGGCCAAAGAACCAGAACAGATGCTGGAACAGGATCGGGCTGCCGCCATTGTGCTGCAGCTGTTCGCCCATCTCGACGACTGCGGGCATGAAGAAGGAGGTGCCGAGCGCGCGGTCGAGCAGCATCATCACGCAAGCGACGAACAGCGCCGGGAAGGCGAGCAGCGCCATGACGGTGGCGGTGAAGATGCCCCAGACAGTCAGCGGCAGGCGCATCAGCGTCATGCCACGCGTGCGGCCCTGCAGCACCGTCACGACATAGTTCAGGCCGCCCATGGTGAAGCCGATGATGAACAGGATCAGCGAGACAAGCATCAGAATGATGCCCCATTCCTGGCCGCCGGGTGTGCCGGTCATGATGGCTTGCGGCGGATAGAGCGTCCAGCCGGCACCGGTCGGCCCACCAGGCGCAAAGAAGCTCGACACCAGAACCAGCACCGCAAGCAAATAGATCCAGTAACTCAGCATGTTGACATAGGGAAAGACCATGTCGCGGGCACCGACCATCAGCGGGATCAGGTAGTTGCCGAAGCCGCCGAGGAAGAGTGCCGTGAGCAGGTAGATCACCATGATCATGCCGTGCATGGTGATGAACTGGTAGTAGGCCTCAGGGGTGATGAAATCGAACGTGCCGGGGAAGCCGAGCTGTAGCCGCATCAGCCAGGACAGCACCAGCGCGACCAGGCCGATGGCCGTTGCAGTTGCCGAATACTGGATGGCAATGACCTTGGCGTCCTGCGAGAAGACGTATTTCGTCCACCAACTGTGGGGATGGTAGAGTTCCATTTCCGCGACTTCGGCGGGCGGGACGGCATCTGCAGGCGTGATATCGACCATATAGGAGCACCTCCGTGCCCTTTTTAGCGGGACCCGACAGTCTCGAGTTTTGCCGCAACTTTCAAAGCTGACACCGTCGCATTGCCCGGCGCCTGTTTTGCCGAGCCCGTCTGCTGGGGCGCCGACAATTGCGCGAACGTCTGCTGCTGGTCGAGCCAGGCCACATAGTCTTCCTGGGTGTCGACCATGACGATGCCATGCATCATCGGATGCCCTTGGCCGCACAGTTCGGCGCACAGGACCTGGAAGGTTCCGGTCTTGGTCGGGGTGAACCAGAAATAGGTGACCGAGCCCGGGATCATGTCCATCTTGGCGCGGAATTCCGGCACGTAGAAATCGTGCAACACATCGATCGAGCGCAGCAGCATCTTGACCGGCTTGCCGACCGGCAGATGCAGGTCGGCCGCTTCGACCACGACATCGTCCTGGCCGTTGGGATCCTTGGCGATCACGCCCAGCGGATTTTCAGCGGTGACGTCACGGGTGTCGGATGTGCCGAGCTTGCCGTCCTTGCCGGGCAAGCGGAAACTCCACTGCCATTGCTGGCCAACGACTTCGACCACGGTTGCGTCGCTTGGAACGTTGACGAACCGGCTCCAGACGAACAGCCCGGGGACCAGCATGGCGGTGACACCCACTCCGGTGACGACCGTCAGCCACCATTCGAGCCGCTTGTTCTCCGGTTCGTAGGCCGCCCGGCTCCCCTCGCGATGACGGAAGCGGAAGACGCAATAGGCCATGAACAGCACGACCGCGGCGAAGACGACGCCGGTGATCCAAAAGGTGATGATGATGGTGTTGTCGATATAGTCCCAGTTCGAGGCAATCGGAGTCCACCACCATGGGCTCAGGAAGTGGAACAACACCGAGCCCACGACGATCAAAACGAGTACAACCACGATGGGCATGTCCCGTTCCTCCCGGTATTTCAGGGGCGCGAAGCCGTCCCGGGAAAATACCGAGTGCATCATGCGTGATTTGCGATCGAAATTCCAGAGCCGGCTGTGGAAGGGGCAAAAAATCGCTTTTGCGGCGGCGGACCATGTCTGGCTGGTGACACCGGATCAAAGCGCCTTGATGACGATGCAGCCGGCCAAAAGCAGCACGACACCGGTGAGCCGCATGCCATGCGATCACGAAGCGGTGACGGCCGTAACAGAGCCTCGGCTTGAGGCAGGCTCAGATCAACAACAAGCCCTTCATCGAGGCATTGCCCTTCTTGCCGATGATGATGTGGTCGTGGACGGCGATGCCGAGCGGCTTGGCGCTGTCGATGATCTGCTTGGTCATCTCGATGTCGGCGCGCGACGGCGTCGGATCGCCCGAGGGATGGTTGTGGACCAGGATGACGGCGCTGGCCGAGAGTTCGAGCGCGCGCTTGATCACTTCGCGCGGATAGACCGGCGTGTGGTCGACGGTGCCGACCTGCTGCACCTCGTCGGCGATCAGCACGTTCTTCTTGTCCAGGAACAGGATGCGGAACTGTTCGCGGTTCTCGAACGCCATGGCCGAGCGGCAGTATGCGAGAAGCTGCGTCCAGTTGGACAGAACCTCGCGGTCGCGAACCTCCGTGCGCGCCATGCGCTGCGCGGCAGCGGCAATCACCTTGAGGTCGACCGCCACCGCGGGGCCGATGCCCTTCACCTCCTGCAACAGCGCCACCGGTGCGCCGAGCACTTCGCCGAATGTGCCGAAGCGCGCCAAAAGCGCCTTGGCGAGCGGCTTGGTGTCAACGCGCGGGATCAGGCGAAAGAGCAGCAGTTCGAGAAGTTCGTAGTCGGGCAGGGCGTCCGCGCCGCCGGCAACGAAGCGCTCGCGCAGGCGGTCACGATGGCCGTGATAATGCGGCTTTTCCGTCGGTTTGTCTTCTGGCGCCTTGTCCTTCGGTGACTTGTAGGTCGCCGGCGGTTCAATCCATCGCTCGGAGAAGAACCCCCGCTCGTCTTCGTCACCTTTCCCCATGGCCGCCATTTCCCTTCCAGGCTTTGGCAGGGAGACTATGCCGGCAGGCCGGGGCGGTCGAGCTTGTTTGGCGAGAGCGTAAAGATCTCGCAACCGGTCTCGGTGACGCCGATCGTGTGTTCGTACTGCGCCGACAGCGAGCGGTCACGGGTCACGGCGGTCCAGCCGTCCGACAGCACTTTCACATGCGGCCGGCCGAGATTGATCATCGGCTCGATGGTGAAGATCATGCCCGGCCGCATCTCGACGCCTTCGCTTGACGTGCCATAGTGCAGGATGTTGGGCGCGTCATGAAAGAGCTGGCCGACGCCGTGGCCGCAGAAATCGCGCACCACCGAGCAGCGCTCGGCCTCGGCAAAGGTCTGGATGGCGGCGCCGATGGCGCCGGTGCGGGCGCCGGGCCGGACCGCCGCGATGCCGCGCATCAGGCATTCATGGGTGACTTCGAGCAGACGCTCGGCGGCGCGTTTGATGGTGCCGACCGGATACATGCGCGAGGAATCGCCATGCCAGCCATCGAGGATGTAGGTGACATCGATGTTGACGATGTCGCCATCCTTCAACGGCTTGTTGTCGGGAATGCCGTGGCAGACAACATGATTGATCGAGGTGCACGACGATTTGGTGTAACCGCGATAGTTCAGCGTTGCCGGCAGCGCGCCATGGTCCATGCCGTATTCGAAGACGAAACGATCGATGGTCTCGGTGGTGACGCCCGGCTGGACCATCGGCACCAGTTCGTCGAGGCAGCGCGCGGTGAGATCGCAGGCCTTGCGCATGCCGGCAAAGCCTTCTTCGCCGTAAAGGCGGATCTGGCCGGTGTTCCTGAGGGGTGCCGTGGCGGCGTCGAGATAGGTGACCATAATGTCCGTTTTTGCCTGTCAGCGGGCCATGCATATCAGCCCGTTCGAAATTTCCCCCAGATTTGGCACTGGAAGCCGCAAGGTTCAAGGAAGAACTGCCGGCGAGGGGCCGGCGCCACGATATTCATGCCTTACGACGCCCTATGCGCTCTTCACAGCCGTGCGCATGGCGTTGAGGCCGAGACCGATCCGGCGAACCAATAGAGCCAAGCGCTCCCCGGCTGCCGAGACCGCACTGACGACACATTTTTGCGCGAAAAGCGGTCAAAGCAACTTTTCGGAACGAACGGCGTTGCTGTGGCTGCGCCAGTTCGGGAGATGTGGAATGGACAGATTGCAATTCGAGGTGCCGGTGCGTATCGCGCCTGCGCCCGGGCTGCCGGTAGAGGAGATCTACAGCGTCGAACAGGCGCTGGATGTCCTGCACGGCTGGCCAAAGAAGCGACAGGGCAAGGTCTTTGAGGCGGCGTTCAATGCCTGCTTCGGGGCCACGGTGGATGTGGTGAAGACCGAGGACGCTTGCCGCGCCTTCATGGCGTTCTGCCGGGTCAGCGGCCTGTTGGCCCGGGACATGATGGTGACAGTCAAGCGCGGCGGCGAGGCGAGGGGCCTGCGGATCTAAAGCCGACAGCCGCCGAGTTCGGTTTGGCCTTTGCCCAAGGCGACTCGCGGACTCCGCAGCGTTAAGGTTCCGTTTCCGACTTCACGGTTAGGCATGAGGCATAGAGCAGCGTCTGATTCGTTGCGTCAGTGTCATGGTGCAGAATATGTCCTCAGCCAATGTGCATGCCTTCCCGCTAGACCGGCAGACCAAGCTGGTGCGCGAGGTGGCAGCCAGGCTGGGCAGGCTGCATGGCGAGGTGGCCACATCGTTCTGGAAGGCCACCGCGCGCGAACTCGTCGACAAGGCCATCACTGCCGGCACCGACGCCGCTTCGGCCGCCAACGATGTCCGCCGGTTCTTTGCCGCCGTTCAGGACGAGATGCATCTGCTTGCCGACGATGCGGCTGCGGCGCAGTACCAGATGGGCAAGCGCATTTAGCCGTCTGAAGGATCGAGCTGCGCCACGCCGATCTGTCGCGACGCGGTCCGAATCGGCTATGCCTGCGCCATGCAGGAAACGTCCCTCTACGTCCCCGTGAAGGGGTTTCTCGAGAGCCTGGAATTCACGGTCAAGGGCGAAATCGGCAACTGCGATATCGTGGCCGTGCGCGATGGCGAGCCGCCGGTGCTGGTCATTTGCGAATTGAAACTGCAGTTCAACCTCGAACTGGTCCTGCAAGGCGTCGATCGCGCTGCCGCCTGCGATGAGGTGTGGCTGGCGGCCCGCATGTCGGCGCGCGGCAAGGGCCGCGAGCACGACCGCCGTTTTCGCGCGCTGTGCCGGCGGCTCGGCTTCGGGCTTTTGGCCGTCAGCGGCAAGGGCGACGTCGAATTGCTGCTCAGCCCGGCCGCCTTGCCGCCGCGCCGCGATCCGAAGCGCCGTTCGCGGCTGATGGAAGAGCACAAGCGCCGGCGTGGCGATCCGGTGGTCGGCGGCGGTTCGCGCGCGCCGATCATGACCGCCTACCGGCAGGATGCGCTGGCCTGCGCCGCCGCCATGACCGATGGCCCGAAGCGCCCGCGCGATCTGAAGGCGATTTCGCCGCGCGCGCCCAGCATCCTGTTGGACAATGTCTATGGCTGGTTCGCCAGGGCCGAGCGCGGCGTCTATGCGCTGACCGAAGGCGGCCACGCCGCCCTGCAGCGCTGGCCACAGGTTGCGCACGACCAGCCGTGAGGATTTTTCGCAGTGCCTGCAGCGTTACTCCCTGGCGGCGCTCAACCGCCGGTAGGAGACGCCATCGAAACTTGCCGTCACAAAGTCGGTGGCCGACATTTTTCGTTTGCGGCCGTCGCTGCAGCTGTAGAGCGGCCAACCGGCATCGCTGCATTCGCTGGCGGAGCAAAAGCGGGCAAGGCAATTTCCGACGGTCACCCGGAAGCCGCCAGTGCCGGCAAACCCCTGCAGCAGGCTGCCGTCGGCCGCGCGCCATGTCCGGGCCCTGAATTCCGCGCGCAGGAACCATGGTTCCAGCGGGACCGCCAGGCTGTTTCGGCCGGCGCCTCCTGCGAGAGCGAGACGGCTGCGGGCCATGCCCGATGTGTAGGCGGTCACAAGGTCCGATCCGACTGAGTAGGCTGAGGCTATGCTGGTGTCATCGAGTATATGCGAGATTTTCTCACCCGCTTCTGCCCGCTGCACCAACAAGGCCGTCAAGACGAGGAAGGCAAAGCACGCTTGCAGACCATTCCCGCCGCTGGCCTGCCGCCGGTCCGCCTGCGATGTCTCCCAAGCCCGCATCCTGCCGATCCCACCCGTAGCGCGTCCGCCACAATCCGCCGTCATCGATGAAGGCACAATGACGGATGAACCCTGACATCCGCCGGTAAAGACGGCGTTGCCAAACGTATGGCGGATGCATCACGGCAGGATGCTTGTTCGTCGGTTCCTATTCAAGGCCCTTGGCGCGGTCCCAGGCTTGCCACCGCCGAGCAGCGGAAGGGCGTTACGCTGGGCAGCCTGACGTTGGCAGCGGCTGCGATTGCTTTGGGAAGTCTCGTCCAGCCATTCGAGCATGTGCTTGACGCTGGGCGAGGTGGTTTGCAGTTTCGACCCGGGACCGACATCGGGATGTCGATGTACTGGGGACGTGGGAGTGGTTGGGCCTACTCGCCGAATAGTGACCGAATGACCGTTGCGCAACAGCATCGCAAGATGCGAATTTAGCGATACGATGTTCTGTTTGGATGCCGCCATGCCTCTACACAAGACAATGCTCTGCGCTGCAGCAATGATCATTGTTGCTACAAATTTCGCCCACGCTCGGCCTGACACGCGCAAGATGACGTGTTCACAGACCCAGGCACTGATCCAGAGCCAGAAGGCCGCGGTGCTGACCACCGGGCCGAATACCTATGACCGCTATGTCCGTCAGTATGGCAATGAGTGCGACGCCCCTTCGGTGCCGAGGGTCCGGTATGTGCCCACCACCGACGGGCAATGCATGGTCTACCGGTGCGAGGAGGCGTCGCCATTGGTCCCGAATTGACCGACACCAGTGGTTTTGCAAAGCCGAGGGGGGAACCGATGAAACAACTGGGCTATTGGATGATGGCGGTCGCAGCTTTTATTCTTCTTCTGCTGGCGGCAATTTTGGTCGGCTATGCCGGCTATCAGATCGTGAAAGCGATCATCCAGGCGCCTCAGCTGCTCGCCGCCGGTGACTTCGGGTACACCATCATCGACGCGGTTGGTTATGTCGTGATCGCGGTCGCAATCCTCGACGTCACCAAGCATCTGTTCGAGGAGCAGGTGCTGGAGCAGGGCCTTCACAGCAAGTCGACGTTCCGGAGCAATTTCGCGAGATTCGTCACGATCATTTCGATCGCGGTATTTCTGGAGGGGTTGGTTCTGGTGTTCAAGGTTACGCAGGACGACGTCAAACTGCTGGTCTATCCGGTGCTTCTTCTCCTCGTCGGCGTCGCGATGACCATAGCGCTGGCTATTTTTACCTGGCTTGGAGCGGACCGCGACCCTTCCGGCGACGCTTCGCATTGACTGCGCTCGCATCGTCGCGGCCATGCTGCACGGTGCAAATTGGCTGTGATTTCCGGTCGAAAAGCATGCGCAGCGAGTCGACCGGGGCATCGGGCATGATCGTGCGGATCTTTTCGATGTTGTAGCCGACGTCGGTCGTTCCCCACATTCACGGCACGCCATGCGCGCTCGTTTGACCTACGCGGTTGATCCCAGCACCGGAACTGCCCGCTGCCAGAGGTGGCGGGCTTTTCGTAATCGAGAAGGAAACTTTCCCGATTCTGGGCATTGAATAGATAGCCGTTCTAAAACGGCTAGCCCTAACAGGAGGATTTGTTCATGACTCGTAAGATGATTGCCATCAGCGCAATGGCTTTCGCGATGATTACCGGTTCGGCGCTGGCTGGTAGCAGCACCGGCACGTCGGCGCTCGATGATCCTGCAAAGATGTCCCCATTCTTCACGGACGCCGGTATGAAGACGATGAAATCTGAAGCCGAGGCCAAGGCCGCCTGGGCGGCCATGTCTCAGGAAGACCGGGACGCAGTGATGAAGGATTGTGCGGACGAAGCCGTAGCAAAAGCCCACGAAGCCTTTTGCAAGATGGCCATGCAGATGGGCAAATAGTTAACCACGCGCAAATAAGGCCCGCTGGCTCCGGCCGGCGGGCTTTTCCATGTGCTGCGGAACCCTTTTTGCTGGATGCGGCATTGAGGGCAGGGGCACTAGGCCACTAACCATTGCCTGACCACAGGCTGAAATCATCAGAGCCGGCTCAAACTAGTCGCGCTTGGCCATCGCGGCTTGGATCATTCCTGCATGGTGAGGGATCTGCAGCCGTTCTTCTATTGTCCGAATTGCCGAGCCGCCGGCCGCGATGACAAGCGCATCGGTCTAATACACCACACGCTGTTCGCACCCTATTCGGAGTGGCCGTGCGAGCGAGAAGAGTGGCGCGAGAGGGTCGGGCGGGCGCGCGCATAGGCGAGCACCGGCGCCGGTTATGAGAGCCGGTTAGCAATATATCAGAAATTGCTAATATGGTCTTCGGTCGACGACTCAATTACAGGCGGTGCCGGCGGCGCCAGGTTCTATTGCCGTGAGGATCACTATTCGGACCTTCAGAGCGTGCGAGCGATGGGCTCCCTTCCGTGAAGACAATTCCTCCGCCCTCCAAAGCCCGGCGCATAGCGGTGATATTACCGGGCCTCGGGCTCCTAAGCCCGTTTTCAAATTCCCTGATCGTCATTTCACTAAGATTGGCCTTGGCAGCGAGTCGCACTCGCGACCAATTCAATAGAGACCGTGCGGCCCTTAATTGTTCTGCTGAGAGTAGGCTGTCCATAAGGAGTCGAACATTCGAGATCCCTAAAATGTTCCGGCTGCCAGTCATTTTTGCGGATTTGCCTGACCGTTTGCGGCCGCCTCACCACGTTTGTCGCCGCGATTTAGCTCGCGAGCTTGGTTTTAGGCGGAAAAAATCAGGGGCGCCGAAGCGCCCCCTGCGAAAACTAGCCTACCAACCTTGCATCGAGTACCAGTCGTCAACGTCTCTGCGGACCCGATCCTTCTCGATTCCGTACCGCTCCTGGATCTTGCCTACAAGCTGATCGCGTTTGCCCGCAATGCGATCGAGATCGTCGTCGGTGAGCTTGCCCCACTGTTCCTTGACCTTGCCCTTTACCTGTTTCCAGTTTCCTTCAACGCGGTTCCAATCCATGGCCCTGGCCTCCTTGGTTGCACACCAGTTGAAACGCCATGTCGAGCGCGAGGTTCCGGAATTGAGGCCGTTGCGTCCACTATGGCCGAGGTTTTTGGTAGGCGCATCGACGCTGGCGATTGCAGCAAATTAGGGAGCGTGATCCAGAGCTTCGCCTAAAATGAAACAGACGGGCATTCCCCCGCGCGGCGCCACCTTTGGTCAGGACCGAAAATCGCCTGCTGCGTCATCTTGTTGAAATTACTGGTACGCCCAAGGGGAATCGAACCCCTGTTACCGCCGTGAAAGGGCGGTGTCCTAACCGCTAGACGATGGGCGCGCTCAGACGAAGCGGCTTATAATTGCGTTGGTGCCAACCGGCAACCCATCAGCGGCCACATGCGACAACTTTTTTCAGGAGGAGTGGAAGACGGCATTCGGTGAGCCAGCGTGGCTTTCTGGTCTGGCGTAGTCGCATGCATCGAAGATTGGCCGGAACGCCCATCGCAGTCGTCATCCACGGGCGGAGCAAGGAGCGAAGCGAGGCGGCGCAGACCCGACGAAGTCGCGGAGGCTTCCGCCAATCTCGAATGGTGCTGGTTGCTACGGAAGAAACGGCGGGCTATCGGCCCGTATGAACGCGTGTTACCCCCGCCGGCGGCAGCGCCAGTTCCAGTCGCGCTCGGGGCCGACATCGACGTGGACGGATTCGGTGTGGCAGTAGGTGCCGACGCCGCCACGGCCGGGCATGGTCCTGATGTAGCTCGCCAGCTCCCACTTCGAGACGCCCGGCACCTGGATGTCAGCGGCGGCGCAATACATGTGCAGCGAATTTTTGGCGCCGTTGGCGCGGCGGTTGCGGGCGGGATCGCGGTAGCCGGAGGTGACCATCATCTTGCGGCCGTAGTGGCCCTCGATGGTCTTCAGCACGCGCACCAGCGACGGCTTCAGGCAGGCGACGTCGACGCTTTCGTTCTGCTTCAGGAGGCCGTTGGGCGCCAACCGGGCGAGGCCGGCGGCGGAGGCCACCTGATAGGCGCCGCCCGAGCCCTCGTCCTCGTTCAAATCGACGTCGCTTTCGTCATCGATGCCGGATTTGCGCTTGATCTCGAACAGTGCCGTCTGGCGCACGCCGGGCAGCGCATCGCTGCCGGTGATGTGGTTGCTGCTGTCGTCGCCGAGCGAAGCGAGCTGCACCGGCTTGTCGGCCGAACTGGCCGAAGCCAGCGTGACGATCGGTTTTGCCGGCGCTGCCTTGGGCTGCGCAGCAACCGCCGGCTGTTCGCCCGAGCGGGAACTGATCAACGGAGCGGGTGCAGCCGAGGCTGGTGCCGTGCTGAACAGCGAAGCGAGGAAACCCTTCTTCGGCGCGTCGACCTGCTGGGGTGCGGCGGCCGTCACGTAGACCTCGTTGGTCGCAGGGGCTGCGGCCGCCGGTTTCGGTGCGGTCACGCCGGCATCGGCGGCCGCAATCTTCTGCGCCACGCCGTCCGTTGCGGCCGCGGTCTGCGCCGGCTGTTGCAGCGCCTGCGGCGTCTGGCCGACGATGGATTCGGCACTGGAGGGAACGTTGACCGGGAAGCTGGTGCCGGGCTTGGCTATCGGCACATAGGCGACCTGCTCGGGCAGCGTAGCATCGCCCGCGGCCGTCATCATCATCTGCGGCCCTGCCGATGTGACCTGCGCAGTCGATGTGACCTGCACGGTCGAATCGCCTGGAGCTGCAGGGCTGGTGGCGGAAGCCGCCGCGATGTCGGAAGCAGTGGAGTTGTAGCCGGGCATGCCGACGGACATTGTCGGGTCGCCGGCGGAGGTGCAGGACGCCAGAAGCACGGAGAAAAGTGCTGCCGCTATAGTGCGACCCTCTCTCCCCGCGAGGCGCGATCCTACTGATTTCAAAACTAAATTCCCCCTCGATGTCCGGTCTGCCGGCTATTGGTGCGGCGTCGAAACGTTCACGTCCAATACCCTTGTGTTCCCAAACCGGAACGAGACTTGTGTCAATTCTGCAAGCCTCTGAATTAATCGCTCCTTGGAGGCGAATTGAGGCGTCTTGATGGTTGACGACACCATTTCGCCCCGTTTTGGCGGCCCGTCAACTCACCAGACATTACATTGCGTTACACACAGGCACCTTCAAACAGGTGCCGCCGTTACACACGCACCTTCACATAGGTGCCGGGGGCATCACCCAGGGTTTTCATATGCTTGCCCGGTTTACGGGCCGGAACGAGGGTGTCGTCCTGGGTCTCGATCCAGTGCTGCCAGTGCGTCCACCAGGAGCCGGGATGCTCCACCGCATTAGCGAACCACTGGCCAAAATCGCCCATTGGCTTGCCGCCGGTCCAGTACTGGTACTTCTTGGCCGCCGGCGGGTTGACGACACCGGCAATGTGGCCGGAGCCCGCCATCACATACTCGACGTCGCCGCCGAAATATTGCGAACCGAGGAACACCGACAGCGCCGGCGCGATGTGATCTTCCTTCGACGCAAGGTTGTAGACCGGGATGGTCACATCGGCCAGCGACACGGTACGGCCGGCGAGCTCCATCACGCCTCGTGTGAGGTTGTTCTCGAGATAGCAGTTGCGAAGATAGAAGGAATGGTTGGCGGCCGCCATGCGGGTGGAATCGGCGTTCCAGTAGAGCAGGTCGAAGGGCAGGGGATCCTTGCCTCGCATGTAGTTGTTGATGACATACGGCCAGATCAGGTCGCCCGAGCGCAGCATGTTGAAGGCGGTCGCCATCTTTGTGCCGTCGAGGTAGCCCTTCTCGTTCATCGATTTCTCGACAGCCGCAACCTGGTCCTCGTCGACGAACACTTTGAGGTCGCCGGCATGGGTGAAGTCGACCTGCGTGGTGAAGAAGGTCGCGGATTTGATGCGGGTGTCGCCTTCCTGCGCCAGGAGCGCGAGGGCTGCCGCCAAAAGCGTGCCACCGACGCAATAGCCGATGGCGTTGACGTCCTTCTCGCCGGTGGCCTTCTCGACCATGTCGAGGCCGTATTGCAGACCCTCCCTTATATAGGCCTCCCAGCCCTTGGCGCCGTGGCGCTCGTCGGGGTTGATCCAGGAAATGACGAAGACGGTGTGGCCCTGCTCGATAGCCCAGCGGATGAAGGATTTCTGCGGGTTGAGATCGAGGATGTAGTATTTGTTGATCCAGGGCGGGCAGATCAGCAGCGGGCGCTTGAGCACCGTTTCGGTCGTCGGATCGTACTGGATGATCTCGGCGACATCGCTGCGCCCGACCACCTTGCCGGGTGATGTCGCGACATTCTTGCCGATCTCGAAGGGCGAATAGTCGGCCTGCCTCAGCTTCAGGTCGCCCTTGCCGGCGGCGATGTCCTCGGCCAGCATCTTCATGCCGCGTACCAGGTTTTCGCCATTGGAGGCGACGGTTTCGCGAAACAGCTCCGGATTGGTCAGGATGAAGTTCGACGGCGAGATGGCGTTGGACACCTGCTTGACGTAGAAGCTGGCCTTGTGGCGGGTGTGCTCGTCGAGCCCTTCCGCGTGCTCGACCAGGTCGGATGCCCAGCGCGAGGTGACGAGATAGGCCTGTTTAAGGAAATCGAAGAAAGCGTTGCGGCCCCATTCAGGGTCCTGGAAGCGCTTGTCGCCGCGCTCGGGCTTGACCGCATCGTCGGTAGCCTCGGCGTTCGGACTGACCTTCTGGATGGCGTTGCCCCAGACGGTCATGTAGCCGGCGAACAGCCGAGTCTGCGCTTCCAGCGCGCGCTGCGGGTCGGCAAGCCAGTATTCCGAGAGCTTGGAAAAGGTTTTGACCATGTCGACCACGGGCTCGGCGACGTGATCGCGCACCTCACCCTTTTCGCGCGGCTCGGCCCAGGCGGAGGCCGCCTTGCCGGCCTGCTCGACCATGCGTGCCATGTTCAACGCGAAGCGTTCCGGGTCTTTCACCAGATATTGCTCGACGGTCGAAGATTGATCATCTTCCGCTTTGCTCGAATCAGGTGCTTGGGACATGGCTCGCGGGGTTCCTCCCGAGGCGTTTTCTTGACATATTATCATGGGACATCTGACCGGGTCCAATGTGCTGTACCCCGGCTGCCAGGAAAACAATATGACGATTAACACCGGCAAGACCATTTATTCGGGGGCAGGCCGCTCTTGCCGCATCGCTGTTGCGATCGCCTGTCTCGCGCCGGGCCTGATGGCAGCAGGCGGTTGCACGAGCGCCAACACCGGCAATGGGATGAATGTCGGCCTGACCCAGGGCGCCCAGGACACCGGCTCCTATCCCAATCTCAACATCCCACCGCAGGTGGCGGCAAAGCAGCTCACCCCTGAGGAGACCCAGGCCAAGCTTGCCCAGTTAAAGGGCGAACAGCAGGGGCAAGCGGCCAAGGGCGGCGGCGGTGTCCCGTCCACCAGCCCGGCGGCCCTGAACTCGCTGGCGAAGAACCATGGCAAGGACACGCTGAAGCAGATCGAAGCCAAATGCGACCCCGCCCTCGACCCTACCTGCAAATAGAGCTATATGGCGCGCCGAAAGCCGCCTTTTCCAAGGTCCGCTTAGCCAAGCCAACTCTGCCAAAGCCAATTCTAATCGTCTGGAACTGACATGGAAGAATTTCACAAGGTCCGCCGGCTTCCGCCTTACGTGTTCGAGCAGGTCAACCGGCTGAAGGCCAGTGCCCGTTCGCGCGGCGCCGACATTATCGACCTTGGCATGGGCAATCCGGACCTTCCGACGCCGAAGGCGATCGTCGACAAATTGTGCGAAGTGGTGCGCGATCCGCGCACGCATCGCTATTCCTCCTCGCGCGGCATTCCCGGTCTGCGCCGCGCCCAGGCAGCCTATTACCAGCGCCGCTTCGGGGTGAAGCTCAATCCCGATACGCAAGTGGTGGCCACGCTCGGCTCGAAGGAAGGCTTCGCCAACATGGCGCAGGCGATCACCGCGCCCGGCGACGTGATCCTGTGCCCGAACCCGACCTATCCGATCCATGCTTTCGGCTTCATCATGTCCGGCGGCGTCATCCGCTCGCTGCAGGTCGAGCCCGATGACGGCTTCATTCCGGCGCTCGAGCGCGGTGTCCGTCACTCGATCCCGAAGCCGCTGGCGCTGATCCTCAACTATCCGTCGAACCCGACGGCGCTGCTCGCATCGCTCGATTTCTACAAGGACGTCGTTGCCTTCGCCAAGAAGAACGACATCATCATCCTGTCGGATCTTGCGTATTCGGAGATCTATTTCGACGGCAATCCGCCGCCTTCGGTGCTGCAGGTGCCGGGCGCCATCGATGTCTGCGTCGAGTTCACCTCAATGTCGAAGACCTTCTCCATGCCGGGCTGGCGCATGGGCTTTGCCGTCGGCAATGAGCGGCTGATCTCGGCGCTGACCCGGGTGAAGTCTTATCTCGACTACGGCGCCTTCACGCCAATTCAGGTCGCGGCGGCTCATGCGCTGAATGGCGATGGCGCCGACATCGCCGAAGTGCGCGAGGTCTATCTGAAGCGCCGCGACGTCATGGTCGACGCCTTCAGTCGCGCCGGCTGGACCATTCCCGCACCAGCGGCCTCGATGTTTGCCTGGGCGCCGATCCCCGAGCCGTTCAAGCATCTCGGCTCGCTTGAGTTTTCCAAGCTCCTGATCGAGCACGCCGACGTGGCGGTGGCGCCGGGCATCGGCTTTGGCGAGCATGGCGACGATCATGTGCGCATCGCATTGGTCGAAAACGAGCACCGGATCCGGCAGGCGGCGCGCAACATCAAGCGGTTCCTGGCGTCCAGCGCCAAGCAGCCGAACAATGTGGTGCCGCTCGCCGCGCATCGCTAATTTCGTCGCACATCTTATTTGAGCAGAGTTTGAGGGGCGTCTCCGGACATGGCTGAAGCGTTGCGTGTTGGAATTGCGGGTCTCGGCACCGTCGGCGCGTCGGTCGTGCGCGTGCTGCGCGACAAGGCGGCCGAACTGACCCGGCAATGTGGCCGCGATGTTGTCGTCACCGCCGTTTCGGCCCGCGACCCCAAGCGCGATCGCGGCGTCGATCTCGGGGCCGCCAAATGGTTCGACGATCCGGTCAAGATGGCGCAGACCGCCGATATCGACGTTTTCGTCGAACTGATCGGCGGCGACGAAGGGGCGGCGCGCTCGTCGGTCAAGGCAGCACTTGAGGCCGGGCGCCATGTCGTCACCGCCAACAAGGCGCTGCTGGCCAAGCATGGCGTGGCGCTCGCCGAAATCGCCGAGAAGAAGGGCGTGCTGCTCAACTACGAAGCGGCGGTGGCCGGCGGCATTCCGGTCATCAAGACGATGCGCGAGGCGATGGCCGGTAATTCGGTCACCCGCGTCTTCGGCATCTTGAACGGCACCTGCAACTACATCCTGACCCGCATGGAAGCCGAGGGCATTTCCTTCGACGAGTGCCTGAAGGACGCGCAGCGGCTGGGCTATGCCGAGGCTGACCCGACCTTCGACATCGAGGGCCATGACACCGCGCACAAGCTGTCGATCCTGACCAGCCTGGCCTTCGGCACCAAAATTGCCGCCAACGACATCTACATGGAAGGCATTTCCAACATCAGCCAGGCCGACATCCGTGCCGCCGGCGACCTCGGCTACCGGATAAAACTGCTCGGCGTTGCCCAGCGCACCGACAGCGGCATCGAGCAGCGCGTGCACCCGACCATGGTACCGACCGCTTCGGTTATCGCGCAGGTGCATGGCGTGACCAATGCGGTGGCGATCGAAACCGACATTTTGGGCGAGCTTCTGCTCTCCGGCCCCGGCGCCGGCGGCAACGCCACCGCCTCGGCGGTGGTCGGCGACATCGCCGACATCGCCAAGAGCCGGCCGGGCTTCCAGCACGGTCCGGTTTTCGGCCTGCCGGCCAGGGAATTGCGCCCCTACAAGAAGGCTCAGATGCGCAGCCATGCCGGTGGCTATTTCATCCGGCTCACAGTGCATGACCGCATCGGCGTCTTTGCCGCGATCGCCAAGCGCATGGCCGACAACGACATTTCGCTGGAGTCGATCGTCCAGCACGCGGCCGGCCCGGAAACCGACGCGCAGAAGACAGTGATCCTGGTCACCCACGAGACGACGGAAGCGGCAGTGCGCAAGGCTGTCGACGGCATCACCAAGGACGGCCATCTGACCGACAAGCCGCAGGTCATCCGCATCGAGCGGGCAGGTTAGGTGCTACTGCCTCCTCTGTCCGAAACAGCCGCGAAGGGGAGGCTCAGGCGCAAGACAATGAAGTGGCGCTAGAAATATTCATAGACGATCTCCACGCCGCTCCAGCGGTCTTTTTTGAGAACCACTCGTTTCCCTGAGTTTGGCGCCGCTATTTGTAGTTTCCGGCCGATCCATCTCAAGCGGATGTTTTCGTCGCCCTGTATGGCGTAGACGGCGTCTCCCCAATTGTCTGATTCCTTCGGGGGGCTTTCTGTTTGTACATAAACAAATGTCGTAAAATCAGTTGTTGCCCCGCAGCTCCTCGTTATCAAACTTGCAGTCATTTTTCCGTCGTCAGAGACCTCATATGATGTGCGATCACTTGAACAATCAAATAACGTGAAATTTAAGTAATATACATAAACGAACAAACAGCCCAAAACCATTAATGACGCGGTGCTGATCGTCCATATATTCGCAAAACGAGAACGCTTCGGTCTACGATCGGTCATCCGTGTGGTCTCCGCAAAAATCAAGTGTCCTGTATTCCTGACAAATAAATATATCGGATGAAAGATTTGACATATGCGATTGCCACTTCTGGTCGGAGCTTACGCTTTGCGATCCAACAGGTCGCGGAGCTGTCGGGGGCCGATTTGGCCTTGCGCTGTTAAATACTTTAATCGATTGATTTTGCTGCGATTTCAAAAAAGTATCGACACCAGTCTTGCCCTTGTCATGGAGCTTTGACACAAGAAGCGCGCCCCTGGAGCATGATGCCGAAAAGTGTGAAGCGGTTTTCGGACGACATCATGCTCTATCTCTTTTGATTTGGAGCCGGATTCAGATTTCAAGTCGAACAGACCTGAAATCATCCGACTCTAGCGCAGGCGGGTTGTGAACGAGGATTTCTCCCGATGAATGTGGCCCAGAACATTGTCGCCGGTCTCGACAGGATACTCACCATGGAAGTCGTGCGTGTCACCGAACGCGCCGCGGTCGCGGCCGCCAGGCTGCGCGGGCGCGGCGATGAAAAAGCCGCCGACCAGGCCGCCGTCGACGCCATGCGCCAGGAACTCAATCGGCTGGCCATCAAGGGTACGGTGGTGATCGGCGAGGGCGAGCGCGACGAGGCGCCAATGCTCTATATCGGCGAGGAGGTCGGCAGCGGCAAAGGTCCGGCGGTCGATATCGCGCTCGATCCGCTCGAAGGCACGACGATCTGCGCCAAGAACCTGCCCAATGCGCTGGCCGTCATTGCCATCGCCGAAAAGGGCAGCCTGTTGTTCGCGCCCGATGTCTACATGGACAAGATAGCCATCGGTCCGGGCTATGCCGAAGGTGTCATCGACATCGATGCCTCGCCGGCTGAAAACATTGCCAGCCTGGCCAAGGCCAAGGGTGTCGCGGTGGCCGAGATCACCGCCTGCATCCTCGACCGGCCGCGCCATGAAAAGCTCATCGAAGCGGTGCGCGCGACGGGCGCCGCTATCCGGCTGATCGGCGACGGCGACGTCGCCGGCGTCATCCACACCACCGATCCGGAGGAGACCGGCATCGACATCTATCTCGGCATCGGCGGCGCGCCGGAAGGCGTGCTGGCGGCGGCGGCACTGCGGTGCACCGGCGGCCAGATGCAGGGCCGGCTGATCCTCGACACGCAGGAAAAGGTGGCGCGCGCGGCCAGGATGGGCATTGTCGAGCCGAAGCGGGTCTATCGCGCCGAGGACATGGCGCGCGGCGATGTGCTGTTTGCCGCGACCGGCGTCACCGACGGCAACATGCTGGCCGGCGTCCAGTTCGGCAGCAATTCCATCACCACGCACACCATAGTGCTGCGCTCGTCTTCGCGCACCGTGCGCGAGATCAAGGCGCGTCACCAGGATCTGGAAAAGTTTTGAGACTTTCCTGTTTAGCCGTCGCATATTGCCGGAAATGACAATCTGCAGACGACGCGTCCTATGACGGGCGACAAACGCCTCTTCCTTGATGTCAGGCAGTCGGCGACCGGTGTTTCCTGGGAACATCGGTTGAGCGAACGGCAGGACATGATTGCGCTTGCCATCGCGCAGGGTCACGGCGTGCCCGACATTGTCGCGCGTGTGCTGGCAGGGCGCAGCGTCACCGCCGACCAGGCCGAGCGCTTTCTCGATCCGACGATCCGCGACCTGTTGCCCGACCCGGCCTCGCTGACCGACATGGACAAGGCAGCGACCCGTATTGCCGAGGCGGTCATCGCCAAGGAGAAGGTAGCGATCTTCGGCGACTACGATGTCGACGGCGCCGCCTCGTCGGCACTGCTCAAACGCTTCCTGACGCATTTCTCGGTGCCGTCGGAGATTTACATTCCAGATCGCATTTTCGAGGGCTATGGTCCCAATCCGGAGGCCATGCGCGAATTGGTCTTACGCGGCGCGACGCTGATCGTCACCGTCGATTGCGGCACCAACAGCGCTGTCTCCATCGATGCGGCCAAGGAGGCCGGCGCCGATGTGGTGGTGCTCGACCACCATCAGGTCGGCGGTGCGCTACCGGAAGCGACCGCGGTCGTCAATCCCAACCGCGAGGATGATCTGTCGGGACAGGGCCATCTGTGCGCGGCCGGTGTCGTCTTCCTCGCTCTGGTGCAGACGGCGAGGATACTGCGCAGCCGATTGCCCGACGCAGCGCAGCCGGACCTGCTGTCGCTGCTTGATCTCGCGGCGCTGGCCACCGTTTGCGACGTGGTGCCGCTCATCGGCGTCAACCGCGCCTTCGTGGTCAAAGGACTGCAGATGGCGCGGCAGCAGAAGAATGAGGGGCTGGCCGCGCTGGCGCGGGTGTCGCGCATCGGCGAGCCGATCAGCACCTTTCATCTGGCCTATCTGATCGGCCCGCGCATCAATGCCGGCGGGCGCATCGGCGATGCCGCACTCGGCAGCCGGCTGCTTGCCACCGACGATCCGGTCGAGGCAGGCACGATTGCCGAGACGCTCGACCGGCTCAACCAGGAACGCCAGCAGATGGAGCTGGAGATGCTGGCCGCGGCGCGCGCCGAAGCCGATGCCGAGCTTGCCGGCGGCAGTGGCCCGGCCGTCATCGTCACGGCCAGTACCCACTGGCATCCCGGCATTGTCGGCCTGATCGCCTCGCGGCTGAAGGACCACGCGCGCCGTCCCGCCTTCGCCATCGCCTTCAACGCCAATGGCATCGGCACCGGTTCGGGCCGTTCGGTGTCGGGCTTCGATCTCGGACGGCTGGTGCGTGACGCCGCCGGCGCCGGGCTGATCGTCAAGGGCGGCGGCCACGGCATGGCCGCCGGCATCACGGTGGAACGCGCGAAACTGGGTGAACTGCGGGCCTTCTTCGAGGAGCGCGCAGCGACCGAAGTGTTCCGGCTGCAGGACGAGGAAAGCCTGGCCATAGACGGCGCGCTCGCCGCCGAAGGGGCGACGCTTGCGCTGTTGGATGCGCTGGAAAAGGCCGGGCCGTTCGGCGCCGGCCATGTCGCGCCGGTGTTCGCGCTGCCGCGCCACCGGCTGGCCGACGCGCGCGCCGTCGGCACCAACCACATTCGCGCCGACCTGCAGTCGGAAAGCGGCGGCCGCATCCAGGCGATCGCCTTTCGCGCCGTCGATACCGCGCTCGGCGAGTTCCTGTTCAAGAACCGGGGCAAGACCGTGCATGTCGCCGGTTCGCTGTCGGGCAATTACTGGAACGGCAACCGCACGGTGCAGTTCCGCATCATCGACGCGGCAAGGGCCTGAGATTGCCGAAGTGGTTCAAGCCAGAACCGTCTGCAGCCGCCTCAACTCGCTGATCTGCGCCATCGTCGCTTGGTAGCCGAGGCTGATGGCCTCGTCGGCGCGGTGGAATTCGGTCAGGCCGATATGGCTGAGTTTCGGCTGCAGCGACATATCAGGCGGATCGCCGGCAAGCCTTGCGCGCGAAATCCGGTCCTGGATGATGTTGAAGGCTTCGACCATGACGCCGGTGATGCCGAGGCGCGTCTGGTGGGCCTGGTGGTCGGGGTCGGCCTGGCCTGGCCGGGGCGCATCCTTCTCGATCAGCAGTTCGCCGGCGCTGTGCTTGATGACGGCGGCGCGGCCGAACAGATCGTAGTGGAGGTTGACCGCGACGACCAACGGCTGCTCGTAGGCGCGGCAGACCGAAACCGGAACCGGGTTGACCAGCGCGCCGTCGACCAGCACGCGGCCGTTGCAATTCACCGGCTCGAACACGCCGGGCAGCGCATAGGAGGCGCGCATGGCGGTGATCAGCGAGCCGCTCGACAACCAGATCTCATGGCCGGTGCGGATTTCGGCGCCAACGGCGACGAAGGGTTTCGTCAGATCTTCGAAGCGGATGCCGGCCATGTGCTCGCGCAAGCGTGCGTCGAGTTTCATGCCGCCGAACAGTCCGCTGCCGCGCAGATTGAGATCGAGCAGGCCGAAGATGCGTCGCTTGGTCAGGCTGCGGGCGAATTCCTCGAGCTCATCCAGCTTGCCGGAGAGATAGCAGCCGCCAACCAGCGCGCCGATCGAGGTGCCGGCGATCATCGATATCTCGATGCCGGCCTCGTCGAGCGCGCGCAGCACGCCGATATGCGCCCAGCCGCGTGCGCAGCCGCCGCCCAGCGCGAGCGAAATGCCTGTCTTGCCCGCAGGTAGCGGGTCAGGCACGCCGCCGGACGATGAGGGGCCATTGGCCTCCCGCATATCCGGCCTGTTACGCAATGACGCCCACTCGAGCATCATGATCTCCCTTGTCCCGCGTCCGTTCTACACGAAGGACGTTTGAGAATAGTGAATATGAGTGGTTTGCGACTGTTGAATGGTTCACGCAGGCTTCCGATACGTTTTTTCCGCATCGAACAGCGGCGTGCTGCCGTCGTCGGCAAGCATTGCCTTGCCGTCGTTGAACCCCACCGTCCGATAAAAGCATGAACGCCGGCCGGTGTGACAGGTTGCGTCGTGGCCCAACACTTTCACCCGAAGCCATATGGCGTCCTGGTCGCAGTCGATCCGCGTCTCGACGACGCGCTGAAAATTGCCGGAGGTTTCACCCTTCTTCCACAGCGCGTTGCGCGAGCGCGACCAGTAATGGGCGATGCCGGTCTCCAGCGTCAGCGCCAGCGCCTCGGCATTCATATGCGCGACCATCAACAGCATGCCGTCTTCAGCATCGGTGACGACGACGGTGACGAGGCCAGCGGCATCGAAGCGCGGCGACAACACCGCGCCTTCTTCGAGAGCCTTCTTGTCCGATGGAGCCTTGGGGAACTGCAATGCCGACATCGCCGGTCCTTATCTAGCGATGCCGCGGGGCAATCAAACCCCGAGGCCGCGCACCATAGTGACGAAACGGACCTGTTCCTCGGGCGTGTCCTTGAACACGCCGGTGAAGGTCGAGGTCAGCGTGGTGGAGCCCTGCTTGCGGATGCCGCGCATGGCCATGCACATATGCTCGGCCTCGATCATGACGGCAACGCCGCGCGGGTTGAGCACGTCCTGGATGACGCCGGCGATCTGCGCCGTCATGGCCTCCTGGGTCTGCAGGCGATGGGCAAAGATGTCGACGACGCGGGCAATCTTGGACAGGCCGACGACCTTGCCGTCCGGCAGATAGCCGACATGGGCCTTGCCGATGATCGGCACCATGTGGTGCTCGCAATGCGAGTGAAACTGGATGTCCCTGACGATGACGAGATCGTCATAGCCGGCGACTTCCTCGAAGGTGCGGCCAAGTTCTTCCGCCGGGCACATGTCGTAGCCGTTGAACATTTCGAGGAATGCCTTGGTGACACGCTTGGGCGTATCGATCAGGCCCTCGCGGTTCGGATTGTCGCCGGTCCAGCGCAACAGCGTGCGCACGGCGGCCTCGACCTCGGCTTCGCTCGGCCTGTCGGTGACCGGCTTGTCCAGATAGTCGGAAGGGGGCATGATTTTCTTGATGACGGCATCCATAAAGGCGTCTCCCGTAGTTCCTCTCTCAGGAGGAACGAGTTGAACGGACCACGACCTTTCGGGTGTTGAAAACTCGCCCGGTTTCCAGCCCGCAAGCGGCGTGAACGAATGGGCAAGGACGGCGGCTTTGCGTTGCCTTGTCGATACCCGACTGCCAGCATTATATATGGTCATGCGGAGCGAATGAAAGACGCCACAGCGGCAATCGCTGTTCGCTTGGCGGCGACGGATTGGAAAAATATGATTGACGATGTCTACAATGCGAAAATTCTGGGTTTTGCCGGAAACATCGCACGCATCGGCCGGCTCGATCATCCCGACGCGACGGCACGCGCCCATTCCAAATTGTGCGGCTCGACGGTCACCGTCGATCTCAAGATGGACGATGGCGTCGTTACCGATTTCGCCCATGACGTGAAGGCCTGCGCGCTCGGCCAGGCCTCGTCATCGATCATGGCTCAGCATGTCATCGGCGCCAGCGCCGAAGAATTGCGGGCGGTGCGCGACACTATGCTGAAGATGCTCAAGGAAAACGGCGCGCCGCCTGACGGGCGCTTTGGCGACCTTAGATATCTGGAGCCGGTGCGCGACTACAAGGCGCGGCATGCTTCCACCATGCTGACCTTCGACGCGGTCGTCGATGCCATCGGCCAGATCGAGAAAAAACGCGCCGAAGAAGCAGCCTGACCTATATAACCATGCCCTGCGGCGTGGCTTCTGGCGGTCGTCTGCTTTGGGCAAATTCGCCACGGATCCAGTCGGCAAAGGCTTTGGCCGGCTCCGGCAGTTTCTTCAAACTTTTGGCAACCAGAAAATAGGCCCCGGAGGCGACGTCAATGTCGAAGGGCTTGACCAGCGCGCCCGACGCGATCTCCTCGCCGACCTGCAGGAGGTCGCCGAGCGCCACGCCATGGCCGAGCAGGGCTGCCTGCTTCGACAGCGACACATCCGCCAGCATCGGGCCGCGCGCCGGAATGGCGTCGGCGGCCACGCCGGCGGCTTCGAACCAGCGCGCCCAGCCTTGACGGTTTTCCTCGTGCAACAGCGTGTAGCGGGCGAGGTCGAGCGGCGTTTCAAGCGCCGGGCCCGACGCCAGCAAGGCCGGAGACAGGACCGGTGAATCCACCGTCGAGGCGAGCCATTCGGCCTCACTGCGCGGCCATGAGGTGGCACGCGCGCTGAAGCGCAGGGCAAGTTCGGGCTGATCGCTGCGGAACTCGATCGGCCTTGGGTCGACTTCGAGGGAGACGTCGATATCGGGCCGCAACTGGCTGAAGCGGTTGAGCCGCGGCAACAGCCATACCGAGGCCAGCGATGGCTCGACGCTGACGCGAACCACAGACTGCGCCGGGGCCGCCACCAGGTCCGAAAGCAGCCTGTCGATATCGTCGAAACTTCTGACCAGCTTATCGAGCAGACGCTGGCCCGCCTCGGTCAGCTCGACGCGGCGGTGATGGCGGTGGAACAAGGGCCGGCGCAGGAACTGCTCGAGCTCGCGGATCTGCCGGCTGATGGCGGCCTGCGAGACGAACAGCTCGTCGGCAGCCCGGCTGAAGCTCAATTGCCGGCCGGCTGCCTCGAAACTTCGCAACGCTGTCAGAGGCAGCCGCCCGCGCTTCATTCGCATAACCCAAAGTTATCCGAAGCGGAAATTATACTCGTTTGAAGGCGAAGACCAGCGGGCGTCTAATTCGCTCTCAAAGGAGACACGGACATGATCCAGTTTCTGGAAATCTTTGGCGATGTGATGCGGATCGTGACGTTTCAATGGCATGGCGACAGACGGCAGGACCGGTGCCGTGAGCAGCGGCCGGCGAGCGTCAGTCGCTGGGCGACGCCGGCCGAGCGGCACCCGTTTCGCCGCTCGCGACCATGAGGCCGACAAAGAGGCGAGTGCGTGAATGGGATTGCGTTTGCCAGCCGAAGCTCACATCTATCGGCTTGGAAACGCGAAACGGAGCAAGTGGTGGGCGAGGAGCATAGGCATGCGCATGTCGCTGGGCCGGTCCGGCGCGGGCGCAACTGGCCCGGGCCCTGGCGCAGAACACCCGGCCGCATTCTCGGCACATCGCTGGTACGGCTCTATC
Source organism: Mesorhizobium sp. PL10 (assembly GCF_053714315.1). NCBI lineage: Bacteria > Pseudomonadati > Pseudomonadota > Alphaproteobacteria > Hyphomicrobiales > Phyllobacteriaceae > Mesorhizobium > Mesorhizobium sp. PL10. Next base: position 195,750 of record NZ_JBSKBR010000003.1, on the reverse strand, counting down.
AATTGACGCTGTCGGGCTTTGTCGGCAATTCCTGCCGGCATCTGCCGACCTGTTCCGAATACGCGCATGAGGCAATCGCCCGCCACGGCCTTTGGGTCGGCAGTTGGATGGGCCTTTTCCGCGTGCTGCGCTGCGGGCCATTCGGGACGCACGGTATCGACCGCGTGCCGGAGGTGCTCGCCCCACGCTATGTCTGGTTCATGCCGTGGCGTTACTGGCAGATCGGCAGGAAGCGCGGCGAAGCGGATGCCTGACGGCAGACGCGTTTACGATCCGGTAGGGTTAACAACGGCCTGCACAAAGACTGCGCATTTGAGTCAAAATCGAGCCAAGACACTTCGCTAAGCGCCTCATGGTCATTCCCCAGGAGAGCTCGTATGCGCCGTATCGAAACCCATCCCTTCATCATTGCCGCGGTCCTGTTCCTGCTGGCCTGGTTCTTGGGGTTTCCGATGCGGGCGCAATCGGCGCCGCTCGGCGATGTTCAATGCACGCTGATCCAGGACGCGACGAGCGGCGCGACGCTTTACCAGAACGGCGTCTGCGACCAGCGCGTCAGCCCGGCGTCGACCTTCAAGGTGCCGCTGGCGCTGATCGGTTACGACAGCGGCATCCTGAGCGACGCGCATACGCCGAGCTGGGACTACAAGGCCGAGTTCAAGGCCGTGAAGCGCGACCACAAAACCGTCGACCCGACGATCTGGGAGCGCGACTCGATCGTGTGGTATTCGCGCGAGATCGTGCGCAGGCTCGGAGCTGAGAAATTCGCCGGTTATGTCTCGAAATTCGGCTACGGCAATTCGGATGTCTCGGGCGATGCCGGCAAGGACAACGGGCTCACCCAATCCTGGGTAAATTCCTCGCTCGAGATATCGCCGGTCGAACAGACAGCTTTCCTGCGCCAGTTGCTTTCCGACAAAATGCCGGTTTCTGCCAAGGCGCATGAGATGACCCGCGCCATCCTGCCGAGTTTCCAGGCCGGCGACTGGACCGTCCAGGGCAAGACAGGCAGCACCAGGCTCGGCAAGGACGGCAAGCGCTCGCTCGGCTGGTTTGTGGGTTGGGCGCAAAAGGACGGCCGCCGGATCGTCTTTGCCCGGCTTGTGGTCGATACCAAACCGATCGACACGCCAAAAGGCCCTGCAACGCGCGCAGCCTTCCTGAAGGACCTGCCGCAGTTGGTGAGGTGAGCGATTTCAGCTATTTCGACGGGCACGCATGATGTGACCGCTGGAATTCCTCGTGTCTGTCTTCGGCGCCCTGGAAAACCGGGCGAAAATATCGCTGCTTTCCAAATCCTCGATCTCATCGAAACCAAGCTCGCGAAGAGATTTGGCCAGTGCGCTGGGGACGAAGAAGCTGATCCACGGCTCGCCGACAGCGGCGACGCGCGCCGCATGGAAGGACAGGGCTGCCTGTCCCGCCGCATCGCGGTTCTCTGCCGGCTCGCTGTAGTCGAAGACGACCTCCGATCCGGGAATGCCGGCAATCCAGGACAGCGTGCCGAAGATCGCTTCCTGCGTCAGGTAAGGCACGACGCCCAGCCAGATGAAGCAACAGGGCTCGGTCGGCTTCAGGCCGGCCAATGCCAGTTCGTCGGCCAGGCGCTGGCGCTCGAAATTGACCGGCACGAATGTGGTGGCCGGCGGCTCGGCAAGGCCGGCCTCGGCGAAGCATTTGCGTTTCCAGGCCTGCGTCGCCGGATGATCGACTTCGTACACAGCGAGGTCGGGGTAGGGATTGCGCAGCGCAAATGTGTCGAGACCGGCGCCAAGCACCACCAGTTGACTGATACCGCGGCGCACCGCCGCCGCCAGCCAGTCTTCGGCAAGGCGGGCACGTGCGGCCACGAACAGGCGCATGCGCCGGCCGTGGTCGTCTTCCTGCTCAAGTTCCTGCGCTGCAGGCGCCGCTTCCCCCAGAATCGCGATCGCGTAGGGATCGCGAAACAGTCCTGCCTGCGGTGAGATCTGGTTAAGAGCCCTCAGGCGCGCGACGCGCAGGGCGGTTCGGCTGGGAAATGCGTCTTCCATTTCTATGATTTCAACCTGTGCCGGGAAAATTCGCAAGCCTTCGCGACCGGACTGCGACATCAGTGGCGACATTTCCTGACGGCTGCGCCAACGACGGCTCTTTACCTCTTACCGTGCTGCCTCTAAAACCCGCCCGCTGTTGTCGTCAGTCCAATTGGCGCCTCCGGCTCATTTTACCACCCGCGCTCGTTTGCGGGACTGGATAGGAGATACCTGATGCTGAATTCCGTTTCCCTGACATTTCCCGATGGCTCCGCCCGCGACTACGACGCGGCGATGACCGGTGCTGCTCTTGCCGAATCGATCTCGAAGTCCCTGGCCAAGAAAGCCGTGGCCTACGCTATCGACGGCACCGTGCGCGACCTTTCCGATCCGCTCGGCAAGTCCGGCAAGGTCGAGATCATCACCCGCACCGATCCGCGCGCGCTGGAACTCATCCGCCATGATGCGGCGCATGTGCTGGCGGAAGCCGTGCAGGAACTGTGGCCGGGAACGCAGGTGACCATCGGGCCGGTGATCGAGAACGGATTCTACTACGACTTCGCCCGCAACGAGCCGTTCACGCCGGACGATTTCCCGGTGATTGAAAAGAAAATGCGCGAGATCATCGCGCGCAACAAGCCGTTCACCAAGGAAGTCTGGTCGCGCGACAAGGCGAAAAAGGTCTTTGCCGACAAGGGCGAGCGCTACAAGCTGGAGCTGATCGACGCCATTCCCGAGGACCAGGATCTCAAGATCTACGCCCAGGGCGACTGGTTCGACCTCTGCCGCGGTCCGCACATGGCCTCGACCGGGCAGATCGGCAACGCCTTCAAACTGATGAAGGTGGCCGGCGCCTATTGGCGCGGCGATTCGAACAACCCGATGCTGACCCGCATCTATGGTACGGCCTGGGCCGAGCAGGCTGAGCTCGACGCCTACCAGACGATGCTGGAAGAGGCCGAGAAGCGCGACCACAGGAAACTCGGCCGCGAGATGGACCTGTTCCATTTCCAGGAAGAGGGACCGGGCGTCGTCTTCTGGCACGCCAAGGGCTGGAAGATGTTCCAGAACCTGGTCAACTACATGCGCCGCCGCCTCGACGAGCAAGGCTACCAGGAGGTCAACGCTCCACAGGTTCTGGACAAGAGTCTGTGGGAGACGTCGGGCCATTGGGGCTGGTATCGCGACGCCATGTTCAAGGTGACGGTGGCCGGCGACGATACCGACGACGATCGCGTGTTCGCGCTCAAGCCAATGAACTGTCCGGGCCATGTGCAGATATTCAAGCATGGGTTGAAATCCTATCGCGATCTGCCCGTAAAGCTTGCGGAATTCGGCAATGTGCATCGCTACGAACCGTCCGGCGCGCTGCACGGGCTGATGCGCGTGCGCGGTTTCACGCAGGACGATGCGCATATCTTCTGCACCGAGGAGCAGCTGGCCTCGGAATGCCTGCGCATCAACGAGCTGATCCTGTCGACCTATGCCGATTTCGGCTTCGACCACGTCAGCGTCAAACTGTCGACGCGGCCGGACAAGCGCGTCGGCACCGACGAGGCCTGGGATCATGCCGAGGCGATCATGAGCGGCGTGCTGGACACGATCAGGACACGGTCGGGCAACCGCATCCAGACCTCGATCAATCCGGGCGAGGGCGCTTTCTACGGGCCGAAATTCGAATATGTCCTAAAGGATGCCATCGGCCGCGAATGGCAGTGCGGCACCACGCAGGTCGACTTCAACCTGCCGGAGCGCTTTGGCGCTTTCTACATCGGCTCGGATTCGGAAAAGAAGCAGCCGGTGATGGTGCACCGCGCCATCTGCGGCTCGATGGAGCGCTTCCTCGGCATCCTGACCGAGCACTATTCCGGCCATTTCCCGCTGTGGTTCGCGCCGCTGCAGGTGGTGGTGGCGACGATCACCTCGGACGCCGACGACTACGCGACGAAGGTCGTGGCGCAGCTGAAGGCGGCGGGGCTTATCGCCGAAGCCGATCTGCGCAACGAGAAGATCAACTACAAGGTCCGCGAGCATTCGCTGGCCAAGGTTCCGGTCATCCTCGTCTGCGGCAAGCGCGAGGCGGAAGAAGAGACGGTCAACATCCGCCGGCTCGGCTCCCGCGACCAGCAATCGCTCACGCTGGCCGATGCGCTCAAGCAGCTTGCCGATGAGGCGGTGTCCCCCGACCGCAAGCGCCGCGCGGCCTGAGCGTCGATATCTCGCACGATATGGCGGTGGAGCGATCCACCGCCATTTTCACATGCCTGTCACGCCAAACCTGTAACGAGCCATCCATGCTCAAGCTGAAGATGCGGGAAAGACCGTTTCCCGAGCTCTCCTATGCCAATGCGAGCCAGCCGGCGCTGACGCGCTGGTTCATCCACTCCATCGAAGGCATGTCCGGCCGCGACCGGTATGCTGCGCTTTATGATTTCTGGCGCCGCCAGGTGGTGCCGAGCGGCGAGCGCGTGTTCAGCCGCATGCTGGAACTGATCGACGTCAAGGTGCGCAGCACCGATCAGTGGCCGCCGGCGAAGCTGCCTGATACGCCGCTGGTGATCGTCGCCAACCATCCGTTCGGCATCGGCGACGGCATTGCCGTCTTGTCGCTGGCCGAGCAGCTCGGGCGTCCGTTCCGCGTCATGATCCACAAGGATCTGCTCAGGATCCGCGAGATGGAACCGTATTCGCTGCCGATCGACTTTTCGGAAACCAAGGATGCGCTGAAGAACAACATGGCTGTGCGGCACGAGGCCGTGCGCCTGTTGAAGGAAGGGGTCACCATCGTGATCTTTCCCGCCGGTGGTGTCGCCACGGCGCCCAAGGTTTTCGGCCGCGCCATCGACCTTCCGTGGAAGATGTTTCCGGCCAAGCTCGTCCAAGAGGCCAAGGCCTCGGTTATCCCAATGCATTTTTCCGGCCAGAACGGCCGCCTGTTCCATCTCGTCAGCGGCCCGATGAACATGGCCGAGCGTGACAACCGCGTGGCCAAGCTGATCGGCAAGGCATCGTTGACGCTGCGGCTTTCCCTGCTTGTCCGCGAGTTCGCGCGGCTGTCGGGCAAGGCCATCGAGGTGCGTGTCGGCGATGTGCTGCGTTGGGACGAGCTTGCCCCGTTGCGAGACCGCAAGGCGCTGCTCGACCACCTGTACCGATCGGTGTTCGACCTCTCGACGCCGGGAGCCCAGCGCGGACGAGTGCCCTTCCTGCCAAAACGGATACGCAAGGCGGCCTGAGGCAGCGCGGTTGCCGGCGATATTGAACCGAAACCCGCCGTTTGACCGCGCCACCTTTGCGCCGGTCAGTCGGCGCCTTCCTCGGGATCGATGGCCGAGGCCTCTGTGGCCAGGACCTCGATCTCCTGGTTCTGTCCGGCGACGACGGTGAAATCCTTCTGATAGATGCGGTCGCGGTTCTTGGCGATGATGGTGTACTGACCTTCGGCCAGCACCATCGAGGCGAAGGCGCCGACGGCCTCTTTGATCGGGTCGCCGGATTCGTTGAGCAGCGACCAGGATGTATCGGCGATGGCCTCGCCGCCGGTTTCGCGCACCAGCTTCATGGTCATCTCCGCAGCACGGTGCTCGACCGTGGCTTCGGTCAGTTTTCCGGCCTCGACGCGGATGTCGGAGCGGATGACGGCATTCACCGCGCCATAGGTGGAGACGACATGGTAGACGCCGGCGTTGAGCCGCACGACGCTGTTCGGCGCGACATCGGGGATGATCAAGGCGCGGTCGCCATTGGCCTCGGCAGTGCCCTCATAGATGGAAAAACGCAGCTTTTTCGACGGAATGCGCACGCCGCCCGACAGCACCGCATCTAGTTTCAGGCCCCCGGCATCGAGCACCAGGCTCTCGCGCTTGGCGTCCTTGCCGACGGTGATGCGCTTGGTGGCGCCGGCGCGCCCGTAGGACGCATGGACGAGATAGCTGCCGGGTTGGAGCTGGAATACGGCGGTGCCGCCATGCGCCGAAGCGACCATCGGCAGCTTGCCGTCGCTGGAGGCTTCGGGCTTGAAGACGCGCCAGACGATGCCGCGCGTGATGTCGGCGCCCTTGTCGGTGAGCTGGGCCGAGAGCGTGATGGCGCCCCCGCCACCGAGCGCCAGCGACGTATCGTTCTTGGGCGTGGCATAACTCGAAATGTCGGGGAGTTTGAGATTGGAGATGCCGTCGGCATTCTGCGCCATGGCCATTGAAGCCGGCACCATCAACAGCGCAGCAGCGAGCCAAATCAGGAAAAGGCGCAATGTCCCCTCAAACATGCCTTGCGTTGAAGCCCAAGGCGGTGGCAATTTCAAGGCTTAAGAGTCCGATCCGCCTTGGCACCTGGCTCTTTCGTTCGGCGCGTCCGCGCCGATGCCAGAGCCGCCCCGATCCGCAACGGCGCGCTTCAGCTCAAAATCGAGTGCTTTAGGAGACTAGGCCCCCATGGTGTCGCCGATCATCGACTTCCTGCTGACCCGAAACTCAGCACCGATTCCTGAATTGAAGGAACCGGCGCCAAGCGATGCCGATATCGCGACGATGATCGCCGCCGCGACGCGGGTGCCCGACCATGGCCGGCTGGAGCCCTGGCGCTTCATCCTTTATCGCGGCGAGGCGCGCGTCGAGATCGGCAGGAAGCTGGCCGCCCTTGCCGAGCAGCGCGAGGGGCCGCTGCCGGAAAATCGCCGCAACCAGGAACTGGCGCGGTTTTCGCGCGCGCCGCTGGTGATCGGGGTGGTCTCCAGCCCGAAAGAAAACCCGAAGATCCCGAAGTGGGAGATGTTCCTGTCAGGCGGCATGGCGGCGATGAACCTGATGATTGCGGCCAATGCGCTGGGCTATGGCACCAACATGATAAGCAACTGGTATTCCGACGTGCCGGAGGCCAAGGGGATGCTGGGCCTGGCGCCGCAGGAACGCGTCGTCGGTTTCATCCATATCGGTTCCTACCAGGGGCCGGCGCCGGAACGGCCGCGGCCCGATCCGGCAAAGCTCTATGCCGACTATGCGGGACCGTGGAACGGCTGAATGGCCTGCGGGCGCGTGCCGTCGTGAGCCGGCGGATCCGCGCCGATGAGCGACCGTTGAGCGGCGTCACACTCAACGGGATTAGGCAGAAACGCCCGCAGCGCCGGCCCGGGCCAGGAGCCGTTCGGCCAGCCGAAGATGTGGCCGGTCATACATCTTGCCGTCAATGCCGACCACGCCGGGATTTCCGGCCGCTTTGAACGCTGCGACGATGGCCTGCGAGCGTTCCACCGCCTCGGCCGAGGGCGTGAAGGCGGCGTTGATGACCGGCACCTGCGCCGGGTGGATCGCCATCTTGCCGGTGAAACCGTCGCGCTCGGCCTCGATGCATTCCGCCTCGAAGGCAGCCACGTCACGAAAGGCGGGGAAGACCGTGTCGATCGCCGCGACTTCGGCCGCGCCGGCGGCGAGGATGGTCATGGTGCGGGCGAAGCGGAAGACATCGGTGTAGCGGCCGTTGTCGTCGCGCGCCGCGCGCGCGCCGATCGCCGCCGACAGATCCTCCGCGCCCCAGGTGAGGCCGGCAAGCCGGGCGCTTGCCCCGGCATAGGTCGCGGCGGCAAGTACGCCGGCAGCCGTTTCAGTGATGATCGGCAGGATTCTTATGCCGCCATCTGGCAATCCGTTTTCGGCTTCGTGCACGCGGAGCTTTGCGGAGAGCTGCTGCACGTCCTGGCCGCTGTTCGACTTCGGCAACATGATGCCGTCGGGTTTGACTGCCACCAGCGCCGCCAGATCATCGTCGGTCAATCCGGTCGAGAGATCGTTGACGCGGACATAAATGGCGGCGCTTGTCTGCTGTCTGTTGCCGGCAATGAAGCGTGCGGCGATCTCGCGCGCCGTCGCCTTGTGTTGTGGCGCAACGGAATCCTCAAGATCGACGATGACCACGTCGGCGCCGGCGCCAAAGCCTTTCTCCAGCTTCTTTTCGGAATCGCCGGGCACAAACAGCAGCGAGCGCATCAGGCCGCCTTTTTCATCATCATCGCCTGGCGCGTGCATTTGGCGACGAGCACGTCGTTCTGATTGTAGGCGCGATGCTCGAACTCGACGATGCCGCGATCCGGCTTCGATTTCGAGTCCCTGACCGAGAGTACCGTCGTCTCGACACGGACGGTGTCGCCGTGGAAGACCGGGTGCGGGAACACCGTTTCCTTCATGCCGAGATTGGCGACCGTAGTGCCGACGGTGATGTCATTGACGGAGATGCCGATCATCAGGCCCAGCGTGAACAGTGAATTGACCAGCGGCTTGCCCCATTCGCTTTTGGCGGCGAAATCGAAGTCGATATGCAGCGGCTGCGGGTTCAGCGTCATCACCGAAAACAGCATGTTGTCGCTTTCGGTGACAGTCTTGCGCAGCGTGTGCCTGAAGACATGGCCGACGACGAACTCTTCGAGATAAAGCCCGGCCATTATCGTCCTCCTCTGTTGCCTGAAGGTTGATAGGCGCTGCCCATGCCACCCGCAAGCCAGTTAATAAACATGGTGAACCGTTCGTAAACCTTTTCTGTCTAGGGTCATTCCTGGGGCCGGAAGCTTTCCGGCAAGGGGCGTAAGCAGGCAGTATGGTTGTCTCGCATTTTCTCAAATGGATCTACACGGCGAGGGTTTCGGAGCGTGCCGCGGCGGCGAGTGCGCTGGCCCGCGCCTATATCAATTCCGACCTGCCTTTCGAGGACCGCTGCGCCGCCGAGGCGGCGCTGACGCTGCTGCTCGACGACGCCTCGTCGAAGGTTCGGCTGGCGCTGGCCGAGGCGCTGTCCATGAGCCACCACGCCCCGCTGCAGATCATCAGCGCGCTCGCCTCCGACCAGCCGGAAGTGGCAGCCCTGGTGTTGGCGCGCTCGCCGCTGCTCACCGATGCCGACCTGATCGACCGCGTGGCTGCCGGTCACAAGGCTACGCAAAAACTGATCGCTGACCGGCCGGTCGTCTCGATGGCGGTTGCCGCGGCCATCGCCGAGATCGGCGAACCGGAAGCATGTGCTGTGCTGCTCGCCAATGACGGCGCCGATATCGCGTCGCTCAGCTTTCGCCGCATGGCCGAGCGGCATGGCCATATCGCGCATTTGCGCGAGGCTATGGTTACCGATGTCAGGCTGCCTGCCGACTGCCGGCACATGCTGCTGGTCAAGCTCGGCGAAACGCTGAAGGGTTCACCGCTGGTGATGGCGCTGATGGGGGCGGCCAGAGCCGAGCGCGTCACGCGCGATGCCTGCGTAAAGGCTTCGGTTCGGCTGGTCGAAGGCACGCGCACCGAGGAACATGCCGCGCTCATCGAGCATCTGCGTCTGCGCGGCGACCTGACCGCAAGCTTCATCATCCGCACGATTGCCCATGGCAAGGTCGACTTCTTCGGCTCGACTCTGGTCGCGCTCAGCCAGCAGTCGGAGCAGCGGGTGCGGGCGCTGCTTGCCGGCGGACAGGACGTTGCACTGCAGGCGCTGTTTCGCGGCGCCGGCCTTGCCGCGCCCACCCATGGCATTATCCTGCGGGCGCTCAAGATCTGGCGCGAAGTCGCCAACGGCAAGCGCGTCGCCGGCGTGCAGGAAGTCAGCTGGCTGATGCTGAAGGAGCTCGGCGGCCAGTCCACCGAGGGCGATCTCGCCGGCCTCGTCAAGTCTATCCATCTCGACGCGCTGCGCGAAAACGCGCGTGGCCACGCGCTGGCGATCGCCGCGGCCTGACATCCTAACCCCGATCTTTTGCGAAAAAATCCGGGAAATCCTCGATCGCGGCGGCGATGATGCGCAGCGAGGCTGCGATCTGCAGCGTGTCGGCACTGCCGCTGCGCTCGCTCAGGCCGGCTGCATATTGCCGGGCGACAGCGACGGTCGCCGTCTGCGGGTCGCCGGGTGTGCGAAACAGCAGTTCACGCGCCAGGCCGCGCAGGAAATTGGCGATCGAAAGCGCGGTTTTGGAAGGAATGGTCGGGCCTTGCTGCGCAGCCCGCAGGCGAAGGATTTCGAGGCCGACGGTGACGGCGGCGACGCCGCCGCCGAGGACGGCCTCGCCTTTCCTGCCGGCGTTCTGCAAGAGCGGCATCAGCTGGTTGATCCGGTCATAGGCCAGGCTCTCGAAGGCTGAACGCCGCGGCACGCGCTCGTGCAGGCATAGCCGCGCCAGATCCTCGCGCATGGCGCGCACAATGCGGTTGGCCGCGAGCCATGGGTCGGCGGGCAGCACGACTATGAAGACGCCGATCGCAAGCAGGATGCCGACCAGGATCGACGCTGCGCCGGCGAAAAAGGGGCGGGGGTCGTAGGTCATCGCCTGATGCGGGCTGAGGATGGCGAGGAAATTGATGGCAAAGGCCGTCGCCACGCCGACAGTCCGCGGATTGGCCATGCCTAGCGCCGTCGGTATCAGGATCGGTACAACGAACAGCGTGAACCAGCCGAAGCCGGGTAGGGCAGGCAGGGCGATCTGGCCGACAAGGAAGGCAAAGGGCAAAGCCAGCAGCGTTCCCTTGAAGAAGCCCCAGGACACCTGCACCGGGTCAGGACGCGCGGCGAAAAGACTGGAGACGACGGCAACGAGAATGACGGTGCCGGCCGCGTCGGACCATTTCGTCGTCAGCCAGAAGGCGGCGACCGCCAGCGTGGCAAGGGCGGCGCGGATGGCATTGCGCCAAGCGCCAGGGTAGTCGCGGTGCACCACCAGCGCAGGCGGCTGCCTGTTGCCCCGATCTGGGCGCGTCACTGGTGCGCGCAAAGCGTCGAGACCGCGCAGCACCTGCTTGAAGGCTTCTGCGAAATCGGCGGCGATGGTGAGGCGCGTTATGGTTCCGACCCTGTCGTCACCCTGATGGGTCGAGGCGTCGGGCATTTGCCGGGCCTTGCCGGCGATCGCATCGAGCCGCGTTACCCATGGCGACGTGTCGTCCAGCGCCTCGGGCGTGGCTGCAAGTTCGCTGACCAGCGACTGCAGTTCGGAGCGCACCGGAATGAGCGCGGCGTTTTTCGGCGCGGCGTGCGAATGCAGCGCGCGTGCCGCCGACAGCGCCGACAGAAGCTGGCCGATGGTGCGGCGCACCGGATGGGCGCGGGTGGCGAAGCTCGGCGCTTCGAGCCGGGCATAGGTGCGCATCTCGGCCAGCGTCTGGGCGTCGGCAATCAGCTTGCGGTGCAGGCCGGCCAGGGTCGCCGGGTCGCCGCCGGAAAAAGCGCCGCCGGCATAGGTGGCAAGGTCGAGGATGCTGCGCTTCAGCCGCGAGATGATCGCGTCGGCGGCCAGCTTTGGCAGGATCAGCCGGCTGGTCAGCCCGGCGCAGACGATGCCGAGCACGATCTCGGCGCAGCGCGCGACAGCGAGATCGACGATCACATGCGGCTGGCCGAAGGCAGGGAGCCCAATGATCATCGCGGTATAGCCGGCTAGCGCTGCGCCATAGGCTTCCGGGTTACGCAGCAGCGACGAAACCAGCGTGCACAGCCCTATCCAGACGGACAGCGCCGTGACCAGAAGCCAGGGATTGGCACCGAAAACCGAGGTGATGCTGATCGCCGCAAGCCCACCGGCCAGTGTGCCGAGCAGCCGGTAAAAGCCTTTCGCCAGCACCATGCCGGCGACCGGCTGGGCGACGATGAAGACCGTCATCATCGCCCATTGCGGGTGGTCGAGTTTCAGCGCGTAGGCAACGAGAAGCGCGATCAGACCGGCCGAAACGGTGCGCAGCGCGAAAATCCAGTCCGAGCGTGTCGGCTGCGTCAGGCCAGCCAAGCTGGTTTCGAAGTAGCTCTTCAGCCGCGCCCAGATCACAAGCTGGTCTCCGTATCGGAAGCGCAGGCTAGACCGGCCGGCGCCTAGATATCCAGCACTTCCGTCTCGGCAAATTCGGCGCGTTCCTGAATGAAGCGGAAGCGTGCCTCAGGCTTGGTACCCATCAGCGCGTCGACCGTATCTTTTGTCGCGGCCACGGCATCGATCACATCGACCCTGAGCAGGGTACGCTTCCTCGGATCCATGGTGGTTTCCTTGAGCTGCGAGGCCATCATCTCGCCCAGACCCTTGAAGCGACCGATTTCCACCTTGGCGCGGCCGGTGAATTCGGTGCGCAAGAGCTCGTCCTTGTGGGCATCGTCACGGGCGTAGGCGACCTTGCCGCCCTGCCGGATCGAATAGAGCGGCGGCACCGCCAGATAGAGATGGCCACCATTCACCAGGTTTGGCATCTCTTGGTAGAAGAAGGTGATCAGCAGCGACGCGATGTGGGCGCCGTCGACATCGGCGTCCGTCATGATGATCACGCGGTCGTAGCGCAAATCCTCGTCGCGATATTTCGAGCGCGTGCCGCAGCCGAGGGCCTGGATCAGGTCCGAGATCTGCTGGTTGGCGGCCAGCTTGTCGTTGCCGGCGCTGGCGACGTTGAGGATTTTGCCGCGCAGCGGCAGCACCGCCTGGCTGGCGCGGTCGCGCGCCTGTTTGGCCGAGCCGCCGGCCGAGTCGCCTTCGACGATGAACAACTCCGCGCCCGCTGCGGCGTTTTGCGTGCAGTCGGCGAGCTTGCCGGGCAGCCTGAGCTTGCGCACCGCGCTCTTGCGCGACACTTCCTTTTCCTGGCGCCGGCGCACCCGTTCGTCGGCGCGCGCAATTACCCAGTCGAGCAGCTTCGAGGCTTCCTGCGGATTGTCGGCCAGCCAATGGTCGAACGGATCGCGGATGGCGGTCTCGACAATGCGAATGGCTTCGATCGTCGCCAGCCTGTCCTTGGTCTGGCCGACGAATTCCGGTTCGCGGATGAACACCGACAGCATGCCCGCCGCCGAAATCATGACGTCTTCTGAGGTGACGATCGAGGCGCGCTTGTTGCCGACGAGGTCGGCATAGGCGCGTAAGCCTCGCGTCAGCACGTTGCGGAAGCCGGCCTCATGCGTGCCGCCTTCGCCGGTCGGGATGGTGTTGCAGTAGGAATTGATGAAGCCGTCGCCACCGAACCAGGTCACCGCCCATTCAAGTGAGCCATGGCCGCCCTGTTTCTCGCTCTTGCCGGCGAAGATTTCGCGCGTCACCTGGAAGTCGTCGCCGAGCGATGCCTTGAGGTAGTCCTTCAGGCCGCCCGGGAAATGGAACTCCGCCTTGGCCGGCGTCTGGTCCTTTTCCTTGATCAGCGACGGATCGCAGCCCCAGCGGATTTCGACGCCGCCGAACAGGTAGGCTTTCGAGCGCGTCATGCGGTAAAGCCGCGACGGCTCGAAGGCGGCGCCCTTGCCAAAAATCTGCTCGTCGGGATGGAAGCGGATCCTGGTGCCGCGCCGGTTGTGCACTTCGCCGAGTTGCTCCAGCCGGCTCACCGGAACGCCACGGGAGAATCTTTGGCGGTAGAGCTGGCGACCTCGCGCGACTTCGACCTCGAGATGGTCCGACAGCGCATTGACGACGGAGACGCCGACGCCGTGCAGGCCGCCCGAGGTCTCATAAACCTTGGAGTCGAATTTGCCGCCCGAATGCAGCGTCGTCATGATGACTTCGAGCGCCGGCTTCTTGAATTTCGGATGCGGATCGACCGGGATGCCGCGGCCATTGTCGGTAACGGTCAGAAACCCGTCGGCCGAAAGCTCAACATCGATGAAGGTGGCATGGCCGGCGACCGCCTCGTCCATCGAATTGTCAATGACCTCGGCGAACAGATGGTGCATCGCCTTGTCGTCGGTGCCGCCAATATACATGCCCGGCCGGCGCCGGACCGGCTCCAGCCCTTCCAGCACTTCGATGTCGGCGGCGCTATAACCTTCGCTGCCATCCTTGGTCGCAACAGCACGTTTCGTGGCCTGCACCAGTGGATCAGCCGGGCGCGCTGTTGTCCGGGTCGGTTGCGGCTGCTTTTCCAGATTGCCGAAAAGATCGTTGTTGTCGTCCATGCCTGCCATTGAATCCGGTGCCGCGAATCACCCGTCGATACTGCCACGCTTTTCAGCGCCAAGCGACGGAAGTTCCTGTTACGTTCGGGGATTTAACCCCTTCTTATCCTAAAACCTTTCGATAACCAAGCCGGCAGAAATAGGTCCGTTCGGACCGGCCGGGATTCCTGAATCTTTAACTATGCGGCCTAGCGTGGGCCTCAACAAACAAAAGACCACATGCGTCAGGGGTTTAGTTGTGAGGGGCAAGGCCATAACGATGATCGGCATCGCCGCCGTTTTCGGCGCGATCTCGATCTTTGCCGCGGATTTCTGGGTCAAGAGCCAGGCCAAGGCCGATGCCGAGGAAAAGACGGCATCGATCCCGGCGCCCGTGACCCCCAAGGTCGAGTTCAAGACCATCGTCGTGGCCAATGCGCCGCTGCGTTACGGCATGCAACTCGACCGCGCACAGCTCACCGAAATCCCGTGGTCGGAAGAATCCGTGCCGCAGGGCGCCTTCACCACCATCAATGCATTGCTCGCCGATGGCAGCCGCGTGGTGTTGTCGCCGATCGAGATCAACGAGCCGGTGCTGCTCAGCAAGCTGTCAGGCCCGAACGGCCGCGCGACGCTGTCCAACATGATGACGCCCGGAATGCGGGCGGTGACCATCCGCACCGACGAGATCGCCGGTGTCGGCGGCTTCGTGATGCCGGGCGATCGGGTCGACGTGGTGCTGACGCGCGACGCCGGCGAAATCCAGGAAGTGGCCAAGAATGCGCAAGGCGCGGCGGGCTCGACAGTCACCTCCGAGATCGTCGTCTCCGACGCCAAGGTGCTGACCGTCGGGCAGGGCGCCGACGAGCGCCAGACCACACCGCAAATCGCCAATTCCGTGACCATCGAGGTGACAACCGACGGCGCGCAGAAAGTGGCGCTCGCGCGCACCGTCGGCACCTTGTCGCTGTCGCTCCGCTCGTCCGCCGATGGCGGTGCCGCAAAGGACGGCGTCACCACAATCTCATCCTTCGGCGGCTCGGTCGCCTCCGGCGTCCAGGCGGCAGCCGGCGCGCTGTTCAGCGCCGCGGAGGAGCCGGAGAAGCCGAAATTCAAGACGGTCATCGTGACGCGCGGCACGCAGGCCGAGGAATACCAGGTTCCTGCGCGGGACCAGAAATAACTGCCGGTGGGGACCGGGCGAGGGACGGGACAATGTCTGACTTGAGTGCATATCGGATGACGACACGCGTGCGCGCCGTGCGAGCGCTGGCCGTGGCGGCTTGTCTGGCCGCGGCCGGAATGCTCGGCTTCAGCGCGCCGGCCCGGGCAGACAACGACATCGTCTATGTGTCGTCGACCAAGAATGCGTCGATCAAGGTTGCCAAGGGCAAGCCGAAGACGATCATGACCAATGCCGCTTTCTACCAGATCGTCATCGGCGATCCGGAGATCGCCAACGTCAATCCGCTGACCGACAAATCCTTCTATGTGCTGGGCAACAATCTCGGCACCACCGGCATCGCGCTATTCGACGAGAACAAGCAGCTGGTCGGCACCGTCGACATCGAGGTGACGCTGGACACCGACCAGCTGGCCAGCACCATTCGCGCCAGCGTGCCGGACGCCAAGATCAAGGTCGGTTCAGCCAACGGCCGCGTCGTGCTGTCGGGCGAGGCGGATGACGCGGTCGCGGCCGAGAAGGCAAGCAAGATCGCCAGCCGCTTCTCCGGCAATGAGGAAGTGATCAATTCGGTCAACATCTCTTCTTCGCAGCAGGTTCAGCTCAACGTCCGCTTCGTCGAGATCAACCGCCAGGCCGGACAAGATCTCGGCGCCAAATACAGCGCCAATTTCGCTTACGGCCTTGGCGGGCGCGACGTCACCATCGAGCCTGGCGCGGTCCCGGCGGCCGGCAATGGCGAGATCATCGGCCGGCTGCTGTCGAACGGCCTGTCGATCGACGTCGCCATCAAGGCGCTGGAGGAGCGCGGTCTCGCCAGACGGCTGGCCGAGCCGAACCTGATCGCTCGTTCGGGCCAGACGGCAAGCTTCCTCGCCGGTGGCGAGTTCCCGATCCCGGTCTCCGAGGACAATGGCAAGATTTCCGTCAGCTACAAGAAATACGGCGTCAGCCTGGATTTCACGCCGACCGTGCTGAAGGACGGGCTGGTGAGCCTCGACATCGCGCCGGAAGTATCTTCGATCGATGCCTCGGCCTCCTACAATATCGGTGAGATTTCGGTGCCGGGCTTTATCGTGCGCCGCGCCAGGACCTCGGTTGACCTGAAGAACGGCCAGAGCTTCATGATCGCCGGTCTGCTGCAATCGCAGAACGACATCACCACGTCGCGTCTTCCCGGCCTCGGCAAGCTGCCGGTGCTCGGCTCGCTGTTCTCCTCGAAATCCTATCAGCGGCGCGAGACGGATCTGGTGATCATCGTCACCCCCTACCTGGTCAAGCCGGTCGATCCGTCGAAGAAGTTGCTCGAGCCGACCGACGGCACGCAGCCGGCCAGCAATGTCGACTATTTCCTCAACAACACCGAGGAAGTGAAAGCGTCCGATGCCAACCGTGCAATGGCCATGGCCAGCGGCAGCACGGCGCAGCCGGCCCCGGTCACCACGGTCGGGCATTTCCTCGACCTGCCGAAGGATTGAAGCCATGCGTCTGGGACCATGCACTGCCCTGCTGCTCGCCGGCCTCGCCAGCGGTTGCACGAGCGATGACTATATCCGCAGCGAGGGGCCGACGACCGCCGCCGGCAACGCGCAAGCTGCCAATACGGCGATGCAGATGGTCGATCCCTGGAAGTACGGCGTCCAGAACACAAGGCTGCTGGTGCCGGCGCAGCGCAGTGAGGCGGCGGTGAACGCCGCCGATCAGGCGGCGGGTGCCAAGGCCGTGCAACCAACGTCGACAACCGATTGATCTGCCTGGCGATTTTGACCGGGAATGACCTGACAGGCTGACAAAATGGCAAGCGGCATCAAGACCAAGAAAATCCTGCTGGTGTCCAGCGACCGGACCTTTGTGCAGGATACGCGCACCGCCTTCGCGGCCTCGGAGGTGATCCAGCTTTCGACCGCCGAGAAGAACATTTCCGAGCTGCGCGGCGAGGTCCAGGAAGCCGATTTCGGCGCGCTCATCGTCGACATGGATGCGGCAAAGCTCGAAGAGATCGAGTCGCTGCAGCGCATCATGCGCCGGCTCGAAGGCCGCGTTCCGGTCGTCGTCGTCACGCAGGAGTTCAACGCCGCCGCGGTGCGTATCCTGGTGCAGCTCCAGGTCGCCGATTTCCTGGTCAAGCCGATCACCACGGCCGATCTGGTGCGTTCGGTCGTGCGCGCCCTGCAAGGGCCGGGGCGCGAGGAAAACACCGAGTCGCAGATCTACACCTTCATGCCGGCCGCGGGCGGCGTCGGCACCACGACGCTGGCGCTGCAGACCGCCTTCCAGCTGCATCATTCGGTGACGCGCGGCGCGTCGACCTGCGTGGTCGACCTCAATTTCCAGCAGGGCGCCTGCGCCGAATATCTCGACCTCGAACCGCGTTTCGACATCACCGAAATCGAGAACCAGCCCGAGCGCCTCGACCGCCAGCTGCTCGACGTCATGCTGTCCAAGCATGCGAGCGGGCTCTGCGTGCTGGCCGCGCCTACGCGTCCGTCGGAAATGCGGTCATTCAAGACCGATGTCGTGGTGCGCATGCTCGATCTTGTCTCGGCCTATTTCGACAATGTCGTCATCGACATGCCGCGCACCTGGTTCCCATGGACGGAGACGGTGCTGCTCGGCTCGAACAAGCTCTACATCGTCGCCGAAATGACGGTGCCGTGCCTGCGCCATACGCAGCGGCTGATCCAGGCGGTCTACGAGACGGCCGGCAAGGAAGTGAAGCCGAATGTCATCGTCAACCGGTTCGAGCAGAAGATGTTCGACAACGGCATCAAGCAGGCGGATGTCCAGGAAATCCTTGGCGAGCATTTCGTCGGCGGCATCTCCAACAACTACCGGCTCGTGCGTGAAGCGGTCGACCGCGGCGTGCCGCTGCACGAGATCGACCCGAACGCCAATGTCGTCAACGATCTGAAGAAGATCATCCTGCCGGAAGAAGCCGTCGCGACGCCGGAGAAATCACGCTCGCTGTTCGGCATCGGCAGGGGCCTCCTGAAGAGGAAAGCCGGATGACCAGCCGCTTCTCGACCCTGCAGAACCGTGACGCCCGCCCGCTCAAGCCGGCAGAAGCGCCGGTCGCGCATCATGCGGTGGTCATTCCGACGATCCGCAAGGCCTTGCCGCCGAAGCCAGATACAACACCGGGAAAAAGCGCCAACAAGGTGCTCGACGCCCGCGTGCGCATCCACCGTCTGCTGCTCGAAGAGATCAACCTTGTCGCGCTGGAGCGCCTGCCCAAGGATGAAATGCGCCGGCAGGTGCAGGAATTCGTGTCGGAAAAGACCCGCCAGGAGCGGATGGCGATCAACACCGTCGAACTCGAGTCGCTGGTTGACGACATCGTCGACGAGATGGTCGGCCTCGGTCCGCTGGAGCCGTTGCTCAAGGACCCCGACATCAACGATATCCTGATCAATGGCCACCAGAACTGCTTCGTCGAAAAGCGCGGCAAACTGCAGCAGGTCCATATTCCTTTCAAGGACGAGGCGCACCTGTTGCGCATCATCAACAAGATCGTCGCCGCCGTTGGGCGCCGCGTCGATGAATCGCAGCCGATGGTCGATGCCCGCATGCTCGACGGCTCACGCTTCAACGCCGCCATCCGGCCGGTGGGCGTCGACGGGCCGCTGGTGTCGATCCGCAAGTTTTCCAAGAACAAGCTCGGCCTGCACAAGCTGGTCGAGTTCGGAGCCATCACGCAGAATATGGCCGAGGTGCTGGCCGCCGCCGTGCACGCCCGCAAGACCACCATCATCTCGGGCGGCACCGGCACCGGCAAGACGACGATGCTCAACGCATTGTCGGCCTTCATTCCCGAAGACGAACGGCTGATCACCATCGAGGACGCGGCCGAACTGCAATTGCAGCAGCCGCATGTCGCGCGCATGGAAACGCGCCCCGCCAACATCGAAGGTCATGGCGAGCTGAAGCAGCGCGACCTGGTCAAGAACGCACTGCGCATGCGCCCCGACCGCGTCATCCTCGGCGAGTGCCGCGGCGAGGAGGCCTTCGACATGCTGCAGGCGATGAACACCGGCCATGAAGGTTCGATGGCGACCATCCACGCCAACACGCCGCGCGACGCCATTTCACGCCTCGAGCAGATGCTGGGCATGACCGGCATGCCGATGACAGTGCAGTCGATCCGCAGCCAGATCGCCAGCGCGCTCGACCTTATCGTCCAGCTGACGCGTCTGTCCGACGGCAAGCGCAAGGTGACCAGCGTCGCCGAGGTGACCGGCATGGAAGGCGACGTCATCCAGATGCAGGAGATATTCCGCTTCGTGCGCACCGGCATGGAAGCCGACGGCACCATCCTCGGTCATTACGAGGCGACCGGCATTCGCCCGCGCTTTCTTGAGGATCTGCGCAATATGGGCATTGAATTCCCCGGCAAATATTTCGAACCCGGCCGGCCGCAGGAGTAGGCCGGTGTTCGAGAGTTTCAGCCCGATCTATGTCGTCTATGCCGCGGCAGCGCTGACCGGCATCATGATCGCCGAAGGCTGCTATCTGCTTTATGCCGGACGGAGCGACAAGCGCCTGGCCATCAACCGGCGCATGAAGCTGCAGGAAAACAAGATCAGCCAGGAACAGGTGCTGATCCAGTTGCGCAAGGAGCGCGGCCTGGACGCCGGCACGTCGCTGTTCTCGCCCGACCGCTTCCGCGCACTGCGCACGCAGTCGGGCATGGTGATGCCGTTGCCGAAGTTCCTGACGATCACCACGGGCGTGGCGCTGGCGCTGATGCTCACCGCGCTCTGGTACGGCCTGCCGCTGCTGCTTGCCATCTTGCTGTTTGTGATGCTCGCGCCGCTGCTGCCGGTGCTGGTGCTGCGTTCCAAGCGTAACCGGCGGGTGAAGCGGTTCGGTGTGCAGTTGCCGGAGGCGCTGGAGCTGATCACGCGTGGCCTCAAGGCCGGGCATCCGGTTCCGGTGGCGATCTCCATGGTGTCGCGCGAGATGCCCGATCCGATCGGTACCGAGTTCGGCGTTGTCTCCGACGAGGTGACCTATGGCTCCGACCTGGTCTCGGCGCTGAATTCGCTGTTCGACCGGGTCGGCCAGGAGGATCTGCCGCTGTTCGTCACCGCGGTGTCGATCCAGACGAGTTCGGGCGGCAATCTGCGCGAGATCCTCGACGGCCTGTCGACGACCATCCGCGAGCGCGGCAAGCTGCGCCGCAAGGTGCGCGCCATTTCGACCGAAGGCCGTATGTCGGCCTATATCCTGACGGCGGTGCCGGCGCTTTTGTTCGCCGCCATCATGGTGATGATGCCGCAATTCTATCAAAGCGTCTGGGGCGTGCCGAAGACCTGGTATCTGCTGGGCGGCTCGGTGACATGGCTGATGCTGGGCAACATCATCATGTTCAAGATGTCGAACTTCCGGTTCTAAGATGGAACACGTGATCCGGTTCCTCGCCTCGCTGGCGCCGACGTCACTGATGCCGGTGGCTGCGCTGCTCCTGGCATTGGGCGGTAGCGCGGTGGCATGGCCGCTGGTGGTGGCCAAAGGCGACCGCAACGATCTCAAGCGCCGGCTGAAGGTTGACGACAGCAAGGCTCCCGAACAGGTCGAGGCGGCGCCGAAGAAAAGCCAGAGCGTCGTGCGCGAGAAGGCGGTGAAGCGGGCGCAGGAGTTCTACGCCAAGAGCGATCCGGAAAATGTCGCCCGGCTGCGCATGAAGCTGATCCAGGCGGGCTATATGGAGCCGCGCGCCGTCGGCACGTTCTTCCTGATCCGCTTCGCCTGCCTCGTCGGCGCAGCGATCGCCGCGTTCCTGGTCAATCAGTGGATGGCGAGCGCCGATTCCACCGCGACCAGCCGCTGGGCCTTCATCATCCTGTCGGGAGCCGCCGGCTATTTCGTGCCCGGCCTGGTGCTCGGCCAGAAGGTGCGGGAAAAGATGCGCGAATACCGCAATGGCTTTCCCGACTTCATGGATTTGATGATCGTCTGCTCCGATGCCGGCATGAGCATGGAAGCCGGCATCGAGCGGGTCTCGAAGGAATTGGCCAAGACCTATCCGTCTCTCAGCCAGAACCTGCAGTTGGTGTCGCTGGAACTGAGGGCTGGCCGCAGCCTCGACGATGCCTTGAAGGCGCTCGCCGATCGCCTCAGCCTGGACGAAGTGCGCTCGTTCGCAACGCTGCTGCAGCAGTCAAAGGAACTAGGCACCAGCCTCGCCGGGGCGCTGCGTGTGTTCTCCGACGAAATGCGCCACAAGCGCATGTCGCTGGCGGAGGAAAAGGCACACGCCTTGCCGGCCAAGATGTCGGTGCCGGTGGTGGTGTGCATCCTGCCGGTGGTGCTGATGATCGCCGTCATCCCGATCATCGTCAAAATGACTGCCACGCAGTAGGATATTTCGATATTTGGAGGCGAACTCCTGGCGATGCGTCGCGTAGCGAGCGCCACCGCAATTTAGAACACATCGAAGGGCGCTGTGGTTAATGGCTGGTATGCCGGAAACCAAATTTTTAGCGCATTTCAGCACCGAAGCTTAATCGCTCTCCTGTACACATGATTTCCAGAGAATGACCCGGTAAATCGGGCGATTGGGGCCAGGGGCATGCGTCACAGAAGTTTCACGGCAATGGCCGCGCTAGCGGCCGTCTTGGTGGTCAGCGGCTGTACGACCGAGAACGTCGACAAGACCAAGACCACTTCGATCCAACCAACGGCGAAGGACGTCAGCACGTCCGACCTGGCGCAAGGCAAGGCACAGTTCCGCGACGCCAATTATGGCCTTGCCGAACAGCATTTCCGCAAGGCGGTGGAGCTGAAGGCCGACAGCGCCGAGGGATGGATGGGGCTCGCCGCCTCCTATGACGAGCTCGGTCGCTTCGACTTCGCCGACCGTGCCTACGACCAACTGTTGAAGGTTGCCGGCCGCAAGCCGCAGATCGTCAACAATATGGGCTATTCGCAACTGCTGCGCGGCAACAAGAAGAAGGCGAGGGTCTTGCTTATGGAAGCCAGGGCCGGCATGGCCGACCCGACCGTGGTCAACGCCAATCTGGCGCTGCTCAACAAGGGGTGAGGCGCCGCAACCGGGGTTTGCGGTATCGGCCGCGATCTATCGACGGTTTGTAAACCCTGTCGGAAAGTTGCACTGGAAGCCTGGCCAAAAACGGTATCTCGACGCGACCTCTCGCCTATGATGCGGCGCAACCGACGATCCCTGAAGGCTGTCGTTCACCCATGCTTGATTTCAGTTCGCTCCTGCTGGCAGCCGCGCTGTCAGGCACATGCCTGAGCATTACCATGTTTGGGATCTGGTTCACGGCGCCGCGCGCACGCTTCGTGTTGACGGTAGCGTGCGGCATTCTGGTGCTTGTCGCCCACGTCATCGTCTTTTGGCGCTACACCAGGGAGCCCAGCCCCTTGCTTTGCCAGGCGGCGCTGGCGCTGCTCAGCCTCGGTTTCCTGACCCTCTCGCTTTCGGCCATGCAGTATCTCGGCGTGCGCAATCACAGTCGCGCCGTCCTGCCGACCCTGCTTGCAATGGCGGTCTGCGCAGGCGTGACCTATCTCGGCTTCGACGGTGTCGGCTTTATCCTCACCTATACGACGGTAACAGGGCTGCTCGCCTCGATCGGGGTGATGTTCTGGATCAAGGGCGGTCATGATCGCGGCATTCTGCTGGTCGTTTCGGCCTTGAGCGGCGTCTGTGGTCTGTCCTTCGGGCTCTGCGGCGCGGTGCTTTTGGTCAAGGGCCAGTGGGTGCTTGGCGTTGCGCCCGACAATT
The DNA here is from genome assembly GCF_053714315.1 of Mesorhizobium sp. PL10. Taxonomy (NCBI): domain Bacteria; kingdom Pseudomonadati; phylum Pseudomonadota; class Alphaproteobacteria; order Hyphomicrobiales; family Phyllobacteriaceae; genus Mesorhizobium; species Mesorhizobium sp. PL10. The sequence continues at coordinate 172,943 of NZ_JBSKBR010000003.1, read as the reverse complement.
GGGCCGAGCGATTGAATTCCGTCGTCGCGGTCGCCTGCATGACGGCGCTCGGCGCGCTGACGCTGTCGCTGCACCATTTGCAGGCGCAGATCGAGTTGAAGGCCGAGACCTTGACCGACCCGCTGACCGGCCTGATGAACCGGCGGGCCTTGAATTCGCTCTATGGTGAGCGCGTCTTCGGTCCGTTCATGTCGGTCGCCATGTTCGACCTCGATCATTTCAAGCGGACCAACGATGTCTATGGCCATCCGGTCGGCGACCGGGTGCTGTGCCGCTTCGCCGCAATCATCAGGAAGTATGACAGGGGCGGCGTCGACGCCTTCCGGCTGGGCGGCGAGGAGTTCGCGCTGGTCATGTCGCGGATGACTGAGGACAAGGCCTACGATCTCGCCAGCAAGATCGGCGTCGCGTTCGGTACGGAAGTGGTGCCTACGCCGCGCGGTCCCCTGCGCAGCAGCGTCAGCGGCGGCATCGGCTTCGGCGAAGAGGGCGGCAGCAGCCTCGACGACGTGCTGGCCGAGGCCGACAAGGCGCTATACGCCGCCAAGCACGCTGGGCGAAACCGCGTGCTTGTCCACGACCGTGCGACCAAGGCCGACGGGCCGGCCTTGCGTTCTGCCTGACAAGCCAGAGTGTTACTCGGCGGCGCCGAGATATTCCGACAGCGGCGGGCAGGAGCAGACGAGGTTGCGGTCGCCGGCGACATTGTCGATGCGGGAGACCGGCGGCCAGTATTTGGCTGCTGTATCCACGTCACCGGCGGGGTAGGCCGCTTCCAGCCGTGAATAGGGGTGGGCCCACTGGCCGGCCAGCGTTTCGGCCGCCGTGTGCGGGGCATTGACCAGCGGGTTGTCCTCGAGCGGCCATTCACCCTTCGCCACCTTCGCGGCCTCGCCGGCAATGGCAATCATCGCCTCGCAGAACCGGTCCAGCTCGCGCTTGGGTTCGGACTCGGTCGGCTCGACCATCAGCGTGCCAGCGACCGGGAACGACATGGTCGGCGCATGGAAGCCGTAGTCGATCAGGCGCTTGGCGATATCATCGACACTGATGCCGGCGCTCTCCTTGAGCACGCGGGTGTCGAGGATGCATTCATGCGCGATGCGATCGTGCCTGCCCTTGTAGAGAAGCGGGAAATACGGCGCGAGGCGCGTCGCCACGTAGTTGGCCGAGATGATGGCGGTCTCCGTCGCCTGCTTCAGGCCGGCGGCGCCCATCATGCGAATGTACATCCAGGTGATAGGCAGGATGGAAGCGCTGCCGAACGGTGCTGCCGACACGGCATGCGCCGAACCTTCGGTGACATGGCCCGGCAGATAAGGCTGGAGATGCGCCTTGACGCCGATCGGGCCGACGCCCGGACCGCCGCCGCCATGCGGGATGCAGAAGGTCTTGTGCAGGTTCATGTGGCAGACATCCGCGCCGATGTCGGCGGGCCGCGCCAGCGCGACCAGCGCGTTGAGGTTGGCGCCATCGAAATAGACCTGGCCGCCATGCTCATGGATGAGGGCGCACAGGTGCCGCGCGCCTTCCTCGTAGACGCCATGCGTCGAGGGATAGGTGAACATCAGCGCCGCGAGGTTCTTCGAGTGCTCGTTGGCCTTGGCCCGCATATCGTCCATGTCGATATTGCCGTCCTCCAGGCAGCGCACGACGACCACACTCATGCCGGCCATGGCCGCACTCGCCGGATTGGTGCCATGCGCGGACTGCGGGATCAGGCAGATGGTGCGATGGCCTTCGCCGCGCGCGCGGTGATAGGCGCGGATGGCGAGCAAGCCGGCATATTCGCCTTGGCTGCCGGCGTTGGGCTGCAGGCTGACGGCGTCGAAGCCGGTGATCTCCGACAGCCATCCCTCTAGTTCGCCGACCATGGCGCGATAACCGGCCGAATGGCTGGCCGGCGCGAAGGGGTGCAGGTTGGCGACGCTCGGCCAGCTCACCGGCATCATTTCAGCCGCGGCGTTGAGCTTCATGGTGCAGGATCCCAGCGGGATCATGGTGCGGTCGAGCGCCAAATCTTTGTCGGCCAGCCGGCGCAGCAGGCGCATCATGTCGGTCTCGGAGTGGTTCTCGCGGAAAACCGGCTGGGTCAAAAACGCCTTGCCGCGTGGCTTGCCGGGCATCGAGCCGGCGTCGGCAGCAGCTGGCTTGGCGCCGAACAGGTCGGCGATCGCCTCGAGGTCTGCCTCGGTCGAGGTTTCGTCGAAGGCGATGCTGACGCGGTCGGCATCGATTACACGCAGCAGCCGCCCACCCTTTTCGGCCGAGGTCGCGAACGAAGCTGCCTTGCCCTTCACCTCGGCCGTCACCGTGTCGAAGCGGCTTGAGCCGAGGACGGAAACACCTGAGGCCTTCAGTCCCGCGGCGAGGCGGCCGGCGAGTTCATGGATGCGCGCTGCGATCGCTTGCAGTCCGGCGGGGCCATGCCAGATCGCATAGGCCGTCGCCATGTTGGCGAGCAGCGCCTGCGCGGTGCAGATGTTGGAGGTCGCCTTGTCGCGTCGAATATGCTGTTCGCGTGTCTGCAGGGCGAGACGATAGCCCGGGCGGCCCTGGCTGTCGGTGGACTGGCCAACGAGGCGGCCAGGCATCAGCCGGGTCAATTTGTCGGAGACGGCGCAATAGGCGGCATGCGGGCCGCCAAAGCCCATCGGCACGCCAAAGCGCTGCATCGGGCCGACGGCAATGTCGGCGCCGAGCTTGCTCGGCGCATCGGTCAGCGTGAGCGCAAGCGGATCGGCGATGAAGACGACCACCGCGCCGGTGGCGCGGGCCTTGTCGATCGCCGCCTTGTGGTCGCCATAGACACCAAACGTGTCCGGCCAGGAGACCAGCAGGGCAGCGGTGTTGTCGTCGATGGTTTCGCCGTCGATCTCAATGCCGAGCGGCTCGGCGCGGGTGCGCACCACGTCCAGCGTCTGTGGATGCGGCGTACCGGCCAGCGCCACTTTGGTGCGCTTGTCGCGGTGATAGCGCAAGGCGATGCCGACCGCTTCGGCGACCGCAGTCGCTTCATCGAGCAGCGAGGCCGATGCCACCGGCAGGCCGGTCAGTTCGGTGACCAGGGTCTGGAAGTTGAACAGCATTTCCAGCCGGCCCTGGCTGATCTCGGCCTGATAGGGCGTGTAGGCGGTGTACCAGGCCGGGTTCTCGAACAGATTGCGCTGGATGACCGGCGGCACGTGGACACCGTGGTAACCGGCGCCGATGAAGCTCTTCAGCACTGTGTTTTTTGCCATTGTCGCGGACAATTCGGCCAGCGCTTCGGCTTCGCTGGCCGGCGCGGGCAGGGTCAACGGCAGGTCGAGGCGGATCGACTGTGGCACGGCCTGGCTGATCAGCGTCTCGACTGAGGGAACGCCGATCACGGCAAGCATGGCTCTGACATCATTGACATCAGGACCGATGTGGCGGGCCGAGAAGGGGATAAGTGCTGCGGTCATGGCAATAGGTCCTGATATCAACCGATATGGGCTTTGTAGGCGGCCTCATCCATAAGGCCGGCGAGCTGGCCTTCGTCGGCGAGCTTCATCTTCCACAACCAGCCGTCGCCGGTCGCTGCCGAGTTGACCAGCGACGGGTCGGACGACAGCGTGCCGTTGGCGTCGGTGATCTCGCCATCGACCGGGGCATAGACGTCGGAGGCCGCCTTGACGGATTCGACGACCACGGCGGTATCGCCCTTGCTCAGCTTCGTGCCGATTTGAGGCAGTTCGACGAAGACGAGATCGCCGAGCTGTTCCTGCGCATAGTCAGTGATCCCGACGGTGGCGATGCCGCCCTCGACGCTCAGCCATTCATGATCTGCGGTGAAATAGGTTTTTGCCATCGGGATTTATCCTTTGCGGTAGCGATGAGGAGTGAAGGGCAAGGAGCTGATATCAATCGGGATTTTTGTCCCGCGAACATCGGCGAAGAGTTTCGTGCCAGGCTTGGCCAATGCCGTTGTGGCATAGCCCATTGCGACGGGATGGCTCGCCGAAGGGCCGAACCCGCCCGAGGTGACGTGGCCGGCCGGATTGCCATCGGCATCGAACAGGGCAGCACCGGCGCGCACCGGCTGACGGCCGTCCGGCTTCAGGCCGACGCGCTTTTGCGACGGGCCACGCTCCACGATCGCCCGCAGCGCATCGGCCCCGACGAAGGAACCGGTCGCTCTGATATCCCTAGGGACTGCCCACATCAGGCCGGCGCTGGCCGGATCGATCTCCGGCGTGATGTCCTGGCCATGCAGGCAGAGGCCGGCTTCCAGCCGCAGCGAGTCGCGAGCGGCGAGGCCGATCCACAGCACGCGCTCATCCTCGACCAGTTTCGCGACCAAGGCGCGCGCATCCGCTTCCGGCAGGCCGATCTCGAAGCCGTCCTCGCCGGTATAGCCGGAGCGGCTCATGAACCAGTTCTGCTTCGGCTCGATGCCGTGCATGAACAGCAGCGAGCCGGTCTCGATGCCGGCGCGGGAGAGGGCGGCCCAGGCTTCCGGCCCCTGGATGGCGAGAAAGACGCGGTCGAGCGCATCGACCGTCACATCGAAATCCGCCGCCAGCGTGCGCAGATGCTTTTCGTCCTCGATGGCATTGCCGGCATTGGCGACCACCATGAACCTGGTATCGCCGAGGCGGGTGACGATCAGATCGTCGATGATCCCGGCGGCCTCATTGAGGAAGAAAGTGTATTTGGACTGGGAAATGTCGAGCGCGCCGGCATCGAGCGGGCAGGCGCGGTTGAGAAGTGCCGCAGCGCCCGGTCCGCTGACCTCGAACAGCTTCATGTGCGAAATATCGAACAGGCCGGCATGTTCGCGGGCGTGAAGGTGCTCCTTCATGACGCCGGCCGGATAGGTCAGCGGCATCGACCAGCCGGCAAAGGCGCCAAAGCGCGCGCCGGCGGCGGTGTGCAGATCCTCGAGGGGAAGGTGTTTGGTGTCGTCGCCCGTCATGTTATCTCCAGAGTCGCACGCAATCGGCCGCTGATGCGACCAGTCCGTGCCCCTCTGTCTGAAGCCTGAGAGACTCGCGCAACCGGAACTCTGTCGGCGACGCTTACACCTTCGGCGCGGGGGCAAGCCCCGACTTTCCAGAGTGTCTTTCCCGTCTACGGTTCTTTTGCCTGAGAGATTTCGGGCGATTTCCCCTTCGGCGGCAGCTCGCGCTGCTCTCTCCCGCAAACAGGTAGGACTCAGAACTGAGCCCTCGACGCGCCATCCATAGCTTGTTGGCGACACCTTGTCACCTGTCAGCGACAAGTCTTCGCTAACCACGCCGTTTGCCGGTTTTTCAAGACATTGCTGATAGCTTGGCCGGCAATTGTGTTGGGCACAGCGGACGGGGACTGACAGATGGGCGAACGGATCGGGAGCGCGCCGGTGGCGGGGCTGGCCTCGAAGGACCGCATCTCGGCGGAAGACGTCGTCATGCTGCGTCGCGAAGTGTTTTCCGATGGCGTGGTGACACGCGGCGAGGCCGAAGCGCTGTTCGCGCTCGACACAGCGGCGACGGACAAATGCCAGGAATGGCCTGAATTTCTCGTCGAGGCCGTCACCGATTACATCGTCCACCAGGAAAAGCCTGCCGGCTATATCTCGGAGGACAATGCCAACTGGCTGGTGAGCACCATCTCGCGTGACGGCATGGTCGACAGCCTGACCGAGCTTGAGTTGCTGGTGCATGTGCTGGAGAGGGCGAAATCGTCGCCTGGCCGACTCTCCGCTTTTGCGCTGGGGCAGGTCGCCCATGCCGTGGTCGACGGCAAGGGGCCGCTGATTTCAGGCGGTGCGCTGGTTCCCGGGCTGGTCGCCAAGGCCGAGGTCGACCTGTTGCGCCGCATCCTCTATGCCTATGGCGGCGACGGCAACATCGCCATCACCCGCGCCGAGGCCGAAGTGCTGTTCAGGATCAACGAGCAGACGGCGGCGGGCGACAATGATCCGTCCTGGAACGAGCTGTTCGTCAAGGCGCTCGCCAATTTCGTCATGTGTTCGGCCGGCTACGAAGCGCCGACGCGCGAGGCTGCCTTGCGCCGTGACAGTTTCTTCGAACAGGCCGAGCCTGAGATTGGCTGCTTTTTCAGCCGCATGGTGTCGGGCGGGCTCGCCGGCATCATGGAAGCCTATCGCTCGCCCGGTGATATCGAGGCCGAGTGGGAATCGAAGAACCGGGCCGCCGAGGCGCTCGCCCGCCGCGCCGAGACGATCGATCTCGGCGAGGCGAAATGGGCTGGCCGAGCGCATCGGCACCGGCCGTCCGCTGCATGACAATGAGCGTGCGTTGCTGACGCTGATCAAGCACGCTTCGACGGAGATCCATCCGGCGCTGAAGCCGCTGCTCGACAAGGTTGCCTGACCGGGAGGCGTCGCCGCTGGATTTTGGCAGGCCGGAAAATACCTATCTGTTTCGAAAGGGTCCAGTCGGCTCGTGGCCTTCCACGGGCCGATCGGCATTTGCGGCGTGACGTTCAGATACCGCCATACCAGTCGTAGCCATTGTCTTCCCAGTAGCCGCCGCGGCCGCCACCGACATTGGCGAAACTGTCGACCAACTCGATCTTGTATAGGTATTTCGGCATCTTGTAGCCGAGCTGGCGTTCGACGCGGACGCGCAGCGGCGCGCCGTTCTCGACCGGCAGCGGCTTGCCGTTGACCCCGTAGGCCAGAATCGTCTGCGGATGGCGAGCATCGATCAGGTCGATGGTTCCGTAATATTTGATCTCGCCGGAGAGAGAACGGTCGATCGTGTCGAGGCAGTGGAACATGACGTAGCGGGCCTCAGGCTTGACCACTGCCTGGTCGAGAACCAGCGACAGCGGCGTTCCGGTCCATTTGGCAATGCAGCTCCAGCCTTCGACGCAATCATGCCGGGTGATCTGGGTGCGGCTCGGCATGTTCTGCAGCTGCTCGCGGCTCAGCGACAGCGGCTTTTCGACCAAGCCCGTCACCTCCAGCCGCCAGTCCGCGAAATTGTTGGCGAGCAGGCCTTTGTAGGTGTCGTCGTCGGGAGCGGTGACGCCGTTCGGGCGCTGCGGCTGACGAATGTCAGCCTCGGTGAATTCCGGCGCCAGCGCGTCGCGGCCGGCTAGCCAGCGCTGCGCGCGATAGGTCAGGCCGTTGGCATTTTCGAGGAAGCTGCGCAGGCCGTCGCCCATGCCGAGCTGGCTGTCGAACGCATCGCAGCCCGACAGCATGATGCCGGAAACGCCGAGGCTGGCGCCGGTCAGGAACTTTCTGCGGCTGATCTGGAATTTGGCCATGTCAGGCGCTCCTCTCCGAGGCTTCGTTGCCATGCGCCGGCGGGTCGGTGCGGTACCAGCCGGTGATGATCGAGCGCAGTTCGTTGATGGGGCCGGCAGCGAGGATCATCAGCATGTGGATGATGAAAAACCCGACCAGCAGCACCATCACCGTGAAATGGATGGTGCGCGCCGTCTGCCGGCCGCCGAGCACCTCGTTAAGCCACGGCAGCACCGAATTCATGCTCGGCGACATGGCAAGGCCGGTAATGATCATCAGCGGCAACAGCACGAACAGCACGCCGCCATAGGCCATTTTCTGCAGCGTGTTGTATTCGCGCGTGTGGTGAAACCTGAGCTTGGCGTGGTCGATAATGTCCTGCGGCAGCCGCTTGAGGTCGTCCAGTCGCGGCGCCAGATCGCGGCGCAGATGGCCGTTGACCAGGCTGGCGACCAGCCAGACGACCAAAGTGGTGGTCAGTATCCAGGCGAAGAAGAAATGCACGACGCGGGCGGTGCCGAGGTCGTAGTAGGACGGGATCGTCGCCCAGGACGGGAAGGCGCGCGAGGTTTCCTGACCGGCCGGGCCCGACCAGCCGAGCACGCCGGTGGTGTCGAAGCGATGGCCGAAGATTTCGGTGTAGCCGCGAGGCCCGGTCGCGGTGTTCTCGGCGCCGATGGCAAAGACGGTGTTGTTGTAGCCGAAGCCCGACTGTTTACCGATATAGAGCTGCGGGCGGGCGCCGAAGATCTGCAGGCCGGACAAGAGCATGAAGAACAGCGAAATGGCCCACAGCCAGTGCGTCAGACGCGTCCAGCGCGATTGCCGGTAGATGAGCGTCGTATCCTTCGGAGCGGCGCTATCGAAGCCAGTCTGGCTCATGGCAACGGTATTCATCCTTTTCCTTGCCTTTCGTCTGCGCGATCCTGGCATGGCCGCGCTCGTCCTTGTCCTTCCAATACGTCGCTATCGAAAGCGATGTTTCATGCGATCACGTTTTTATTACGGGCGCGGATTGCTATGGGTTGCCGAGACTGACCGCGAGATTGACGACGGCGGCGACGATGACCGTGTTGAAGAAGAACGACAGAATCGAGTGGACAAGCACGACGCGGCGCATGTGCGAGGTCGTGATCGCCGTGTCTGCGGTCTGCGCCGTCATGCCGATCACCGTGGCGAAATAGAGGAAATCCCAGCCTTCTGGCCGTTTGCTGCCGGGAAAATCGAGGCCGCCGACCGGCATTTTCTTCCTGGTTTCGGTATCGATTGCGTCGCCGTCCATCCAGTAGACGTGGGCATAGTGAAGTGCGGCCATGGCATGGATAGTGAACCAGCCAAGCGGGACAGACAGCATCGCGATACCCAGCTCGATGGGGTCGCGGTCCTTGTGGTTGATCAGCAGGAACAACAGGACGATGGCGATGCCGACGACGCCGAGCGTGATGGCGAAGATGCCCAGCACCGGCAGGTCGACCTCGCGCGCGTTCTTGCTGAGATAGCGGCCAGACAGCAGCGGCATCTTGGCGATGACCAGCGCAATGAAGACGACGAAGAAGGCGTCGGCGGCAATCGAAATCGAATAGGCAAGCGGCGCGCCCACGATCAGCGCGATCACCAGCGCCGGCAGGCCGACACAGGCCGACACCAGGAATTGCTTGTGCCGGTGCAGCGGGTTTGTGATCGGGATGTCTGTCGCCATGGCCCGGGTGCCGTTTCTGGATCGGTTCACCGTTTCACGGAAACCGCGAACCGCTCTATCTTTTTGTTTTGACGCAATTCCCAAGGGAAAGCACTACGCGCTTTTCCCGGGAAAACCGCTACACACTCCCGAAATTGCTCTAGCCCGGTGTGACGGATTTCAGCGCGCGCCGCAAGATGCGGTCGAGTTCGCCGAGAAAGCGCGAGCGGTCCTGCGGCGCAAAGCTGGCATTGTAGCCCTTGCTCTCGCCGGTCTCGCGCAAATGCTGCTTAAGGTCGCGCATCGCCACCGCCATGCCGATGGTTTCCGGCGTGAACGGCCGCCCGGTCGGCCCAAGCACATGGGCGCCCAGCGCCACCGCGCGGGCGGCAAGCGGGATGTCAGCTGTGATCACGATGTCGTTGGATTTCGCGTTGTCCACGATCCAGTCGTCAGCCGCGTCGGCTCCCTTGGAGACGACGACATTGCGGATCATCGGATCGCGAGAGGGACGCAGCCCGCCATTGGAGACGTAAGTGACGACGACGCCATGGCGCTCGGCGACCCTTTCGACCTCGGCTTTCACCGGGCAGGCGTCGGCGTCAACGTAGATGGCGGGTGCAGGCATTGTCTCTCCGAAACGAACATGGGGCCGGCATGTTACCCGGCCCCATGCCAGAAATCTCTTACTGTCAGGCCGGCAGCGCGCCGGACTTCTTCGCCGTCCAGGTGGCGATATAATCCATCAGGCCGGGGTTGAGGCAGTCATAGGGTTCGAGCCCGATCGACTTCAACTGGGAGCGAATGCCGTCCATGCGCTTCGGATCGACACCGGATTCGATGATCGACGAGACGAAAGCGGTGAAGCCGGGCGGTGACCAGCCATCTTCCTCAAAACGCTCGGGATGGATGAAGGACAGGCCCTTGAACGGATGGTCGCGTTCGACCGGGCCGTGCATGTGGACGCCGCAGCCGGTGCAGGCATGGCGCTGGATCAGTGCCGAGGGGTCGACCACTTTCAGCTTGTCGCCGTTCTCGGTGACGGTGACATCGCCGGTGCCGGCGACGGCCACGACCGAGAACACAGCGCCCTCAGGCTTCCAGCACTTGGTGCAGCCGCATGCATGGTTGTGGGCGATCTGGCCCTTGACCTTCACCTTCACCGGCTTGCTGGTGCAAGCGCAGACCAGCGTGCCGCCGGCAAAGCTTGCGCTTTCCTTTGGCAAACCGTTGTCGATTTTCGGATGCAGTTTTTCCGGCATTGTCTTCCTCCCTTGTTGAACCCGTGCAACTTCAGTCGCTGGCCCTTCGGTCGGCGGCTTTTCTCCTCAGTAAACCACTACGCTTCGGATCGACTTGCCCTGATGCATGAGGTCGAAGCCCTTGTTGATGTCTTCCAGCTTCAGCAAATGGGTGATCATCGGGTCGATCTGGATCTTGCCGTCCATGTACCAGTCGACGATTTTCGGCACGTCGGTGCGGCCGCGCGCGCCGCCGAAGGCGGTGCCCATCCATGTTCGTCCGGTGACCAGCTGGAACGGCCGGGTCGAAATTTCCTGCCCAGCGCCTGCGACGCCGATGATGACCGACTTGCCCCAGCCGCGATGCGAGGCTTCCAGCGCCTGGCGCATCACCTTGGTGTTGCCGGTGCAGTCGAATGTGTAGTCGGCGCCGCCGATCTGGTCAGCGCCGCGCTTGGTCATGTTGACGAGGTGAGGGACGATGTCGCCGTCGACCTCCTTCGGGTTGACGAAATGCGTCATGCCGAAGCGCTCGCCCCATGCCTTCTTCTCGTTGTTGAGATCAACGCCGATGATCATGTCGGCGCCGGCGAGCTTCAGGCCCTGGATGACGTTCAAGCCGATGCCGCCGAGACCGAAGACAACGGCGGTCGCGCCTTGCTCGACCTTGGCAGTGTTGATGACAGCGCCGATGCCGGTGGTGACGCCGCAGCCGATGTAGCAGATCTTGTCGAAAGGGGCGTCCGGGTTGACCTTGGCCACCGCGATCTCGGGCAGCACGGTGAAGTTGGAGAAGGTCGAGCACCCCATATAGTGAAAAATCTTGTCCTTGCCGATCGAGAAGCGCGACGAACCGTCCGGCATCAGGCCTTGGCCCTGGGTGGCGCGGATGGCGGTGCAGAGGTTGGTCTTGCGCGACAGGCAGGACGGGCACTGCCGGCATTCGGGCGTGTAGAGCGGGATGACATGGTCGCCCTTCTTGACCGAAGTGACGCCCTTGCCGACATCGACGACGATGCCGGCGCCTTCATGGCCGAGGATCGCCGGGAACAGGCCTTCAGGGTCGGCGCCCGAGAGTGTGAACTCGTCGGTGTGGCAAATGCCGGTCGCCTTGATCTCCACCAGGACCTCGCCTTCGCGCGGTCCGTCGAGGTCGACCTCCATGATCTCCAGCGGCTTTCCGGCAGCGACAGCAACAGCGGCGCGAGTTTTCATCGGACAGATCCCTCCCAGGCATTCAAGGTTTCATTTTTTGAATGCATACTCAATGCTGCGACGCGCAGCAAATTGCAATGCCAGGGGTGGCTGTAAGCTTAATCTTCCATGGGCTGGATGACCGCCTGCGAGGAAGACCCCGAAACGATGGCGCTTTGCTGGCCTTCCTTGCCCACCGGGTCCGATTGAATTGAAACCGTGTAGATAGAACAGTTTCCATACTGCTCTTTGACAGCGGCGCAGTCCTTGTAGATCGCCTGATAGATTTCCGCGCGCTTCTTCCTGGCAGGCTGCGGATCGATCAAGGAGAACCTCACATCGCCATCGTCCTGGTATCTGAACGAGATCGTGTTGGCGATCAATTTTTCACTCTTGGCGACGGTCCCGAAATCGCCTTTTTGCACAAACTGAAGGCTAAACCGGATCATGGCCGTTTTGCCTGTCCAGAGGTCGGCGGACGTGTCCGATACCCGGCATTTCTCGGCGAAGGTCTTCAATAATTCCTGGCATTCGTTCCGCGCATATTCGAGCGCTGCGATCCGGGCCGCGGATTTCTTGCTCGATGCAGTGGAGCCTTGAAAGAGGCTGGCGTCCAAGACAAGCTGGATGCTGGCCACCCGCAGCCTGTCGAACTCGTTGAAATGCTCGATAGACGACAAGGCATATCCGCTCTTGGGATTGTAGACATTTTTGTATTTGCCATCCGCGGGCGCATCTTTCGTCTGCCCTGCCGAATCTTGCCTCATCCGAGGCGCGAAATAGCTGGAAAGCGCGGCATTCAGTCCAATTCCAGCAAAATTGATCAGTATTACAAATGCCGGTATCGCCAGGGTGATGCTGATCGCCAAGACTGCCAGCCATTTTGCTATTTTGGCCATTGAAATTTGTCTGCCGTCTCTTCTGTGGATCCCGAAACACCACTATCGCCTATTCTTTAACCTGCCCACGTGAAAGTCGATAGAAATTGAACTTGTTCGGCCCCGCACACCCCCCAGGCCAGCCCCTTGAGACGCGCCGGAATTGTCCATAGAACAGGACGGCTTCGCCGGAGGAACGACGTCTGCATGTTCACGAAAATCCTGATCGCCAATCGCGGCGAGATCGCTTGCCGCGTGATCAAGACGGCGCGCAAGATGGGCATCGCCACCGTCGCGGTCTATTCCGACGCCGATCGCGACGCCGTGCATGTCGAAATGGCCGACGAAGCTGTGAATATCGGGCCCTCGCCAGCCGCGCAGAGCTATCTCCTGCCGGAAAAGATCATCGCCGCCTGCAAGGAAACAGGGGCTCAGGCCGTGCATCCCGGCTACGGCTTTCTCTCGGAGCGTGCGGCCTTCTGCGAGGCGCTTGAGGCCGACGGCATCGTCTTTATCGGTCCGAAGCCCAGGGCGATCAAGGCGATGGGCGACAAGATCGAATCGAAGAAGTTTGCCAATGCTGCGAAGGTTTCCACGGTGCCCGGCTGGCTCGGCGTCATCGAAAACGCCGACCATGCCGAAAGAATAGCCGGCGAAATCGGCTATCCCGTGATGATCAAGGCTTCGGCCGGTGGCGGCGGCAAGGGCATGCGCATCGCCTGGAGCCAATCGGAAGTGCGCGACGGTTTCGACCGGGCGCGTTCCGAAGCCAAAAGCTCGTTCGGCGACGACCGCGTCTTCATCGAGAAATTCGTCGTCGATCCGCGCCATATCGAGATCCAGGTACTGGCCGACGCGCATGGCACTGCGCTCTATCTCGGCGAGCGCGAGTGCTCGATCCAGCGCCGCAACCAGAAGGTCGCCGAAGAGGCGCCTTCGCCGTTTCTCGATGCCAAGACCAGGAAGGCCATGGGCGAGCAGGCAGTCGCGCTGGCTCGGGCGGTCGACTATCAGAGCGCTGGCACCGTCGAGTTCATCGTCGACGCTGAAAAGAACTTCTATTTCCTTGAAATGAATACGAGATTGCAGGTCGAGCATCCGGTGACGGAGCTCGTCACCGGTATCGATCTGGTCGAGCAGATGATCCGCGTTGCCGCCGGCGAAAAGCTGGCTTTGAAGCAGAGCGACGTCAAGCTGAACGGCTGGGCGGTGGAAAGCCGCCTCTATGCCGAAGATCCCTATCGCAATTTCCTGCCGTCGATCGGTCGGTTGACACGTTACCGGCCGCCGGAGGAGGGCACGTTCGGCGACATCGTCATCCGCAACGACACCGGCGTCACCGAAGGCTCCGAGATTTCTATGTTTTATGACCCGATGGTGGCCAAGCTCTGCACCTGGGCGCCGACGCGGCTGGCGGCGATCGACGCCATGTCGGAAGCGTTGGACAGTTTCGTCGTCGACGGTATCGAGCACAACATTCCGTTCCTGGCAGCACTGATGCAGCATCCGCGCTGGCGCGAAGGGCGGATATCGACGGGCTTTATTGCCGAGGAATATCCTGACGGTTTTGCGCCGATCGTTCCGGACGCTGACGAAAAGGCGGTGCTGACGGCGATCGCCACGGCTGTCGAGCTTTTGCGCCGCGACCGGCTCGATCGCTTAAGCGGGCGACTGGCGCCGCATTCGGGGGCGCTCAAGCGTGACTGGGTGGTGAAGATCGGCGAGGACTATCTCCAGGTTTCGATGACCGAGGGCATGATCTCCATTCCGATGGAAATCGACCTGTCGGTCGATGGCGGCAAGGCGCTGACGGTGACGTCCGACTGGCGGCCGGGCGATCTGATCTGGCGCGGCACGGTCGGTGCCCGCAAGATCACCGCGCAGATCAGGCCGCTGCCGAACGGTCTACGCATCGCCTGGAAGGGCATGTCGGTGATGGCACGCGCCATGTTGCCGCGCACGGCCGCGCTGGAAAAGCTGATGCCGGAAAAGCTGGCGCCGGACACGTCCAAGATGCTGCTTTGCCCGATGCCGGGGCTGGTCGTGTCGATTGCGGTCGTCGAGGGCCAGGAGGTCAAGACCGGCGAGACGCTGGCCGTGGTCGAGGCAATGAAAATGGAAAACGTGCTGCGCGCCGACCGAGATCTTGTCGTATCGAAACTCAACGCCAAGCCGGGCGACAGCCTGGCGGTGGACGCGGTGATCATGGAATTCGCCTGAGCAGGCTGGAAGTCTGTGATCGGTGGTCGTTTGTGCTGGACTGGCATAGCCCGGTCCGGGACAATACGTCTCCATCGACTCAAAGCCCCAGGCAGCGCGAGAAATCATGGCGGACGACAAACTTCCACGCGATCCTCTGAAGCGCGAAGCAGCGATTGCTGCCGCGCGCCCGGAGACGCCGGCGCGTCCGTTCATCCATCTGCGCGTGCACTCGGCCTACTCGCTGCTCGAAGGCGCCTTGCAGGTCGCCGCCATTGTCGGTCATGCCGTCAAGGACGAGTGCCCGGCAATCGCCGTCACCGATACCAACAATCTGTTCGGCGCGCTGGAATTCGCACAGAAGGCGGTGAAGGAGGGTATCCAGCCGATCATCGGCTGCCAGGTCGATCTCGCTTTTTCCGGCGAGACGAGCGACGCGCAGCGCGACCGCCGCCGTCATGGTCCGGAGATGCATGCCGTGGTGCTGCTGGCCGCCACCGAGGCCGGTTATGGCAATCTGGTCAGGCTGGTCAGTCAGGTCTATCTGGAGACGCCGCCGGGCGAGCCCGTGCATCTGACGTCAGCAATGCTGGAAGGCCATAGCGATGGCCTGATCTGCCTCAGCGGCGGGCCGCGCGGTCCGATCGGCCGAGCGCTGAAGGAAGACCGCCGCGACCTCGCCGAAGCGAGGTTGCTGGCGCTCAAGGCGCTGTTTGGCGACCGGCTCTATGTCGAGCTGGACCGCGTGTCCGGCTATGACCGCGCCATCGAGAAATCATCGGTCGATCTTGCCTATATCCATGACCTGCCGCTGGTTGCCACCAATGAGGCGTTCTTTTCCGCCCGCGACGATTATGACGCGCATGACGCGCTGATCGCCATTGCCGAAGGTTCGGTCGTTGCCGCCGACAACCGCCGCCGGCTGACACCAGACAATTTCCTGCGCAGCCAGGCCGATATGGCACGACTGTTCGCCGATCTGCCGGAAGCGATCGACAACACCGTCGAGATCGCGCTGCGCTGCTCCTATTATCCGAAGAACCGCAACCCGATCCTGCCGCGCTTTACCGGCGGCGATGTCGCTGACAATGAGGTGGCGCTGAAGGCCGAGGCAGACGAATTGCGCCGCCAGGCCCATGAAGGGCTCGACGCGCGGCTGGCGGCGCATGGACCCACTGCCGGCTATACCGCCGAGCAGTATCGCGAGCGGCTCGATTTCGAGCTTTCCATCATCGAGAAGATGAAGTTCCCCGGCTACTTCCTGATCGTTGCCGACTTCATCAAATGGGCGAAGGCGCAAGGCATTCCGGTCGGGCCCGGCCGCGGTTCGGGCGCCGGATCGCTGGTTGCCTATTCCACCACCATCACCGACATCGACCCGTTGCGCTTCTCGCTGCTGTTCGAGCGCTTCCTCAATCCCGACCGCGTGTCGATGCCCGACTTCGATATCGACTTCTGCCAGGACCGGCGCGAAGAGGTGATCCGCTACGTCCAGCAGAAATACGGCCGCGACCAGGTGGGGCAGATCATCACCTTCGGTACGCTGCAGGCGCGCGCCGTGCTGCGCGACGTCGGCCGCGTGCTGCAGATGCCTTACGGCCAGGTCGACAAGCTGTCCAAAATGGTGCCGCAGAACCCGGCCAATCCGGTCAAGCTCGCCGACGCCATCGCCAACGAGCCGCGCTTTGCCGAGGAGGCTGAGAAGGAGCCGATCGTCCAGACGCTGCTCGATATGGCGCAGAAACTCGAAGGGCTCTACCGCCACGCTTCGACGCACGCTGCCGGCATCGTTATCGGCGACAGGCCGTTGTCGGAGCTGGTGCCGATGTACCGCGATCCACGCTCGGACATGCCGGTCACCCAGTTCAACATGAAATATGTCGAACAGGCCGGGCTGGTGAAATTCGACTTCCTCGGCCTGAAGACGCTGACGGTGCTGGAGACGGCGGTGAAACTGATCCGCCGCCGTGGTATCGAGATCGACCTGGCGACGATCCCGCTCGACGACCCTGAAACCTACGCCATGCTGTCGCGCGGCGAAGTGGTCGGTGTGTTCCAGGTGGAAAGTGCCGGCATGCGCAAGGCGCTGATCGGCATGCGGCCCGACTGCATCGAGGACATCATCGCGCTGGTGGCGCTCTACCGCCCCGGCCCGATGGAGAACATCCCGACCTACAACGCCAGAAAGCATGGCGAGGAGGAGATGGCCTCGATCCATCCCAAGATCGACCATCTGGTGAAGGAGACGCAAGGCGTCATCGTTTACCAGGAACAGGTCATGCAGATCGCTCAGGAGCTTTCCGGCTACTCGCTCGGCGAAGCCGACCTTCTGCGCCGCGCCATGGGCAAGAAGATCCGCGCCGAGATGGACAAACAGCGCGAGCGTTTCGTCACCGGCGCCGTCGAGCGCGGTGTGAACAAGCCGCAGGCCGACTTCATCTTCGACCTTCTTGCCAAGTTCGCCGACTACGGCTTCAACAAGTCGCACGCCGCGGCTTACGCCGTGGTTTCCTACCAGACCGCCTATCTCAAGGCGCATTATCCGGTCGAATTCCTGGCCGCGTCGATGACGCTCGACATGGGCAACACCGACAAGCTCGCCGATTTCCGCCAGGATGCCCTGCGTCTAGGCATCGAGGTGGTGGCGCCGTCGGTGATGTCGAGTTTTCGCGACTTCGAGGTCGGCGAAAACCGGATCTATTACTCGCTGGCGGCGCTCAAGGGCGTCGGCGATGCCGCGGTCGAGCACATCGTCGCCATGCGTGGCGAAAAGCCGTTCAAGAACCTTGCCGACTTCTGCGAGCGGGTCGATCCGAAGATAGTCGGCAAGCGGGTCTTCGAAAGCCTGATCATGGCCGGCGCGCTCGACTGTTTCGGTCATGACCGCGCCCAGATGATGGCCGGCGTCGAACGGATGATGGGGCTGGCCTCGCTGGCGCAGCAGAATGCGATTTCGGGCCAGCACGACATTTTCGGCGCGTCGCTCGGCGCGCAGCAGCAGGCGCTCAATCTGCCGCAGACCGATCCCTGGCTTGCCGCCGACCGGCTGCATCGCGAATTCCAGGTGGTCGGCTTCTATCTCTCGGCGCATCCGCTCGATGAGTACAAGACTGCTTTGCAGAAGATGCGGGTGCAGAACTGGGGCGAATTCTCGGCCGCGGTGAAACGCGGTGCCGCCGCCGGGCGGCTTGCCGGCACCGTCACCACCAAGCAGGAACGCAAGACCCGCACCGGCAACAAGATGGGGGTCATCGCCTTTTCCGACACATCTGGCCAGTATGAAGCTGTCCTGTTTTCGGAAGGATTGGCGCAGTATCGCGACCTGCTCGAGCCTGGCCGTTCGGTGGTAATCACCGTGTCGGCCGAGGACCGGCCTGAGGGCGTCAATCTGCGCATCCAGACGGTGCAGTCGCTGGAAGACGAGGCAAGCCGCATCCAGAAGGCGCTGCGCATCTTTGTGCGTGACGCCGCGCCGATCAACATGCTGGCCGGCCAGTTGGCGGTGAAGGGCGAAGGTCAGGTCAGCTTCGTGCTCATCAAAGAGGCCGGGCAGGGCGAGGTCGAGATCGAATTGCCCAACCGCTACCGCATCTCGCCGCAAATCGCGTCGGCCATGCGCGCGGTGCCGGGTGTTGTGGAGGTGGAACTCGTTTAGCCGATCTTCAGGCCACCCATGACGCAATTCCGGACGGAAAACCGTTTCACACTTTTCCTGGAATTGCTCTGAAGAACTTCAAAGGAACGCACAATCATGCCCAGCCGCGAACGCGTCGAAGCCTTTCTCAAGGAGGTGGTCGAAGGCAGCCATGTCAAGGCGATCGCCGACTTCTACCATGACGATGCGACAATGCAGGAGAATCTCGGTGTCCCGAGGCGTGGCAAGGAAATGCTGATGGCGCATGAGCAGGCCGCGCTCGACCGGATCGAGAGGATGCACACGCATCCGGTCCAGACATTCCTGGTCGATGGCGACCATGTTGCCATCCGCTGGACTTTCGACAGGATCGACAAGACAGGAACGGTGCGGCGGCTGGAAGAGGTGGCGTTGCAGCGCTGGCGCGGCGACCGGATCGCCGAGGAGCGGTTCGTCTACGACACCGCCACGGCCTGGCGCCTTGTCGGGCCCGACGGCGCGGTGGTGCAGAGCTGAGCAATCTCCGGCCTCAACCCATCGGAACGGTTCGGTGTCTGTCGCTATCCCGAGGCAGCGACCTCCGCCGGCCGCTCCGCTTTCCGCTGCAGGTTGAGCAGGTTGCCCATCAGGATCAGGAGGGCGCCGGCGGCGGTAAAAATGTCGATTTGCTCGCGATAGAGCAGCCAGCCGATCAGCGCCGATAGCGGCACGCGCAGGAAATCCATCGGCGAGATAACGGTTGCGTCTGCATAGACAAGCGCGCGGGCCATGCAGAAATGCGACGACATACCGGTGAAGGCGATCAGGATGATCCACGGCCACAGTTCGAGCGGCGGATTGCGCCACTCGTAGAGCGCGGGCAGAAGGCCGACCACGGACTGGATGACCAGCATCCAGAAGATGATGCGTACGACGCTGTCGGTCCGCGTCAGCGACTTGACCATGACCACCGAGATGCCGAAACAGACAGCGGCGCCCAGCACGACAATGTGTCCGGGATCGACAGATCCGACGCCGGGGCGCACGATGACCACCACGCCGATCAGGCCGAGCACAATCGCCGCCAGCCTTGGCCGCGACAGTTTTTCGCCAAGGAAGCTGACGGCCAGGATGGCGGTCCAGATCGGCGTGGTGAACTCGATCGAGATCAGCACCGCAAGCGGGATCAGCGTCAGCGCATAGAGCCACGCTGCCTGGCCGGTATAGTGGATGACATTGCGGGCAATATGGGCAAGCGGCCGCTTCGTGCGCATCGCCGAGAAACCGCCTGATATCATCACCAGCGGCAAAAGGATGAAAAAGCCGATCACCGAGCGCAGTTCGAGCACCTGGAAGACGTTGAGCTCGGCGGTGGTTGCACGGCCGGCGACCGACATCGCCAGGAACGAGGCGATCGACAGCGCCATCCAGAAGGCGGCTTTGGGGATCGAGGGAGCAGGGACCATTGGCGCTATGTCGCAAGACGGCGGCCGCGCCGCAACCGTTAGTCGAGGCATTCGACTGGGCCAGTGGGCGCTGTAAAAAACGGTTGTAAAAAAACGGTCACGTCGAAAGCGGAACCTGCCGGCGGGGCGCTCGTTTGAGTCCAGCATCGGCCAGTTCCCGGGGAGTCGCCACCTTTGTGATCGCAAGAGGGGATTCTGGATGAAATCAGTCGTCGGGTTGCTGATTGCCGTCTGCCTGTTGTCAGCACCGGCGGCACATGCCGACGAAGCGGGCTTTCTGAGTTCGTTGCAGGGAAAATTTGCCGGGAAGGGAACTGTCAGGATCAGGACGAATTCACCTGTCATGAACATTTCCTGCACCTTCAAATCGGATACCACGGATACCTCGCTCTCGCTGGACGGCACCTGCCGTGCCATGATGATCATGACGCGCGAAATCCGCGCCGACCTGACGATCAGTGGAGCGACCTACAGCGGCACCTATGTCGGCTCCAAAAGCGGACCGGCGGCGCTCAGCGGCAGCCGCACCGGCGATGCAATCAACCTCGACATCCGCTGGGCAAAGATCGTCAATGGCGATCGCGACGCCCAGATGATTGTCGAAAAGATCGGCGCCGACGCCATGCGCCTTACCGTGATCGATGTCGATCCCAAGACTGGCAAGACGGTTGTGACAAGCCGCATTGATCTCAACCGCACCTAGGTTGCTTCCGCCGCAACCGCTAGCAACGCATTCCAATGGGCCAGCCCCTGGGCCGATTGGACCGACGTTAGAAACAGTCTTATTGAAAGCGGAACCCGTTTTGCGGGCAGGCGTTCTAAGTCTGCGTGGTGCCGGTTTCCGCTGGACGCGCAGCATCTCCAACACCCTCGGGGGAGAGTATGATGAAATCACTTGCATGCTTTGTCCTTGCCGGTTGCTTGATGGCTGCGGCGGACGCCCATGCTGACGAGGCTGATTTCCTGAGTTCCTTGCAGGGGAATTTCTCCGGCAAGGGAACTGTCAAGGTCACCACCGACGCGCCGACGGTGAATGTCTCCTGTACTTTCGATTCCGACGCGACCTCGACCTCATTGTCGCTTGACGGCAACTGCCGTGGTCTTGTCGTGGTGACGCGGGCCATCAGCGCGGATCTGAAGGCCAGCGGAGCGAAATACACCGGCGTCTATGTTGGATCGCGCACCGGACCGGCACAGCTCGCCGGCAGCCGCTCGGGCAACGCGATCAATCTCGGCATTAGCTGGGCGACGGAGGTCAATGGCGATCGCAAGGCGCGGTTGACGGTCGAGAAAACCAGCGGCGACGGAATGCGGTTGACCGTTACCGACGTCGATCCGAAAACCGGCAGGAGCGTTGTGACGAGCCGCATCGATCTGCGGCGCATCTAAGCCGTATTACTCCTCGATCGGCTCGGGCGGGTTGGCGTTGCGGCCCTTTCCGAAGGTGTAGCCGGTTTCCACCGCCTTCTTGCCGAATTTGTCCCGCAGCGTGTCGATTGCGCTTTCCGCCATGGCGCGCTTGCGCGAGCCGACATCGACAAGATCGGGCGGATCGGCCTTCTCGTCATCCGAGAGATCGCTGACACCGATGCCGAGCAGCCGGTATTTCGTCCCGTCCGCTTCCTTGCGCAGGAGGTCGAGGCCGGTCTGGAAGATGCGGTCGGCCAGCCTTGTCGGGTCGCCGAGCTGGCGGTTGCGGGTGCGCAGCTTGAAGTCCTGCGTCTTCAGCTTCAGCACCACGGTGCGCCCGGCAATGCCTGACTTCTTCAGCCTGGCTGAAACCTTTTCCGACAACCCCCGCAGCACCGGGACCAGTTCGTCCATCTCAGCTATATCGGTGTCGAAAGTGGTTTCGGCCGAGACGCTTTTTGCATCCTGATCGGGGTCGACACGGCGGTCATCCTGGCCGCGTGACAGATGGTAAAGCCTTGTGCCCATCACGCCATAGCGGCGCATCAGATCGGCGCGCTCCATGCGCTGCAGCTGGGCGATGGTGCGGATGCCGTCGCGTTCAAGCGTTGCGGCAAACGCTTTGCCGACGCCCCAGATCAACGTCACCGGCTGCTCGGCCAGAAACGCAATCGCCTCGGCCTCGCCGATCACCGAAAGGCCGCGAGGCTTGCGGAAATCGGACGCAACCTTGGCCAGGAACTTGCAGTAGGAGAGGCCGGCCGAAACGGTGATGCCGATTTCCTTTTCGACGGTCCGCGCAAAGCGCGCCAGCACCACCGCCGGCGGCATGCCGTGCAGGCGCTCGGTGCCGGCAAGGTCGAGAAACGCCTCGTCGATGGAGAGCGGCTCGACCAGCGGCGTCAGCGCCTGCATCAGCGCGCGCACCTCGCGGCCGACGCGGACATATTTTTCCATATTGGGCGGGATGACGATCGCTTCCGGGCAGGCTTCGAGCGCCTTGAACATCGGCATCGCCGAGCGCACGCCCTTGATGCGGGCGATGTAGCAGGCGGTGGAGACGACGCCACGCTTGCCGCCGCCAATGATCAGCGGCTTGTCCTTGAGCGCCGGGTTGTCGCGCTTTTCGATGGCCGCATAAAAGGCATCGCAATCGATATGGGCAAGATGCAGCCGGTAGAGTTCGGGATGGCGGGCAAGCCGCGGGCTGCCGCAGCGCTCGCAGCGTCTGACATCGCTGCGCTGAAGGGTCAGGCAGTCGCGGCAAAAACCGTGCTCGGGATTGTTGACAGGGGCCGCCATCGCTGCGAACATAAAGAGAACAAATGCAATGGTACGTCAGGACGGGAGCCGCCACAAGCGGTTAGCCGGGAGAGAACTCATGAGCACGACCATAGCGCCGCTGGCGCCCGACCTATGGGCGGATTTCGAGGATCTTTTCGGCAAGCAAGGCGCCTGTTACGGGTGCTGGTGCACCTATTTCAGGCAGGCGCCGGCGGCGCGGCGCGCCAGCAACAAGCAGCGCAACAAAGATCTTATCAAGGCGCGGATCGAGACCGGGCCGCCGCCGGGGCTTTTGGCCTTCGAGGACGGCGTGGCGGTCGGCTGGATGCAGATCGGCCCACGCGCCGACGTGCCCGAATGGAACAATCGGGGCAGGGGCTCGGCGCCGGTCGATCCGTCGGACGCCGCTGATCCCGGCGTCTGGGCGATCTCCTGCTTCTTCATTCGCGCCAGTGCACGCGGCAGGGGGATCAGCCACCGTCTGGTCGAGGGCGGCATCGCCTTTGCGCGCCGGAACAAGGCGCGGCTGGTCGAGGCCTGCCCGATCGATGTGTCGCGCGATTCGCGTTCGATCGGTCTGTTCGTCGGCTCGTCGCGTGTGTTCGAAAAGGCCGGCTTCGAGCGGCTTGTCGAACGCAAGGCTGGCCGGCCGCTGATGCGGCTGGTGCTGTAGCGGTTGCCGGGTCGGCCTTGTGACTATAACTGTAATCTCATACCAGACGAACCAGCGTTCTTTTGAGTCAAACGGAGAATTGTTGTGAACCGTATCCTGCCATTCGCTTTTTTACTCGCCTTCAGCGCGCCGGCCCTCGGTCAGACTGTCGACAGTCAAGGTGCAAAGAAATTGTCCGATGACCTGGCGCGCTACGTCGGCCAGCAAGTTCTCGATGAGGGCATATTAAAAGTTGCCGCCGAAGGCGATGGCTACAGGATTACCTTCGATTTGAAAGCGCTCGCTGCGAAGTTGCCCAAGGAGGACATGCCAAAGTTCGATTTTCCGCCTTTGACGATGATCGTCAAACCGCGCGCTGCCGGAGGCTGGGATGTCTCTTCGGATTTCTCCACCAGCGGATCGTTTGAGGCGAGAAATCAGAACGGCCCGGTCAGCGGAGAAATCGCCATTAAGGACGGCAAGTTCAAAGGCATATATGACCCTGAACTGGCAGCGTTCACGAGCGGCGAAAGCGCGATGGCCGGCATGGCGATGAAATCGACCATGCAACGGCAGCTGACGGATTTGAGCGTCGGTCCGGGATCGGCAAAGTTTTCTGCCGGCAAGGCCACGGGCGGCGGTGTCGACCTCAATGTGACACAGTCGATGACGGACTTCATCGAAACGATCAAGATCGATGGCAATCAGGTCGGGGCCATCAGGGCTCCGGAGCTTGTGCTGGACATCAATGCCAAGGCCATGCGCACGAAGCCGCTTCTTGATCTGCTCGCATTCGCCGTCGCTCATGATGACGAAGACCGGTTGAAAGCCGATCAGGCAGAGCTGAAAGCGCTTCTGCTCGGCGTACTGCCGTTGTGGGACCGAATGGATGAAACTTACACTTTCAAGAATTTCGCTTTTGAAACCTATGCGGGCAACTTCGGCGCAGCACAGATACATGCTGCGTTGGGCACGGATGGCATCGCAAAGGACGGCAAGCTCAGCTACTCGGTCAAGGCCACCGGCCTCACCATGCCGCAACAAACGTTGCCAGTCTGGACGTTTCCTTTGCTGCCAACCGATATCGAGCTGAATCTCGGTGGCGCCAATATCGACCTCGACAGCATGGCCAGGAAAACCATCGAAACTTTCGACTTGAGCAAGGATCCGCCGTTGCCGGCCGATTTCGGCGACGTGGTTTCAGCCGAATTCCTGGCCAAAATGCCAAAATTCGTTCTCGGGCACAGCACGATCAAAAGGGGCGAGATCGAAGTGGCGATGGAGGGTGAGGTGACGTTCCCCAACAAGAAGCCCGACGCCAGCATGACCATCGAGGTGACCGGCTATGACAAGATCGTGGCGGTCCTGCAGGATGCAGCCAAGACTGACCGGGATGCTTCGCAGGCCTTTACCGGCGCGCTTGCGATCAAAGGATTCGCCAAGACGTTGCCGGATGGCCGCGTTGAATGGGTCATCAGCGCCAAGCCCGACGGCTCGGTGACGGTCAACGGCGCCATGTTGAAGGGGCCGGATCCGGTCGTGGAAGACAACACCGATCCGGGTGCCAGCCCCGGGACAGCGAAGAAGCCCTGAGCGAGCGACTCAGAGGCGGCTGCTCAGAGCCCTAGCGCGCTAGCAATCTTTGGCGCCGCCTCATGCCAATCCTCGACAGAGATGATGTCGTCGGGCACCGGCGGCATGAAGGCGCGCAACGAATTGTCGGCCATCAGATGGAAGAGATGCGCATCGGCGACCGAATTGCGCGCCGAGATGAGGTTGGACGGCTGGTCGTCGACAAAGGCCACCGGCCGCCCTTTGCTGCCGCGCAGTTTCGCTACCGCTGGTCCCTTGGCCATTTCAGTGGTCAACAGCGGATAGGGAAGTCCGAGCGCATCGAGATGGGAGCGGCGCGCCGCGCGATGGCGGTGCGGCATGGCGGTCAAAAGGACGATTTCGGCACGGTCGCCGAGGCTGGCAAGCGCTTGTTCGGCGCCGTCGGTGACGCTTTGCCAGTCAGACTGCGCGTCGAAGAAATCGCCAAGCAGTGCCGTCACCTCCGGCTGTTCGATCAGCCGGCCGCTCGCCGTTTCGGCGATGTTGCCGGTGAGGCGGAAGGAGGCCAGCGTGAGCCCAAAACCGCGCGATTTGAGGAAATGCGGAAATGGCCGGATGAATTCGAGCACGACATCGTCGACGTCCAGGATCAGCAGAGGCCGGTCGTCGGCTGCAAGTTCGGCGATCTGCCGTGCCGTCTCGGGATCGTCGCTCATATCGAACGCTCATGGTCGTCGCCGCCAAGCGGCAGCGCGCGCAAGGCCTTGCCGACTGAGGCCGGCGGGGTGCCGGTTTCCTCGGCAAAGCGCAGCAAGGTTGGCTCGTGGGCAAGGATGAACTGTAGGACGCCGGCAAGGAATCCCGGTTCGGCTGCGGCGCGCCGAATGGCAGAGGCCTCTATGCCGGTGATTGCCAGAAAGCGCGGCAGGAGTTCCGGGTCTGCGGCGACGAAGCCCAGTGCCCTCACGGCAATGGTTTCCGCCTCCTCGCGCATTGACGCTGCGTTTGCCATCATTACCTTCTGGTTTGCGGAAATGAGTCTCTTTTCCGCAGTAATCGCAAGCGTCGCTTGCGGCAAGCCACCACCCCAATCCGATGTGGTTTTCGAGGTGGAATCCGAATGGCTTTTACAGCTGCGGGTTTCCGTTTCGTCAATCATATTGCCCTAGAGTGAAGGAGGGTTTGGTGTGCTCCGACAAGGACGCATGACGGCAGGCTTCGGGCGAAGCCCGGCCGGGACGGGAAATCGATGCCTAAGAAGGTGATGATCGTCGAGGACAATGAGCTCAATATGAAGCTCTTTCGGGACCTCATCGAAGCCAGCGGTTACGAGACGGTGCGCACGCGCAACGGCCTCGAGGCGCTCGATCTGGCGCGCCAGCACCGGCCGGACCTGATCCTGATGGATATCCAGCTGCCGGAAGTATCAGGCCTGGAAGTGACGAAATGGCTGAAGGAGGACGACGACCTCCATTCCATTCCCGTGATCGCCGTCACCGCCTTCGCCATGAAGGGCGACGAGGAGCGCATTCGCCAAGGGGGCTGCGAAGCCTACATCTCCAAGCCGATCTCGGTGCCGCGTTTCATCGAAACCATCAAATCCTATCTGGGTGATGCCTGATGTCAGCACCGATTCCAGCCGGAGCCTTGTGAAATGACTGCGCGGATCCTCGTCGTCGACGACATCCCTGCCAATGTCCGACTGCTCGAGGTTCGGCTGCTGGCCGAATATTTCGAGGTGCTGACCGCCTCCAACGGGCCGGATGCGATCGAGACCTGCGAAAACGGCAAGGTCGATGTCGTGCTGCTCGACGTGATGATGCCCGACATGGACGGGTTCGAGGTCTGCAAGCGGTTGAAAAGCGATCCGGCGACATCGCACATACCGGTGGTCATGATCACCGCGCTCGACCAGGTTGCCGACCGGGTGCGCGGCCTCGAGGCCGGCGCCGACGATTTCCTGACCAAGCCGGTCAATGATTTGCAGCTGATGACGCGGGTGAAGAGTCTGGTCAGGCTGAAGTCGCTGACCGATGAGTTGCGTCTGCGCGCCTCGACCACCCGTAATATCGGCATCGAGGCGCTGTTGAGCCGTACCTTCGCGAGCGACGAGGTGACGCCGAAGGTGCTGTTGATCGACGAGCGCAAACCCTCCTTCGAACGCATCCAGAAGATGCTGCGGGGCAGCGCCGAACTCGACATTGCCACCGATCCGCATACCGGTTTCTTCCAGGCTGCCGAGGCGCCGTATGAATGCGTGCTGATCTCGACCGGTTTTGCCGATTTCGATCCGCTGCGGCTATGTTCGCAATTGCGTTCGCTCGATCGTACCCGCTTCCTGCCGATCATCCTGCTTGCCGAAGAAGGCGAGGAGGGCCGCATCATCCGCGGCCTCGAACTCGGCATCAACGACTATCTGATGCGGCCGATCGATCAGCAGGAGCTGATGGCGCGGCTGCGCACGCAGGTGCGCCGCAAGCGCTACAACGACCAGCTCCGCGCCAGCGTCACGCAGACCATCGAGATGGCGGTGACCGATGGGCTGACTGGTCTGCACAACCGCCGCTACCTGGACAGCCATCTGCAGACGCTGTTCGACCGTGCCGTGGCGAGGCGGCGACCCTTGTCGGTGATGATCACCGATCTCGACCGGTTCAAGACCGTCAATGACGCGCATGGCCATGACGGCGGCGACGACGTGCTGCGCGAATTCGCCCGGCGGTTGCGCAAAAATGTCAGGGGTATCGACCTGGCCTGCCGCTTCGGCGGCGAGGAATTCGTGGTTGTGATGCCGGACACGGACGCAGCGGTGGCGGCAAAGGTTGCGGAACGCATTCGCGCCGAAATCGCCCAACTGCCGTTTGCCATCGGTCAAGAAGGCAAGACGATCGAAGTCACGGTCAGCGTGGGCGTGTCGTCGGTGCTGAACGGCGCGGACACGGTCGCGGCGTTGATGAAGCGCGCCGACGTCGCTCTTTACGAAGCCAAGAGCGGTGGCCGCAACCGCGTCGTCGCCAAGGCCGCGTAGGTCCGACACCGAATTATCCAGTCAACCCGATAGGGTTAGGAATTTACCTTAATCCAAGCGATTCCCGAGCCTTGGTTAAGAAACTGTTGATTTTCATACGTTGTTGCGCAAATGTGCAGTGCAAGAACTAAGGCGATGCGGGCACGAGGGTAGACAGCCGTATCGCTCCGAATACCCCATGATGCTCAGGTCCGCCGCATCTCCTGGGTCCGTGGGGTCGGCCGGCCGGCCTTGGCACATAGTGGCCTCCTCGTACCGCTGCCATACGCCGACCGGCCCCCTTTTTTCCAAAAATCACAAGGAGCTTTCCTCGCCAGGGCGCGGAAGGTCTCCGGCTTTCAGAACCTGCAAAACAAAAACGCCGCCCGAAAGGGCGGCGTTTTTACAGAGCGTGCAGAAACCAGATTACTTGATCTTGGTTTCCTTGAACTCGACGTGCTTCTTGGCGACCGGATCGTACTTGCGGAACGACAGCTTGTCCGTCTTGGTACGGCTGTTCTTGCTGGTCACGTAGAAGAAACCGGTGTCGGCGGTCGACAGAAGCTTGATCTTGATGTTTGCGGCTTTGGCCATTGTATCAGTCCGTTATGTTCGTGGGGTTTTGGCCGCTGGAGCGGGGGAAAACACCCGGACGCGGGAAACTTGGCGCGACACATAAAGAACGTGCCCGGAAAGTCAAGCCCGGCGCGCCAGCTGTGACCAAGTGCAGCCGCCCTTTGGCTGAAATCACACGGTTTGCGCTACCGGCGCAGCCGCTTTCTTCCAGTCGCCGGTGGTGTTCCACCAGCGATTCGGATTGGCGCGGTCGTCCAGGCCCTTGGAGCGGCTGGCGAGGATCGGCTGAATGCGGATCACCGGCTCCTGGTAGGAATGCGCCTGGAAAATCGCCTCGACGACGCGGGCGGCGAGCAGTTGGTCATCGGGCAATTCGAACGAGACCTCGACCGTGCCGGGACGGCGGCGCAATTCGGTCTCGGCGCCGGCGGCAGCACCTTCGAGCGGCCGGTAGCGTTCGATGCCGTGCGCGGACTGGTACGCGTTGCGGTCATACTTGCCCATGGCGAGCGGGGCGATCGCGACCACTGCATCCATGATGCGGTCGACATCGGCGGCCGGAGCCTGGAAGCTGACAAGCAGCAGGAGCGTCATGCGTAACGATGTGGTTTCAAAGCCGCTGTCGATCATGGCAGTATCCTCGAACTCGGGTGTTTTGGGACACCCTTTTAGCTGAGGCCTCCTGACACGGTTCTGTCAGCAGCCGTGTCTTTGCGTCGTGGAAAAGGGCTTGCCGCCGCCGGCTACAACAGGAGTTTGCGGATCAGCCTGACGCTGACCAGGGCGATGTAGGTACCGAAGAACAGGCCGAGCGACCAGCCGAAGCCGGATGGCCCGAAGGCATCCATGCCAATGCCGATCGCCTGCGGGCCGAGCACCATGCCGACACCGTAGCAGAGCACGAAGGCGGCGTTGGCCGAGGCCAGTTCGTGGCCGGAAAGCTGGGAGCCGAGATGGGCAAGGCCGATCGTGTACATGGCGGCGACCACACCGCCCCAGACGAACAGGAGCGCTGCCATCAGATGCCAATTCCCGGCGAAGAACGGCATGAAGATGGTGCCGGCAAGCCCGACAGTGGCGCAGGCCAAAAGCAGGTAGCGGCGGTCGCTGACGCGATCGCTGATCATGCCGATCGGAATCTGCAGCAGTACGTTGCCGAGGCCGATCATGGTCAAGAGAAGGGCCGCGTCGGCCTCGGAGTAGCCTATGCGGTTGCCATAGACAGGAAACAGCGCAAAACCGCCGGTCTCGACGGCGCCGAACACCAGCACGGCGGCGGTCGCCGTCGGCACCAGCCAGATGTAGCGAAGGAAGTTGCTGGTCTCACCGTCGACCACGATGGTGGGGCTTTCGTTCCGCGCGGCCAGCACCGGTACCGCGGCCAGGGCCACCAGGACAATAATGACGCCGAACGGCCTGAAGCCGGCGCTGCCGATATGGGCGAAGATCCACGGCCCGGCGGCAAAACCGAGCGACAGCACGGTGGCGTAGATGCCGAGCACCAGGCCGCGCCGGCGCGGCGGCGCCGAGGTGCTGATCCAGAATTCCGACAGGATGAACAGCACCGTGAGCGCGATGTGCAGCACGATGCGCAGCGGGAACCACATCCAGAAATCGGGCGCAAAATGGAAGCCGACAAAGGCAAGCGCACCGGCGACGATCATGCCGATCATCGTCCAGGCGACGCCGAAGCGCATGGCCAGTGGCGTGGCCAGCGGGGCGCCGGCGATCGAGGCAAGGCCGGCGACCGCGGTGTTGAGGCCGATCATCGAGGCCGAATGGCCGCGCGTCTCGAGGATGACGCTGAGCAGCGGCATGCCGAGGCCGATGGCGATGCCGACGACGCTGATGGACGAGATCGCGGCGATCATCGGTAGCCAATGGACGCGTTCGTCGCCCTCTTGCTGGGTATCGACCGTCATGGGATGCCTGAATACTCGATGCTAGAGAACTTCACGAACGAAGCGGTTGCGGACAAGCCGGTAGAACGGCACGGACCCACCGGGTCGCAGGCGTGGATCGTCGGCAAGCCGCTTCTCCAGGTCCTGCAGGATCGTTCGGGTGATGTCGGGGATGTCGGCCTCTCTGGCCTTGGCAAGCGGCAGCCAGACCAGTTCTTCCAGCTCATTGGTCGGGCCGCCACCCGGCAGCTCGACGGCGACGTCGCTGCGCCATGCACTGAAGAAGCGGGTGTCGAAACGACGCACCCGATTGGGTGGCGTAATGGCGCGGGCGATGAAGCGAAGCGGCGCCAGCGACGGCTGGACGCCGTGTTCGGCAAAACCCTGCCAGTCGCGTTTGTCGGTCGCGAAGGCGCCTTTCTTGCCGATCAGCAGGCCGGCTTCCTCATAGGTCTCGCGGATGGCCGAGAGCGCAATGGCGCGGGCCCGCGACGGGCTGATGCGGCCGACGCTGGCGGTCAGCTTCGCTTCTTCCGCTGGCAGCAGCGGGGTGGCTACGGCAATGCGGCTGTCGGCCGGATCGGTGCGGCCGCCGGGAAAGACGAATTTGCCGGGCATGAAGGCATGGCCGGCATGACGCCGGCCCATCAGCACCAGGACGTCGTCGCCCTTGCGTTCGAGCAGGATCAGGGTGGCGGCGTCGCGCGGACGCATGGGCTGGCCGCCATGGGCGGCCGCGCCACGGTCCATCCTGTCGACTTCCGCCTTGGTCATACCTTCCATGCGCAGGACCTAGCGGAAACTTCTGGCAAGCGAAAGTGGCCTTTCACGGTCGGCATGTTGCGTCAGGCAGCATTGCCCGATGAGCGTCAGGTTCCTGGACGTGGCTCGGTTCCGTCCTTTTCGCCGCCGAATCCGTGCATATAGAGCGCCCATTGCAGTCCTATGACGGCGCCCTTGACCGGTTGAAGCAGAGCGACGGACAGCACGATGGTCAGCGGCACCCAGATGGCGATGTGCTGCCACATGGAGAGCGTCGAGGTCGCCTCGACACCCATGAAGGCGCCAAGAACAATGTGGCCGACGATAACGATGACGAGATAGGCGGGCAGGTCGTCGGCGCGGTGGTGGTCAAGCTCTTCGCCACAGACGCTGCATTTGTCGACGCTCTTGGTGAAGCCGGCAAACAATTTGCCTTCGCCGCAATGCGGGCAGCGGCCAAGCGCGCCGCGCTTCATCGCCGTCCACAGCGGACGGGCGGCGCGGCCCGAATGATGTTCGCCGCCGAAAACCTGTTCCTGGATTCCCAATTCGCTTGCCATCATCGTCTCCTGCCGCGCGAACCCGGGCGCGATTGCGACGCGCGGGCGCGGCCTTTTGCCTTGTGAAACGACCGCTTGGAGCCGGGCAGGGGCTTCGGGTCGGTCAGCATTTCGAAACGCATCGCGCCGGCCATCGGCGCCACCTCGATCAGGCGAACCTCGACGCGGTCGGCAAGCTGGTAACCTTTGCCGGTGCGTTCTCCGAACAGCGATCGCGCGGTTTCGTCGTATATATAGTAATCGCCGTTCAGACTTGACACCGGGATGAAACCATCTGCGCCAAACTGCGGCAATTGGACAAATAGTCCTGATTTGGTGACGCCGGAGATGCGGGCGTCGAAACGGTCGTCGATGCGCTCGGCGAGATAGGCCGCGATCAGCCGGTCGACCGTGTCGCGCTCAGCCGCCATCGCGCGGCGCTCGGTGCCGGAGATCAGCACCGCCACGTCTTCCAGCCGCGCCGCCTCATCCTGCGTCAGCCCGCCCGGGCCAAGCCCCAGTGCGGCAATCAGGCCGCGATGCACGATCAGATCGGCATAGCGGCGGATCGGTGAGGTGAAATGCGCATAACGCCTGAGATTGAGACCGAAATGGCCGATGTTCTTGGGCGCGTATTCGGCCTGGCTCTGCGAACGCAGCACCACTTCGTTGACCAGCCCTTCATTGTCGGCGCCGCGCACGCGATCGAGAATGCCGTTGAACTGGGCGGGCCGCATCTGCGCGCCGCGCGCCAGCGACAGGCCGAGCGTTTGCAGGAACTCGCGCAGCGATTCCTGCTTGGCCAGGGACGGCGCGTCGTGGACGCGGTAGACCAGCGCCTGCTTCTTCGCCTCCAGCGTCTCGGCGGCGGCGACATTGGCCTGGATCATGAATTCTTCGATCAGCTTGTGAGCGTCGAGCCGTTCCGGAACGATGACGCGGTCGACGGTGCCGTCCGGCTTGAGCATGATCTTGCGCTCGGGCAAATCGAGCTCGAGCGGCTGACGGCCGTCGCGGCCACGCTTAAGGATCGCGTAGGCGTCCCACAGCGGCTTCAGCACCGTGTCGAGGATCGGCCCGGTCTTGTCGTCGATCACGCCGTCGATCGCGGCCTGTGCCTGCGGGTAGGCGAGCTTGGCCGCCGACTTCATCATGACGCGGTGGAAGGTATGGCGCAGCTTGCGGCCATCGGCCGAAAAGGTCATGCGCACGGCGAGCGCCGGCCGGTCCTGGCCTTCGCGCAGCGAACAGAGGTCGTTGGAGATGCGCTCGGGCAACATCGGCACGACGCGGTCGGGAAAATAGACCGAATTGCCGCGCTTCTGCGCCTCGCGGTCGAGTGCGGTGTTATAGCGGACATAGGCCGCGACATCGGCAATCGCCACCGTGGCGATCACGCCACCGGGATTCTTCTCGTCGAGGTCGGGCGTGGCAAACACCGCATCGTCATGGTCCTTGGCATCGGCGGGGTCGATGGTGACCAGCGGCAGGTCGCGCCAGTCCTCGCGGTGATCCATCGTCGCCGGTTTCACCGCTTCGGATTCGGCGATGACGTCGGCCGGGAAAATGTGCGGAATGTCGTGCGCGTGGATGGCGATCATCGAGATCGCCTTTTCGCCGGTCAGCGAGCCCAATACCGCCAGCACTTTCGCGCGCGGCAGGCCGTAACGGGAGGCTCGCGCCGGCTCGACCTCGACCAGGTCGCCGTTTTTGGCGCCGTTCTGGAATTCCTTGTCGACGATCAGCTCGGGCTGGCGCCGTTCGACCGGCTCGATGCGGAAAGTGCCGTCCTTGAGGATGCGGAAGATGCCGAGCACGGCATCGGTCCGCTTCTCGAAAATCTTCATCACGCGGCCCGTATAGGCGGGCCCGGTCGGCTCATCGGTCGGGAAGGTCTTGGCCAGCACGCGGTCGCCAATGCCCGGTTGCGGGCCATTGCCGCCGCGTGAGACGCGGATCGAGACGACGGGCGGTTCGCCGGTGCCGACGGCCTCTGCCGGATGCGCCAGCAGGATGCCGTCGCCGTCGCGGCCGAAAATGTCGAGCACCGCGACATGGGGCAAGGCCCCGACGCGGGCCAGCCGCTTGCGCTCCTTGGTCAGGACGCCTTCGTCCTGCAGGTCGCGCAGAATGTCTTTCAGCCAGATGCGGTCGTCGCCGCGCAGCGCGAACGCCTTGGCGATGTCGCGTTTGCCGCCACGGTCGGGATTTTCGGCGATGTAGCGCAGGATCTCGTCACGCGAGGGCCGGTAGTCGTCCTTGACCTTGGCCCTGGTGTCGGCGGTGCGCGGATCGCCGTGGCTTCGTCCGGTGATCCTGCGCGCCACGCTTTTATCCCTTTTTCTTCGCCGCCGGCTTTTTGGCTGCCGGCTTCTTGGCTGTGGTTTTCTTGGCCGCCGGGGCCTTGGCTGCCGCGGCCTTGCGGAACGGCTTCTTGCCGCCGCCGCCCTTGGCTTCCTTTTCGGCAATCAACGCCAGCGCGTCCTCGACGGTCACCGACTGCGGGTCCTTGCCCTTGGGCAGGGTCGCATTGACCTTGCCGTAGTTGACGTAAGGCCCGTATTTGCCGTCGCGCACGACAATCTTGCCGCCGCCATCGGGATGGTCGCCCAGCTCCTTCAGTGCTGCGGCCGTGCCGCCATTGCGGCCGCCCTTGCCCTTCAACTGCTTCTCCGCGATCACCGACACGGCGCGGTTAAGGCCGATCGAGAACACATCCTCGATGCTCTCGACATTGGCGTAGGTGCCGTCATGCAGCACGAACGGACCGTAGCGGCCGAGCCCGGCGGAGATCATCTTGCCGCTCTCGGGATGCTTGCCGACATCGCGCGGAAGCGACAGCAGGGCAAGCGCCTTCTCATGGTCGATCGATTCTGGCGTCCAGCCCTTGGGCAGGCTGGAGCGCTTGGCTTCCTTGCCATCGCCGCGCTGGATGTAGGGGCCGAAGCGGCCTGAGCGCAGCGTGATTTCCTCTGAGGTGTAGGGGTCTTTGCCCAGCACCTTGGTGCCGTCCTCGCCGCCGCCATTCTCGCCATTCGGGTTGGCGGCGTCGCCGAGCTGGCGGGTGAAGGAACATTCCGGATAGTTGGAGCAGCCGACGAAGGCGCCGAATTTGCCGAGCTTCAGCGACAGGTTGCCGGTGCCGCATTTCGGGCAGATGCGCGGGTTGGAGCCGTCTTCGCGCGTGGGGAACACAAGCGGCGCCAGTTCCTCGTTCAGCGCGTCGAGCACGTCGGTGACGCGCAGTTCCTTGATGTCGGCGACAGCGCCGGAAAAATCCCTCCAGAAGTCGCGCAACACGTCTTTCCAGGCGAGCTTGCCGTCGGAAATCTCGTCGAGCTTTTCCTCAAGCGAAGCGGTGAAATCGTATTCGACATAGCGCTCGAAGAAGCTTTCGAGGAAGGCCGACAGCAGCCGGCCCTTGGCCTGCGGCACCAGCCGGCGCTTGTCGATGGTGACGTAGTCGCGGTCTTCCAGCGTCTTCAGGATCGCCGTGTAGGTCGAGGGACGGCCGATGCCTAGTTCTTCCAGCTTCTTGATCAGCGACGCCTCGGAATAGCGCGGCGGCGGCTCGGTGGTGTGCTGGGTAGCGTTGATTGCGTCGCGCCTGAGCTGCTCGCCGGCGCGGATCTCGGGCAGGCGGCGGTTTTCCTCGTCCTCCGCGTCATCGTCCTTCTGGTCCGTGTAGGCGGCGATGAAGCCGTCGAAGCGGACGACCGAGCCGACAGCGCGCAGTTCTGCAGTGCGGGCGCCGTTGACCGCCTCGATCTCGACCGTGGTCCTTTCGATCTCGGCCGATTGCATCTGGCTGGCGATGGCGCGCTTCCAGATCAGCTCGTAAAGCCGCAGCTGATCGGAATCGAGATACTGCCTGACCGAAGCCGGGGTGCGCATGAAATCGGTCGGACGGATCGCCTCGTGCGCTTCCTGGGCGTTCTTGGCCTTGGTCGTGTACTGGCGTGGCTTTTCAGGCAGGTATCTTGGTCCGAATTCCTTGGCGATGGCGTCGCGTGCGGCATCGATCGCCTCGGGCGCCATCTGCACGCCGTCGGTTCGCATATAGGTGATCAGGCCGGTGGTCTCGCCACCGATCTCCATGCCTTCATAGAGGCGCTGCGCCACCTGCATGGTGCGCGTCGCCGAAAAGCCGAGGCCCGACGACGCGGCCTGCTGCAGCGTAGAGGTAGTGAAGGGTGGGCCGGGATTGCGCCGGGTCGGCTTGGCCTCCACCGACAGCGCCTTGAAGGTCGCACCCTCGAGCATGCCCTTGATATCGTCGGCCTGCGCCTTGTTGGCGATGTCGAGCTTCTGCAGCTTCTTGCGCTCGAAAGCGGTCAGCCGTGCCTCGAAAGTCTCGTTGCGCGGCGTGCCAAGGAGAGCGGCAATCTGCCAGTATTCCTCGCGGATGAAGCGTTCGATTTCGGATTCGCGGTCGCAGACCAGGCGCAGCGCCACCGACTGGACGCGGCCGGCCGAACGGGCGCCCGGCAGCTTGCGCCACAGCACCGGCGACAGGGTGAAGCCGACGAGATAGTCGAGCGCCCGGCGGGCGAGATAGGCATCGACCAGCGGCGCATCGATCTGGCGCGGATTGGCCATCGCTTCCAGCACCGACGATTTGGTGATGGCGTTGAAGACGACGCGGCTGACCGGCTTGTCCTTCAATGCGCGCTTCTGCTTCAGCACCTCCAGCACATGCCAGGAAATGGCTTCGCCCTCGCGGTCCGGGTCGGTGGCGAGGATCAGGCCGTCGGCATCCTTGACCGCCTTGGCGATGTCGGCGAGGCGCTTGCCCGACGCGGTGTCGACCGCCCAGGACATGGCGAAATCCTCGTCTGGACGCACTGAGCCATCCTTGGCCGGCAAATCGCGGACGTGGCCGAACGAGGCCAGAACCTTATAGTTCTTGCCGAGGTATTTGTTGATTGTCTTTGCCTTGGCCGGCGATTCGACGACGACGACGTCCATGAGTTCTCATATCAGCTGTGGTGCGGCAGGAGGATTCCGCTGCGCGCGACGAAATCTCGTTCTATTTGTCGCTCACATGGCCGCGCTTTTGCATCCGGTCAAGGGGAGGCGGCCAAA
Organism: Mesorhizobium sp. PL10; assembly: GCF_053714315.1. Taxonomy (NCBI): domain Bacteria; kingdom Pseudomonadati; phylum Pseudomonadota; class Alphaproteobacteria; order Hyphomicrobiales; family Phyllobacteriaceae; genus Mesorhizobium; species Mesorhizobium sp. PL10. The sequence goes on along the minus strand of NZ_JBSKBR010000003.1, from coordinate 136,679 downwards.
TTGCCGGCGTGTCCGCAGCAATACACTCTAAGAGTGTATGGAGAAAATCACAGAATTCGGGGACGTCCGGTTTGGGCGTCAAGTCTTGAACAAACGACTCAGAAGCTGCGGCCGGTCCGTCCTTCGAGCTGCCGAAAAACGAAACTGGCCACCGGGTCGCCTGGAGCCGGCAGCCAGCTGGGTTCCGCCGGTCGGCGGGGTAGAGGTTCGAAAGATCAGTCGGCCTTGACGATGTGCCAGACTTCGCCGACGCCGTCGCCGGTGACGTCACCAGCCTTCTTGTCCTTGATGAAGGTGTAGACCGGCTTGCCGTCATAAGCCCACATCTTGGTGCCGTCGGTGCGGTCGACGATGGTCCATTCGTCGTCCGCCTTGGCGCCGGCCTCGGCCTTCAGCGGCGGCCAGTTGGTGGCGCATTTGTCGTAGCAGTTGGTCTTGCCCTTCTCATCCTTGTCATAGGTATAGAGCGTCATGCCGTTGGCATCGGTGTAGATCTTGGTGCCGTTGACTTCGGCTTCCTTCCACGCTTCGGCGGCGAAGGATGCAGCGGTGCTGAGCAAAAGGGCCGCGAGCCCGACAGTGATCGTTTTCATGGAAATCTCCCTGGGTATCCGAAGAAGCGCGCAGAAATCGCGGGCCTCGCTCTATCAACGCCTGGCAAGGGGCGTTTCTTCCCCGGCTTGGTCATCTGACGATCGGCCGGTAACAATTCCTCCGGCCGGGCCGTACCTATAGCCAAAAGCCACACGATGGTGATTGGCGAACATGGTTTTGCGTCGCTATATCGGCGCCAGCGACTCTGGAGTTTCGGAATGGCATTGGACATCGGCTATGTCAGCGCGGTCGGGGCGGGTGCGATCTCGTTCCTGTCGCCTTGCGTGCTGCCGCTGGTGCCGCCCTATCTCTGCTACATGGCCGGCGTGTCAGTCGACGACTTTCGCGGCGGCGACGCCGGCGTCACGGCCAAGGCCGGTGCGCGCGGCGCGCTCATCTATTCCTCGATCGCCTTCGTGCTCGGTTTCTCCACCGTGTTCGTCGCACTTGGCGCCGGCGCATCGACCATTGGTCACTGGCTACGCGTCTGGCAGGAGCCGCTGGCGATGGCCGCGGGCGTGCTGATCATCCTGATGGGGCTGAATTTCCTCGGCATCTTGCGCATCCCGCTTTTGTCGCGCGAGGCGCGCTTCCAGTCGCAGGGCAAGCCGGCCAGCATGGTCGCCGCCTATGTCATGGGGCTCGCCTTCGCCTTCGGCTGGACGCCGTGCATCGGCCCGGTGCTGGGGCCGATCCTGACGCTGGCCGGCGGTCGCGAGACGGTCGGCGAAGGCGCGCTGCTGCTCGCCGCCTATTCGCTCGGCCTCGGCATCCCGTTCCTGATCGCCGCGCTGTTTTCCGGCGCCTTCATGCGCTTCCTCGGCAAATTCCGCGTCCATCTCGGCCGCGTAGAAAAGGCGATCGGCGCGCTGCTGGTCGTCGCCGGTGTGTTCTTCCTCACCGGTGGCGTGCAGACGGTGTCCTACTGGCTGCTGGAGAATTTCCCGGTGCTGGGGCGGCTGGGGTAGGTCGTCTCGGCACGGGAACGATGCACGAAAACCCGCGTTGGATGTCAGATTATCCACTGACACTTGATCCGGGAGGCGACAATGGTGGCCAAGGCGGACGTGCAAAAGTTCTTCAAGGCCTATGAGAAAATCTATAACGACGCGATTGCCGACAAGGTCGATCTGAATGACGTCGCGGACAAGTATTCGGCCGGTTTTGTCTCGGTGACGCCGGCAGCGGTCATGGTTGGCGAGAATGGCCAGCAGCTGAAGACCATCATGAAAAAAGGTTTTGAGGCCTATCGCGCCATCGGCAGCAAGAAGATGACCTGCACGGATGTCTCGGTGACATCCATCGATCAGGATCATTGCGTGGCTAAGGTAAGCTGGTCCGGCGACTATGAGCGCAAGGACGGCAAGCCCGTGACCATCGACTTCGCGATCAGCTATCTCGTCGAAAAGCGCGATGGCGCGTTGAAGGTGTTTGGCTGGATATCGGGCGACGAGCAGGCGGAATTCAGGAAGCATGGCCTGATGTAAGGTGCCCCGATTGCCGATCTTTGCCTTGCCCGCGCCTGGCTCGTCACCTCACCGGAATTTAACCGCATTGGTGCAGCATCGCGCCAGATGCTAACACTCTCCGAATCCTGATCCCTTTCATACGGTTGTCCTTCCATGAGCCAGAGATCCTGCCTGTCAATCATCCTCGCCGCCGGCGAAGGCACGCGCATGAAGAGCGCGCTGCCGAAGGTGCTGCACCAGATCGCCGGGCTGCCGATGGTTGCGCATGTGGTGAAGGCGGCAGAGGCTGCCGGCGCTGGCAGCCAGGCGCTGGTCATCGGTCATGGGGCCGACGAGATGCGCAAGGCGGCGGCGAAATTCGCGCCCAGGGCCGGGACGTTCGTGCAGGAGAAGCGGCTTGGAACGGCGCATGCCGTTCTGGCCGCGCGCGAAGCGATATCAAAGGGTTATGACGATATTCTCGTGATGTTCGGCGACACGCCGCTGATCGACGCCGAGGCGCTCACGAATGCCCGGCAAAGGCTGGCCGAAGGTGCGGCCGTGGTGGTGATCGGTTTTCGTCCGCCCAACCCGACCGGCTATGGCAGGCTGATCGAAAAAGGCGGCAAGCTTACCGCCATCCGCGAGGAAAAGGACTGCAGCGGCGAGGAGAAGAAGATCGGCTTCTGCAATGCCGGCATGATGGCGGTGGCGGGCAAGCATGCGCTCGATCTGCTCGACCAGGTCGGCAACAAGAATGCCAAGGGCGAGTTCTACCTCACCGACATTGTCGAGATCGCTAGCGCACAAGGCCTGGATGTCGTCGCCACCGAGGCCAGCTTCGAGAGTGCGCTCGGCATCAACAACCGGGCCGAACTGGCGCAGGCGGAAGGCATCTGGCAGCAGCGCCGCCGGCATGAGGCGATGCTGTCGGGCGTCACGCTGATTGCGCCGGAGACTGTTTATTTCTCGCACGACACTGAGATCGGCGCCGATACGGTGGTCGAGCCGAATGTCTGGTTCGGTCCCGGCGTCAAGATTTCTACCGGCTCCACCATCCATGCCTTCAGCCACCTCACCGGTGCCATTATTGCCTCGAATTGCGAGGTGGGCCCTTTCGCACGGTTGCGGCCGGGCGCGGATCTCCGGAACAAGGCCAAGGTCGGCAATTTCTGCGAGGTCAAGCAGGCTATTGTCGAGGAAGGCGCGAAGGTCAATCACCTGACCTATATCGGCGATGCCCGCGTAGGTGCAGGGGCCAATATCGGCGCCGGCACCATCACCTGCAACTATGACGGCTATTCGAAATTCTTCACCGATATCGGCGAGGGCGCCTTTATCGGCTCGAACTCGTCGCTGGTGGCGCCGGTGTCGATCGGCAAGGACGGCTACATCGCCTCGGGCAGCGTGATCACCGAAAGCGTGCCCGACGATGCACTGGCCTTCGGCCGCGCGCGCCAGAAGACAATTCCGGGTAAGGGCAAGGAGTTGCGCGAGCGGTTTGCCTCGGCCGCGGCAGTGAAAAAGAAAGCCACCACCGATCACTAACGATCAATCGGCAGCCTTGCCGAAGCTCGCCGGACGCCTCGAAAAAATCGAGCAATTGCAGGTGCATCGGGTTGACAAGCGTTCCGTTACACCAGACGAAACGCAAAGTGACTTTCGCGGCAGGCCGGCAATCCCTAGATAGCGCTGGTTTTCCATCGGGAATCGGGGGCAGGGGCCATGTGCGGTATCGTCGGAATTGTCGGCCAGCAACAGGTCGCGCCGCTTATTGTCGATGCGCTGAAGCGGCTGGAATATCGCGGCTATGACTCTGCCGGCGTCGCCACCGTCGAGAAAGGCGCGCTCGGGCGCCGCCGCGCCGAAGGCAAGCTGATCAACCTCGAACGCCGGCTGAAGGACGAGCCGCTCGACGGCACGATCGGCATCGGCCACACACGCTGGGCGACGCATGGCGTGCCGAACGAGACCAACGCGCATCCGCATTTCTCCGACGGCGTCGCCATCGTCCATAACGGCATCATCGAGAATTTCGCCGAACTGCGCGACGAGCTGATCCGCGACGGCTATGCCTTCTCGTCGCAGACCGACACCGAAGTCGTCGCGCATCTGGTGGCGCGGGAACTGGCCAAGGGGCTGAAGCCGGTCGAGGCCGCACACCAGGCGCTGAGGCGGCTGGAAGGCGCCTTTGCGCTGGCCATCATGTTCACGGGCGATGAAGACCTCATCGTCGGCGCTCGCAACGGCCCGCCTCTGGCCGTCGGCCATGGCGACGGCGAGATGTTTTTGGGCTCCGACGCCATTGCGCTCGCGCCCTTCACCAATTCCATCACCTATCTGGAGGACGGCGACTGGGCGGTGGTGCGCCGCGGCGGCGTCACCATCTTCGACATCGACGGCAAGAAGGTCGACCGCAAGCGCCAGCAATCGCTGTCGACCAGCTTCATGGTCGACAAGGGCAATCGCCGCCATTTCATGGAAAAGGAAATCCATGAACAGCCGGAAGTGATCTCGCACACGCTGGCGCACTATGTCGATTTCGTCTCCGGCGTATCGAAGCCGCTGGAGCTGCCGTTCGACTTCGCCAAGATCGGCCGCCTGGCGATCTCGGCCTGCGGCACCGCCTATCTCGCCGGGCTGATCAGCAAATACTGGTTCGAGCGCTATGCGCGGCTGCCGGTCGACATCGATGTCGCCTCCGAGTTCCGCTACCGCGAAATGCCGCTGTCGGACAACGATGCCGCCTTCTTCATCTCGCAGTCGGGCGAAACCGCCGACACGCTGGCCTCGCTGCGCTATTGCCGCAAGGCCGGCATGAAGATCGGCGCCATCGTCAATGTGCGGGAATCTACCATGGCGCGCGAATCCGATGTCGTGCTGCCGACATTGGCCGGCCCGGAGATCGGCGTCGCCTCGACCAAGGCCTTTACCTGCCAGCTCTCGGTGCTGGCATCGCTGGCGGTACGCGCCGGCGTGGCGCGCGGCACGATCTCGAAGGACGAGGAAAAGACGCTTGTGCGCGCGCTTTCGGAGGCGCCGCGCTACGCCAACCAGGTGCTGAAGCTCGAGGAGCAGATCGAGCGCATCGCGCGCGAAATCTCGCGCTACAAGGACGTGCTCTATCTCGGCCGCGACACCAATTTCCCGCTGGCCATGGAAGGCGCGCTGAAGCTCAAGGAAATCTCCTACATCCACGCCGAGGGCTACGCCGCGGGCGAGCTGAAGCATGGGCCGATCGCGCTGATCGACGAGAACATGCCGGTGATCGTCATCGCACCGCATGACCGCATCTTCGAAAAAACGGTATCCAACATGCAGGAAGTGGCGGCGCGCGGCGGCAAGATCATCCTGATCACCGATGCCAAAGGTGCTGCGCAGGTCAGCGTGAAGACTATGGAGACGATCATCCTGCCCGACGTGCCGGAAATCATCTCGCCGATCATCTACGCGCTGCCGATCCAGATGCTGGCCTACTATGCCGCCGTCTTCATGGGCACCGACGTCGACCAGCCGCGCAATCTGGCGAAATCGGTGACGGTGGAGTAGCCAGCGCACATTGGCGGTCTTTAAAAACTTCGCAGTTCCAAAGCGCCGTCTGCTTCACTAATGTTGCGCTGCAACGCGCGCGCCCGGTGACCCATGTCCGATGCTCCCAGAACTTCCGGCATGACCCGGCTGAGGAACTATTTCCTCACAGGCTTCATCGTCTGCGCGCCGCTGGCGATCACCGCCTATATCGCCTGGTCGTTCATCGGCTGGGTCGACTCTTGGGTAAAACCCTACATTCCGGCGCGCTACAGCCCCGACACCTATCTGCCGTTTCCGGTTCCGGGTTTCGGCCTGATCGTGGCGCTGGTCCTGATTACGCTGATCGGCTTCATGACCGCCAACATCGTCGGCCGGGCCATCGTCAATTTCGGCGAGCGACTGCTTGGGCGCATGCCGCTGGTGCGCGGCATCTACGGCTCGCTGAAACAGATTTTCCAGACGGTGCTTTCGAACAAGGGCGACATGTTCCGCCAGGTCGGGCTGGTCGAGTATCCGCGCAAAGGGGTCTGGTCGCTGGTCTTCGTCGCCAGCGAGAAGGAAACCGAGATCAACCAGAAGCTCGACCAGGAAGGCGACCCGATGATCGCCGTCTTCATGCCGTGCACGCCCAACCCGACCACCGGTTTCCTGATGTATGTGCTGAAATCCGACATCGTGCTGCTCGACATGACGATCGAGGACGGCGCCAGACTGATCGTTTCGGCCGGCCTGGTAGCGCCCGAGGTCAAGACCAGGCTCGTCGACCTCAACGGTGAGCCGCTCGAGAGCGCGCTTGCCAACCCGTCGGTGGCCGCCCTGGCTCAGCCGGCGCGCAAGAGCCGGACGGCCTCGTCGCGGCCGAACAAGTAAAGCAACAGGCGCAGCGCCTCGCCGCGTTCGGATTGCAATTCCGGATCGCGTGACAGGATCAGCCGCGCATCGTCGCGGGCTGCCTCCAGTAGATCGGCATGCGCCTCGATGCGTGCCACCTGGAAACCCGGCGTGCCGGACTGGCGGGTGCCCAGCAACTCGCCTTCGCCGCGCAGTTTCAGATCCTCCTCGGCGATAAGGAAACCGTCCTCGGTCTCGCGCATCACCGACAGCCTACGCTTTGCCGTCTCGCCGAGCGGGTCCTTGTAAAGCAGCACACAGGAGGAGGGCTTGTCGCCGCGCCCGACGCGCCCGCGCAGCTGGTGCAGTTGCGCCAGGCCAAAGCGCTCGGCGTGCTCGATGACCATGATCGTGGCGTCGGGCACATCGACGCCGACCTCGATGACGGTGGTGGCGATCAGGATGCGGGTTTCGCCGACCTTGAAGGCGCGCATCGCCTCATCCTTTTCGGCGCCCTTCATGCGGCCATGGACGAGGCCAATGCGGTCGCCGAATAGGGGCTTCAGCGAACCAAAACGGTCCTCGGCCGACATCAGCTTGATCTCTTCGGATTCCTCGACCAGCGGGCAGATCCAGTAGATTTTCTGGCCGTCGGCGACGGCATCGAGCATGCGGCCGACCAACTCGTCCAACCGCTCCAGCGGCAGCGTGACGGTGCGGATCGGCTGGCGGCCGACCGGCTTCTCCGTCAGCTTGGAGACGTCCATGTCGCCGAAGGCGGTCAGCACCAAAGTGCGCGGGATTGGCGTTGCCGTCATCACCAGCATGTCGGGCGCATCGCCCTTGGCGGTGATGGCAAGCCGCTGGTGGACGCCGAAGCGGTGCTGTTCGTCGACCACGGCAAAGACGAGATCGTGATAAGTCACCGTTTCCTGGAACAGCGCATGGGTTCCGACCACGATGTCGATCTCGCCGCTGGCGAGACCTGCCAACGTCTCGGTGCGCTCGCGGCCCTTCTCACGGCCGGTGAGAATCGCTACGCGCAGGCCGGCTTTTTCGGCCAAAGGCGTGATCGTTGCCAGATGCTGGCGCGCCAGGATTTCGGTCGGCGCCATAAGTGCGGCCTGGCCGCCCGCCTCGACGGCGCGCGCCATGGCAAGCAGCGCCACCACCGTCTTGCCGGAGCCGACATCGCCTTGCAGCAGGCGCAGCATGCGCTCGGGGTCGGCGAGATCGGCGTTGATTTCGGCGAGCGCGAATTCCTGGCTGCCTGTCAATGAATAGGGCAGGGCCGCCTGCAGTTTCTCGACGATGCGGCCGTCGCCGATCAGCGGCCGGCCCGACAGGCGGCGCACTTTTGTCCGCACCAGCGCCAGCGAGACCTGGCCTGCCAGAAACTCGTCATAGGCAAGTCGCCGCCATGCCGAGCCCTCGATGGCGACATCGATCGGGTCCGCGGGATAATGGACGCGGGCCAGCGCGTCGGCGAAGGCGGGAAAGGTCTGCTTGCGCATGAAGGCGCCGTCCTGCCATTCCGGCAATTCCGGCAGCCGGCCGAGCGCCTGGCCGATGGCGCGGCGCAGCACCTTGCCCGACAGGCCAGCGGTCAGCGGATAGACCGGCTCGACCAGCGGCAGGGTTTCCGCCTCGCTGACCAGCGCGATATGGTCGGGATGGACCATGGTCGGGCGGCCATTGAACCACTCCATGCGGCCGGAGACGATGACATGCTCGCCCACCGGCATCGCCTTTTCGAGATAGGCGGCATGGGCGTGGAAGAAGGTCAGCCCGATCTCGCCGGTGTCGTCGTGGGCGAAGACGCGGTAGGGCACCGACCGGTTGCCGCGTGGCGGTGGCTGGTGGCGGTCGATGCGCACGTCGAGCGTGACGATGGCGCCGGCAGGCGCGAGCGCGATGCCGGGACGATTGCGGCGGTCGATCACGGTGTGCGGCAGCACGAAAAGAAGGTCGCCGGCGCGTGCCGGCCGTTCGCCAAGATCGGCCGCCACCACCTTCTCGATCAGCGCGCCGACCTTCGGCCCAACGCCGGCAAGCGAGGTGATCGGGACGAATAGGGGATCGAGGAGGGAAGGGCGCATCAGGGCTGCGCCGTAGTTGGAGTGAGAAAAGCTGAGTTCCCTCCCACCCCCCTCTGTCCTGCCGGACATCTCCCCCGCAAGGGGGAAGATTGGCAGCTCTTGCGCCGGCCCACTCTCTCGACCTTGCAGGTTAGCGAAAGCCGAGATGACCTCCGATCTCCCCCCTTGCGGGGGAGATGGCCGGCAGGCCAGAGGGGGGTGTGAAAGAATGCAATCATTTCAGATTGATTGTCGGGTGTCTCACTTTGCCTTGCAAGGCTGACACCGCCCTCTATCCACGCTATATGCGCCGCACCACGTAAGGATGCGGCACGATGACCGGGACGAAACGATCAAGCGAGGGGCTGGATATCAGGCGCCGCAAGCTGTTGTTCCGATCCTGGCATCGCGGCATGCGCGAGATGGACCTGATCCTCGGCACCTTTGCCGACAACGAGATTGGCGCCTTGACCGGCGACGAAATCGACCAATATGAAAGGCTCCTCGACATTCCCGACACCGAATTCCTGCCCATGGTCACCGGCGAACGCCCGGTTCCCGGGGATATCGACTGTGCCGTCCTGCAAAAGATCCTGGCATCGCGCCGGACCATGACTTTCTGAAACACGTGCAATCATGAGCCTCATCCCTAAAATCGGCCTGCCGAAGGGCCGCGCCGGCCAGTTCATCGTCGACGGCGTCGCCGACGGGTACGAAGCGTTTGCGCTGGTGCAGGCGATCCACGAGATCGCGCCGGACAAGCCTGTGCTGTTCGTCGCGCGCGACGGCCAGCGCCTGCCGGCGATCACGGAGGCGCTGGCCTTTGCTTCACCCGGCCTGCCGGTGCTGGAACTGCCGGCCTGGGACTGCCTGCCCTACGACCGCGTCTCGCCCGGCTCGGACGCCGCCGCCAAGCGACTCGATGCGCTGACGGCGATGATCGCGCTGGCGAAGAAGCCGCATCGCGCCGTCATCCTGACCACCGCCAATGCCTTGCTGCAGCGCATTCCGCCGGCCGACCTGGTCGAAGCGCAGACTTTTCACGCCAGGCCCGGCAACCAGATCGACATGAACGCGCTGGTGTCGCGGCTGGAGATCTCCGGCTTCGAACGGGTGCCGACCGTGCGCGGCGTCGGCGAATTCGCGGTGCGTGGCGGCATTCTCGACCTCTACGCGCCCGGCTGGACCGAAGCGCTCAGGCTCGATTTCTTCGGCGACACGCTGGAATCGATCCGCGTTTTCGACGCCGCCACGCAGCGCACCACCGGACAGCGCAAGTCGATGGCGCTGCAGGCGATGAGCGAAGTGGCATTGACGCCGGAAACCATCAGCCGCTTCCGCCGCTCCTATATCGAAGCCTTTGGCGCGCCGCAGCGCGACGACGGGCTTTATGCGGCGGTGAGCGAGGGTCGGCGCTTCGCCGGCATGGAACACTGGCTGCCTCTGTTCTACGAGCGGCTGGAGACGGTGTTCGACTATCTGCCGGATGCCCCTGTCATCTTCGACCATCTGGCGCATGAGGCACTGGCCGAACGTCACACACTGATCCTCGATCACTATGAGGCGCGCCGCAAGCAAGCCGGCTCCGCCTTGAAGGATGCCGTGCCCTACAAGCCGGTGGCTCCGGACCTGCTTTATCTCTCGCCGGAAAACCTCAAAGCGTCGCTCGGGTCGCGCGAAGACATCGATTTCACTGTGTTCGATGCGCCCGATGTCGGCGCCAAGAAAGTCTTCCACGGCGGTTCGCGGCATGGCCGCAGCTTTGCCGAGGAGCGCGCCGACCCCAACGCCAATGTCTTCGATGTCGTCGTGAAGCACATCGCAAACGAGCGCGCTGCGCGGCGCCGCGTCATTGTCGCCGGCTGGACCGAAGGCTCGCTCGACCGGCTCGGCCAGATCCTCGCCGAGCATCATCTCGGCAATCTGGTGCCCGTGGCGACGCTGGCCGAGGTTGAAGAGCTGGAGCCGGGGCAGGCAGCCCTTGCGGTACTGCCACTGGAATCCGGCTTCGAGACCGAACACCTGGTCGTCGTCGCTGAGCAGGACATTCTGGGCGACAGGCTGATCCGACGCTCGAAACGCAAGAAGCGGGCCTCCGACTTCATCGCCGAGGCCTCGTCGCTGTCGGCCGGTGACATTGTTGTCCATGCCGACCATGGCATTGGCCGCTTCATCGGCCTGCGCACCATCGAGGCGGTCGGCGCGCCGCACGATTGCCTGGAAATCCATTATGCCGGCGATGACCGGCTGTTCCTGCCGGTCGAAAACATCGAGCTTCTGTCGCGCTATGGTTCGGATTCGGCCGAAGCCTCACTCGACAAGCTCGGCGGCGGCGCCTGGCAGTCGCGCAAGGCGCGGCTGAAGAAGCGCCTGCTCGACATGGCCGGCCAATTGATCCGTATCGCCGCCGAGCGGCAGATGCGCTCGGCTCCCACGATGGTGCCGGCGGAAGGGCTGTACGGCGAATTCTCGGCGCGCTTCCCCTATGAGGAGACCGACGACCAGCAGGGCGCGATCGATTCCGTCATGGACGATCTCGGCGCCGGCAAGCCGATGGACCGGCTGATTTGTGGCGATGTCGGCTTCGGCAAGACGGAAGTGGCGCTGCGCGCCGCCTTCATCGCGGCGATGGAAGGGTTCCAGGTCGCCGTCGTCGTGCCGACGACGCTGTTGTCGCGCCAGCATTTCAAGACCTTTTCGCAGCGTTTCTCGGGCCTGCCGATCCGCGTCGCCCAGGCCTCGCGGCTGGTCGGCGCCAAGGAACTGGCCGAAACCAAGAAAGGCATCGCCGAGGGCCAGGTCGACGTCGTCATCGGCACCCATGCGCTGCTCGGGTCCGCGATCTCGTTCAACAATCTCGGCCTCTTGATCATCGACGAGGAGCAGCACTTTGGCGTCAAGCACAAGGAGCGGCTGAAGGATTTGAAGACCGACGTTCACGTGCTGACACTGTCTGCAACGCCGATCCCGCGCACCTTGCAGCTTGCCTTGACCGGCGTGCGCGAACTGTCGTTGATCGCCACGCCGCCGGTCGACCGCATGGCGGTGCGTACCTTCATCTCGCCCTTCGATCCGCTGGTCATTCGTGAGACGCTGCTCAGGGAGCGCTATCGCGGCGGCCATTCTTTCTACGTGGTGCCACGCATCAGTGATCTCGCCGAAATCCATGATTTCCTGAGGGAATCCGTGCCTGAGCTGAAAGTTGCGGTGGCCCATGGCCAGATGCCGCCTGGCGAGCTCGACGACATCATGAACGCCTTCTATGACGGCCAGTACGATGTGCTTTTGTCGACCACAATCGTCGAATCCGGGCTCGACATCCCGACCGCCAACACGCTGATTATCCATCGCGCCGACATGTTCGGCCTGTCGCAGCTCTACCAGCTTCGTGGCCGCGTCGGCCGCTCCAAGGTGCGCGCCTACGCGCTGTTCACACTGCCGGCCAACCGCAAGCTCACCGACACGGCCGAGCGCCGGCTGAAGGTGCTGCAGTCGCTGGATACGCTTGGAGCCGGCTTCCAGCTCGCCAGCCACGACCTCGACATCAGGGGCGCCGGCAATCTGCTGGGCGAAGAACAATCCGGCCACATCAAGGAGGTCGGTTTCGAACTCTACCAGCAGATGCTGGAAGAGGCGGTCGCCGAAGTGAAGGATTCCGGCGAGGTGCAGGATGGCGGCTGGTCCCCGCAGATCGCCGTCGGCACGGCTGTCATGATCCCGGAAAGCTATGTGCCGGACCTGCAGCTCCGGCTGGCGCTTTATCGCCGCCTTGGCGATCTCGAAAACACCGAGGAGATCGATGCCTTCGGCGCCGAGCTGATCGACCGTTTCGGGCCGCTGCCGGAGGAGGTGAAGCACCTGCTCAAGATCGTCTTCATCAAGGCGCTCTGCCGCAAGGCAAATGTCGAAAAGCTCGATGCCGGGCCAAAGGGTGTCGTCATCCATTTCCGCAAGCGCGAGTTCTCCAACCCGGTCGGGCTGGTCAAGTACATCGGCGAGCAGGGCTCGCTGGCCAAGATCCGGGCCGACCACAGCGTTGTCTTCATCCGCGACTGGCCAACGGCCGAGAAGCGCCTGGCGGGTTCAGCTGTCGTCATGGCGCAGCTGGCAAGGCTGGTGGAGAAGGCGGCTTAAGCCGCCCGCCATCATTCGCCAGCGCTTAAATTCCGGTCTAGAATAGGAAATCGGCTTCGTGTATGGAGCCGCGATCCCCATATGGGGCGGGACATGGCGGGCAAAGGCCCCGCTGGAAAGAGCGTTTGGGTGTTGCGATGACGAAATGGTCGCCGAATTCTTGGAGAGCAAAGCCGATCAAGCAGGTTCCTGCCTATCCGGACCTTGCTGCGCTGAAGAACACGGAAGCCCAACTCGCTACCTTTCCGCCGCTGGTTTTTGCAGGTGAGGCGCGCAAGCTGAAGAAGCAGCTAGCGAGCGTCGCGGCCGGTGATGCATTCCTTCTCCAGGGCGGCGATTGCGCCGAAAGTTTCGCCGAGCATGGCGCCGACAACATCCGCGACTTCTTCCGCGTCTTCCTGCAGATGTCGGTGGTGCTGACCTTTGCAGGTGCGCAGCCGGTGATCAAGGTCGGCCGCGTCGCCGGCCAGTTCGCCAAGCCGCGCTCGTCCGACAATGAGACCAAGAGTGGCGTGACGCTACCGAGCTATCGCGGCGACATCATCAACGGCATCGAGTTCGACGAAAAGTCGCGCATCCCAGATCCGGCCCGCCAGGAGATGGCCTACCGCCAGTCGGCGGCGACGCTCAACCTGTTGCGCGCCTTCGCCCAGGGCGGTTATGCCAGCCTGGAGAATGTCCATCGCTGGATGCTCGGTTTCGTTTCCGACAGTCCGCAGGGCGAGAAATACGGCGCGCTGGCCAACCGCATCACCGAGACGATGGACTTCATGAAGGCCGTCGGCATCACCTCGGAAACCAACTACGCGCTGCGCGAGACCGATTTCTACACCAGCCACGAGGCGCTGCTGCTCGGCTATGAAGAGGCGCTGACCCGCATCGATTCGACCTCGGGCGACTGGTACGCCACGTCTGGCCACATGATCTGGATCGGCGATCGCACCCGCCAGCCCGACCATGCGCATGTCGAATATTGCCGCGGCATCAAGAACCCACTCGGCCTCAAATGCGGTCCTTCGCTGACGCCGGACGGCTTGATGGAGCTGATCGACCTGCTCAATCCGGAGAACGAGCCGGGCCGGCTGACGCTGATCGCCCGCTTTGGCTCCGACAAGGTCGCCGACCATCTGCCGAAGCTGGTGCGCGCGGTGCAGAAGGAAGGCCGCAGCGTTGTCTGGTCGTCCGATCCGATGCACGGCAACACGATCGAGGCCGCCGGCTACAAGACGCGGCCGTTCGACCGCATCCTCAAGGAAGTGCAGACCTTCTTCGAGGTGCACCGCGCCGAAGGCACGCATCCCGGCGGCATCCATGTCGAGATGACCGGGAAGAACGTCACCGAATGCACGGGCGGCGCACGTGCCATCACCGCCGAGGAATTGCAGGACCGCTATCACACCCATTGCGACCCGCGCCTCAATGCCGACCAGGCGATCGAGCTGGCCTTCCTGGTGTCGGATCTCTTGAAGAAGAGCCACCCGGTGCAGCACAAGCAGGCGGCCAACGGCTGAACCTGTTGCAGGTTGAAGAGAAAAGCGCCGGCGAAATCCGGCGCTTTTTTGTTGGTCAGCGGCCGCGTTCCCAGCGCAATCCGTCGAGCCGGGGATCATTGGCGAAGGCGGTTCTGGAAAACTCGATCCGCTTCTCCGGAAATTCGCAGATGGCCTGGACGCCGAATGAGCCGAGCCGGATACGCCATGTGTGCGGCTCCAGCGGCTTGGCCTTGGCAAAGCCGCGGCATGTCAGCAGCGCTATATTGGCGCCCTTCGGATCGCGCGCCGAGCGGTAGCGGATCGCTTCCAGCCCGGCCTCGCGCGCGACATCGGCAATCGCCTGGCAGGCGGCATAGTCGGTCGGATGCGTCCACTCAGCCTCATCGCTGTCGAGCGGCGGCCGCGTCAAGTCGACGGCCTTGTCGGTGCGGATCGCGGCAGCGAAGGCAGTGTATTCGGCGGCGTCGTGCGGCCACGGCGTGTCGGGCGAATCGGCAAAGAACAGCAGGCGGTAGAAGGCCATTTCGGCGACCGCCGTCATGATCGTCTCCGCAGCATAATAGACACCAAGGGTGCGGCCGGCGCGGCGGAAGCGCGAGCCGTAGGGATAGATCGAACCGTAACGGAAGGGCGTCGCCAGGAGGTAATGGAGATGCCGGCATTCAAGCGGAATCTGCGGCTTGGTCTCCTCGATCAGGTCCTCGAGCAGCGCCTGTTCGTCCAGCGTGTCGACGACTTTCAGCGTCGAGACCCGGTGCTGCGCTTCGACCATGCGCCAGTATTTGCCGTCGAGCCGTGCGGCTTCAGACGAGAGCGCGTCGAGAGTCCAGATAGGCAATGACATCGACAAGCCCGGTGATGGTGAGGATCTTTTCAAGCGGGCTGCCGTCGAACGCCGTGTTGGCGTTCTTCAGCCATGCCCGGGCGATCACCTCGTCACCGCCGACAATGGCGTCGAGCGAACGGAACAACCGCACGAACAACACCGCGAGTTCGAACGGCTTGGTGCCGCGCTCCAGCAGGAATTCCTGCCTGCGCATGCGCGAAACCGTGGCTTCCGAGACGCCGATGATCGATGCCAGCATCCTGGCAGTTATATCCAGAAGCTCGGCAGCACGCAGCGTGCCCTTGGTCAGGACCGCGTTTTCGGCCGTCTTGGCGGCAGCATTGCGTTGTGTAACAGGCATGGCCTCTCTCTTTCCATGGAAAATATAGTCCACGAAAATTCATATGGAAAGAGGTGGTGTCCGATAAATTTGCCTATACCCGCGAACTGGCTGTACGCCGAAGCGTCAGTCTTTCTTGTAGAGCAGCCAGTTCTTGCCGGTACGGCCGGCCATTGTCGAATGCCGGGTGACGCGATTGCGTCCGCCGACCTTGGAGCGATAGAGCGCCCGGTCGGCCTTGGTGTAGAGATCCTCCGGGCTTTCGGCCTCGGAAGCCATGCAGATGCCCATGGAAACGGTCACCGTGCCGTAATTGGTTCCGGTCTGGCTGCTGGTGAACGGCGTCTGTTCGATCAGCACGCGGATGCGTTCGGCGATCTCGTAGGTGGTATCCTCGCTGGCGCCCTCGATGATCAACGCGAATTCCTCGCCGCCGGTGCGGGCAACGAACATGTCTTCGCGGATACTGGTCTGGAAGATTTCGGCGATGATCTGGATGATCTTGTCACCGACCGGGTGGCCGTAGCGATCGTTGATGTCCTTGAAACGGTCGATGTCGGCAAGGATCAGCGCGTTGAACAGGATGCCCTTGTTGGAGGTGTAAATCCTTGTGATTTCCTTGTCGAAGGCGCGGCGGTTCCAGATATGCGTTAAGGGATCGGTGTCGGCGAGCCGCTTGTACTCCTCGAGCTTCGACTTGACGCTCTCCAGCTCCGCCGTCTTGTCGCTGAGCGTGCTGGCGACCTGCCTGCCATGGTCGAGGGTCGAATTGGTGGCCACCGCCATTGCATTGGCAACCTTCTGCAGCAAGTCCTGTGAAAGCAGGCTGCGGTTGGCAAGGCCGCTCGATGTTTCGTCGAGGATCTTGCCGTATTTCTCGATATGGCTGCGTTCGCTTCGCAGCAGCAAGGCGATATCCTCAAGTTCCCTGGCCAACACGTCGCGCGCCTGCTCGACGATGCCGGGACCATGATGCTGGGCAAAGAAGGCGCGACCGATGCGGTCGAGATCGTCCTGCGTCGGCCGGTTGCCGAGCGCGACGACGGCAAGGCTGAGTTCGCGATCGGTGCCTTTCAGCGCTTCGTAGAATATCTCGTAATTGCGCGGCAGGCCAAGCACGCCGAGCTGGCGCATGGTCGTCACAACAGCTGTTGCAATGTCGCTGTTTCGGTCGGTCTGGGCGGCTGCCGGCTGCATGTTCTGCTCACTACCCCTGAGAACCATCGCAGACTTGCGCGTGCGAGATGTCGCCGACCGGGGAAGAACCAGCCGTATTTCGGATCATCTTACGAAGGACGCGTCCCCAATCGCGACCTTCGCCTGGTACCGACCATAGATGCGCCGGCGCTAAAGTTTCCTTAATGTGCCGCCCAGGTAACGCGACTATTCTACCTCCGGCTGCAGCAACGCCCTGCGATGATCCTGAGGAGGAAGTCCGAACACGTCCATGCCGTGTCGCATTTGCTCGTGCCTGGCTCTCGCAAAACTGAAATCCTCTCCGTGGCGGCGAAGCCGTGAACGATGGCCGGTGGAGGGCAGGGATGAGCAACAACCACAGTGGATCTTGCCTGTGCGGAGCAGTGCGTTTCCAGACGCAAGGGCCGTTGCGCGGGGTGATCTATTGCCACTGCTCGCAGTGCCGCAAGCAGAGTGGGCATTTTTACGCCGCGACCAATGTCGCGGACGGCGACATCACCGTAACCGGCACCGACAACATCAGCTGGTACGAAGCGTCTTCCTTTGCCAAACGCGGCTTCTGCAAGATCTGCGGCTCGGTGCTGTTCTGGAAGCCTGGCCAGGATGCCTATGTCTCGGTTCTCGCCGGGTCGTTCGATGCCCCGACCGGGCTCGAGGGCGAATGCCACATCTTCGTCGGCGACAAGGGCGACTACTACACAATCGACGATGGGTTGCCGCAGTTCGAGAAGTCGACGCCGGCGATCAAGGTTGCGGACGAGTGATTTTTGCCGCTGCTGCCTTATTCCCTTGATCCAGCCATTGCGTTATCCCCTGCCGGTGATTCGAAGGGGATGCGGGCCATGCAGCGGCTGATCGATGCTTTCTTCAATTCGGTGCGGGCTTTCCGCAAGCTCGCCGCCAGCGAAAAGGCGTTCCAGCAGGAATTGATGCTGCTGGTGCTGGCGCTGCCGCTCGGGTGGTTCGTCTCGGTGTCGTGGCGCGGCTATGCGCTCTTGATCGGCGCCGTGCTGCTGTTGATCATGGTCGAAGTGCTGAACACCGGCATTGAGGCTGCCTGCGACGCCTTCAGCCGCGAGTTCAACGTCGACATCCAACTCGCCAAGGATTGCGGTTCGCTGGCGGTGCTGATTTCGGTGGTGATCGTCGCCGGCGTCTGGGGTATCGCCATCATCGAGCGCATCACGGGGCTACCGATCTGACATTCTGGCTCCTACATGACGGTTACCCCAGCCTGATCCCATGATTTTTTCCGAAAACCGGTATCCACTTTTCGGGATCATGGTCTAGGAGACCGTCATGACTGCGCCCGCCAATTCCCTCTTGCTCGAACGTGCCGCCCTGCCGGACGATCTGCGCTGGCTGGTGCAAAAATATCCGCGCGAAAACTGGCAGGGTCACGCCAATATGTGGCTGCAGCGGCACGACATGTTCCGCGAGCTTGGCGGCATGCTCACCAACGGCATTGGCGACTATCGCGAAGGTCGGCTGACGGCGCAGGATTTCGCGCGCTGGTTCGCGCCGCGGCTCAACCATTTCCTCGGAAATCTCGACGGCCACCACAATGTCGAGGACTACCAATACTTTCCGGCTTTCGCCAAGGCTGAGCCGCGCCTGAAGCGCGGCTTCGAGATTCTCGATGCCGACCATCACACCATCCATGAGGGGCTGGAGCGCAACGCCGAAGCGGCGAATGCCTTCATCCGCACGCTTGAGGAGAGCGAGGACAAGCAGCGCTTTGCCGCCGATGCCTATGCCGACGAGAACAGCCGGCTGATCGCCATGCTGAAGCGGCATCTTGCCGACGAGGAGGATCTCATCATCCCGCTGATCCTCGACCGCGGCGACCGCGCTCTGGTCGAGGACGACGACTGACCCTTACGACGCGGCTTCGCTGTCGCGGGCGTCCTTGGCGCGTTCCTTGCCGGCGACGGTGCGGGCGATGAGCCAGGCAAGAAGCGCGACGGCGAGCCCAATGGCAAGCGCGATCAGCAGCCGTTCATGATGGAGCAATGCCTTGCCGATCATCTGCTCGGCGCCGAGGCCGAAAACATAGCCGATGCCGCAGAACAAGGCTGCCCAGACCAGCGACGATATGGCGTTGAGGATGACGAAGCGCGGCACCGAAATGCTGGCAAAGCCGGCGGCGATGCCGCCGACCAGGCGCAGGCCATAGATGTAGCGGTTGGACAGCACGAAGATGTTGGGGTGGGACGAGACGAGGCGGTAGGCGTGGTTGAAGCCGGGCCTCGCCTTCAGTTTCAGAACCCTGGGATGGTCGGCAAAGCTGCGGCCGAGGACGAAGAAAAACGTGTCGCCGACGAAGGCGCCAATGGCGGCCGCGAGGAAAGCCTGCCAAGGGACGAAGACATGCTGGTGGGCGAAGAAGCCGCCGAGGATCGCGGCACTTTCGCCTTCGGCGACACAGCCCAGGAAAACCGCGATCAGCCCATATTGCTCGATGAGGTGGTGGACGATCCCGGTCATTGAGACGTTTGCCGGCCCGACAGTCTTTCGTCAATGCGGCTCACCTGCTCAGTCAGGCGGGCTATGTCCTCGCGCACGCCGATGATCTGGCTGTGGCGCAACTCGTCCAGCTTCTCATGCAACGCCATGATCTCGATCTCGGCCTTGAGGTTGACCTCATAGTCGTGCGCGGCATCGATGCGGTCGCGCGCGGCCTGGCGGTTCTGCGACATCATGATCACCGGCGCTTGCAAGGCGGCGATCATCGACAGCACAAGATTGAGGAAGATGAAGGGGTAGGGATCGAACGAGTCTCGTCCCAGCAGCCACCAATTGGCGCCGATCCACAGGACCAGAAAGGCGATGAAGGACAGGATAAACGTCCACGAGCCGCCGACGCGGGCGATAGCATCGGCGATGCGGTCGCCAGCCCCCTGAAGACCGGCGAGACTGTCGTTGATGTCCTGAGAGATCGGCTTGCGGTCGACGGTGCTCTGCAACACCCGCCGCTCGAGCTCGCTGAGGGTCTCAGGTGTTCGCCTCAGCCAGCGGTTGGCCAGTTCTGGCACGGTCTTGTGCATGGTCGCCTCCATGGTCAGCGTCTGGTCTAGACCTAGAGACTACCGGCGCGAACGGGAAGTGGTAGATTGCGCGTCCACCGACAGTGAATCAGGGTGCCAATGGCCGACTTCCAGAGGATTCATGCCCGTGCCGCAAAGCGCAAAGGCGGCGATGCGGTGCTGACGTCGCTGCTCGGTCCTTTGCCCGACAACGCCGCCGTGGCCGGAATCACCGACGACCGCATCCTGTCGACGATGGCCGAGCGCGTGTTTGCCGCCGGCTTCGTCTGGCGCGTCATCGAGCAGAAATGGCCGGGATTCGAGGAAGCCTTCCTCCACTTCGAGCCGAAGCGGCTGTTGTTCCAGCCCGACGATTTCTGGCACGATCTGACGGCCGACAAGCGCATCGTGCGCAATCCGCAGAAGATCAAGTCGGTGCGCGACAACGCCGCCTTTGTCGAGCGCGTGTCGAAGGAGCATGGCAGCTTCGGCAAATTCCTGGCTGAGTGGCCGGCCGACGACCAGGTCGGGCTGATGGCGTATCTTGGCAAGCACGGCAGCCGGCTCGGCGGCAACACCGGCCAGTATTTCCTGCGCTGGCTGGAATGGGACGCCTTCGTCATCTCGGCCGATATGGCGGCTGCCTTGCGCGATGCCGGCCTCGACATCGCCGAAAGCCCGACGTCGAAGAGGGATCTCGACAAGATCCAGGCGCAGATCAACCGATGGGCTGAAGAGACCGGCCTGCCGCGCCGGCACATTTCGCGCATCCTGGCGATGTCGATCGGCGAGAACCATTCGCCGCAATCACTGCGCGAGTATATGGGCGACGACTGATCACCGAATTGGTCCAAACGAACGCCATTGCCCGGGCAATTCTGCCGCGCTAAACCGCAGGCATGACCAAGAAGACCGCTCCCGATATTCTGCGCATCGCCATTGCCCAGCTCAACCCGACGGTCGGCGATGTCGCCGGCAATCTTGCCAAGGCGCGTGAGGCAAGGGCGGATGCCGCCCGCCAGGGCGCCGACATCGTGCTCTACACCGAGCTTTTCCTGGCCGGCTATCCGCCCGAGGATCTGGTACTGAAGCCGGCCTTCCTGAAAGTTTGCGAAAAGGCGGCGCAGGATTTCGCCGGGGATACTGCCGATGGCGGGCCGGGCGTCATCATCGGCACGCCGCTGAAGCGCAAGAGCGGCACCCACAATTCCATCATCTTCGCCGATGGCGGCAAGATCCTCGCCGAGCGCTACAAGCTCGATCTGCCGAACTATGGCGAGTTCGATGAGAAGCGCGTCTTCCAGGCCGGACCCGAGGCTCAGGGACCCGTCAACTTCCGTGGTGTGCGCATCGGAATTCCGATCTGCGAGGACATCTGGGGCGACGTCGGCATCTGTGAAACCCTGGCCGAAAGCGGCGCCGAAATCCTCCTGGTGCCGAACGGCTCGCCCTATTACCGCGCCAAGATGGACGTCCGCCACCAGGTCGTTATCCGCCAGGTCATCGAAACCGGTTTGCCGATGATTTATGCCAATCAGATCGGCGGCCAGGATGAGTTGATCTTCGACGGCGCCTCTTTTGCGATCGGCGCCGACAAAAGCCTGGCTTTCCAGATGAGCCAGTTCGAGGAGACTGTCGACGTCACCACCTGGAAGCGAACAGAGGCCGGCTGGGTCTGCTCGGAAGGGCCGATGTCGAAAATCCCCGAGCGCGAGGAGGCTGATTACCGCGCCTGCATGCTGGGATTGCGCGACTACGTCAACAAGAACGGCTTCAAGAACGTCGTGCTGGGTCTCTCCGGCGGCATCGATTCGGCGATCTGTGCCGCCTTGGCCGTCGACGCGCTCGGCGAGGAGCGGTTGCGCGCGGTGATGATGCCCTATCGCTA
Organism: Mesorhizobium sp. PL10; assembly: GCF_053714315.1. Taxonomy (NCBI): domain Bacteria; kingdom Pseudomonadati; phylum Pseudomonadota; class Alphaproteobacteria; order Hyphomicrobiales; family Phyllobacteriaceae; genus Mesorhizobium; species Mesorhizobium sp. PL10. The sequence goes on along the minus strand of NZ_JBSKBR010000003.1, from coordinate 115,293 downwards.
CACCTCGAAAGATTCGCTGAAGGATGCCGAGGACTGCGCCCGCGCGCTCGGCTGCCGCTATGACATCGTGCCGATCTTCGAGCCGGTCGAGGGGTTTTTGCACGCGCTGACGCAGATGTTCGAAGGCACCAAGGAAGGCATCACCGAGGAAAATCTGCAAAGCCGCGCGCGCGGCACCATCCTGATGGCGATCTCCAACAAGTTCGGATCGATGGTCGTCACCACCGGCAACAAGAGCGAGATGTCGGTCGGCTATGCCACGCTCTATGGTGACATGAATGGCGGCTTCAATCCGATCAAGGATCTCTACAAGATGCAGGTCTATGGGCTGTCGCGCTGGCGCAACTCCCATGTGCCGCCAGGCGCGCTCGGCCCTTCCGGCGAGGTGATCCCGAAGAATATCATCGACAAGGCGCCATCGGCAGAACTGCGCGAGAACCAGACCGACCAGGATTCGCTGCCGCCCTATCCGGTGCTGGACGACATTCTGGAATGCCTGGTCGAGAACGAGATGGGCGTCGACGACATCGTCGCACGCGGCCACGACCGGTCGACGGTAACGCGCGTCGAACATTTGCTCTACATTGCCGAATACAAACGCCGGCAGGCGGCGCCCGGCGTGAAGATCACCCGGAAGAATTTTGGTCGCGACCGCCGCTATCCCATCACCAACCGTTTCAGGGATCGCGGCTAAAGCGCAGTTCGCCCGTTGTTGCAAAATAACCTCACAGGTTGGACCAGTTTCGCTTTGCTGCGCGCCCGGTCTTGGCGATCCGATGGAGCGTCTCTATAAAGACGCCTCCGCAATTGTCTTGCGGGAGGTCCGAATGGCAGTAGTCAACATGGTAATGCGAGGCCGCGAAGCCTAGGTCTCTACCGGCGTCCGGCGGAGGTTTGCCCTTCGCGCCGATGCCGGGTCGAGTACAGGCTTCTGCCGATGCCGGTCGCCGCCCGATATCCAGGGCGCGCCGCCACCTATGCCGAACCTCCGCAGCCCCCGGGCGAATTGCCCGGCGCGGTTTTTCAATTTTCGACCTTACCGGGACCGGGCATTTTTGCGCCCGGATGACATCATGGCTCGTTTTCGAATCGATCTGCGCGCAAGCGCGTTTCGCAGCGTTCTTGGATTTACGTTCAGCCATTGGCGGCGCCAGCCGTGGCGGCTTTCGCTGGTCATGGGCGGCTTCCTGCTGGCGACCATAGCCGACGTCCTGACGCCACTCTATTCGGGGCGGCTGGTCGATGCCGTCGCCAGTGGTGCCGCGGCCGACGACATCGCCTGGAATGCGGCGGTAGCGGCTTTCTTTGCGCTCATTGGCCTGGCGCTGGCTGGCCTGGTGGTGCGCAACCTCGCTTTCATGGGCCTCGTCGACCTGACGCTCAAGATGATGGCCGACATCGCCGCTGATGCGTTCCATCGCGTCCAGCGCTTCTCGACCGACTGGCACGCCAACAGCTTTGCCGGATCGACGGTGCGCAAGGTCACGCGCGGCATGTGGGCGCTCGACCTTCTCAACGACACCATCCTGATCGCGCTGCTGCCGTCGGTCGCCATGTTGGTCGGCTCGACGCTGCTGCTCGGCTGGTTCTGGCCGCTGATGGGACTGGTCGTAGCAGTCGGCTCGGTGTTGTTCATCCTGGTGACGGCGACGCTGTCGCTCGGCTATGTGGCGCCAGCGGCGCGGCTCGCCAATGGCTGGGATACACGGCTTGGCGGTTCGCTTGCCGATGCGGTGAGCTGCAACGCCGTGGTCAAGGGTTTTGGCGCCGAGACGCGCGAGGAAAAGCGCCTCGCCAAGGTCGTCGACAAATGGCGGTCGCGCACGACCCGCACCTGGGTGCGCGGCACCATCAACGGCACGACGCAAGGCGCGATGCTGTTGGTGCTGCGGACGGCGGTGATCGGGCTGTCGCTGATGCTGTGGGCGTGGGGGCAGGCGAGTGCGGGCGATGTCGCCTTCGTGCTGACGTCGTTCTTCGTGCTGCAAGGCTATCTCAGGGACGTCGGCACGCATATCCGCAACCTGCAGCGCTCGGTCAACGATATGGAGGAGCTTGTCGACTTCCAGTCCGTTCCGCTCGGCATCGAGGACCGGCCCGGCGCTCCGCCGATCCGGATCACGCAGGGAGGTATCCGCTTCGACGACATCACCTTCCACTATGGCAGCCATCGGCTGCCGCTCTACCGCGACTTTTCGGTGGAGATCGTGGCTGGTGAACGGGTCGGGCTGGTCGGCCACTCGGGCTCGGGCAAGACGACCTTCGTCAAGCTGATCCAGCGCCTCTACGATGTCGGCTCGGGCCAGATCCTGATCGACGGCCAGGACATCTCTGATGTGGCGCAGGCGTCGCTGCGCGGGCAGATCGCCATCGTCCAGCAGGAGCCGATCTTGTTCCACCGCTCGCTGGCGGAAAACATCGCCTATGCCCGGCCTGATGCCACGCAGGCCGAGATCGAGCATGCCGCGAAGCTCGCCAGCGCGCACGACTTCATCACCAGCCTGCCGAAGGGGTACGGCACGCTGGTCGGTGAGCGCGGCGTGAAACTGTCGGGCGGCGAGCGCCAGCGCGTGGCGATTGCGCGCGCCTTCCTGGCGGACGCCCGCATCCTGATCCTGGACGAGGCGACATCGAGCCTCGATTCGGAATCGGAGGTGCTGATCCAGCAGGCGATGGAGCGGCTGATGGTCGGCCGCACGACGCTGGTTATCGCCCACCGGCTGTCGACGGTGCGGGCGCTGGACAGGCTCCTGGTGTTCGATCGCGGCAAGATCGTCGAGGAAGGCTCGCATGACGAACTGATCCGGCTGAAGGGCGGCATCTACCGCCGCCTGTTTGAACGCCAGGCGCTGGAACTGACCAAGGGTCTGGTTGTCTGACCGGACAAAAAAGAGAGTCCCATCCCGGTGAATCAGGATGGGACTCCATCTCTTTGTTCCAGCATTGTTTTCCCAAGCGGAGTGACTGGGCTATCCCGGCATTCGCTCGAAGGCCTGAAGCGCCGGATCGATCGTGTCCCAGGCGTGGCCGCGCACGGTGTAGGTGATCGCGTGTGGGTTAAACTGGCCAGGGTCGTCGAGGCCGGCTGCCTGGATCGCCGTCACCTCCGGCATGGCGACGAAGGTCACGTAGACCGGCGTTCCGCAGGTCGGGCAAAAGGCCTGGATCTTTTCATTGCCGCTGTCTGCGATCATCCGCCAGGTGCTCGGCTGGCCGGTGATCTTTACGTCAGCGCGCCGGCCGAAGGTCACGTAGGAGCCGTGGCCCGTGCCGCTGCGCTTCTGGCAATCGAGGCATTGGCAGTGGTTCTGAAAGATAGGCTCGCCGCTCGCCTCATAGCGGATCGCGCCGCAGGCGCAGCCGCCGGTAAAGTGTCTGGTCATTGTCGTTCTCCCCGCTGGCTGCTTGTTCAGGCCGATTTCGGCTTGGCGAAAAGGTCGATGCCGGTGCCGGTTTCGAGGAAGGATTTCATGCTGGAGAGCACGGCCGGCCAGCCCTGGCTGATGCCTTTGGCCATGCCGCTGCCGGCTTCGAGTTCGTCATGGCTGACGGTGAGCCGAACCATGGCGTCATATTCCTCGATGGCGAAGGTCACCCGGCTCTGTTTGGTCGGATCGTCGGCCTGCGAGGCGTTGGCCCAGGTTATGACCAGACGGGTCGGCGGCGAGATTTCGACCACCTTGCCGACGAGTTCGACGGTTCGCTCGTCATTGGCGCGGATATGCTCCCATTTTGAGCCAGGCTTCCAGTCGGAGACGTTCTCGTGGCCCCAGTAGCGCTTGGCGATATCGGGCCTGGTTATGGCCTCGAACACCTTTTGCGGCGTCGATCTGATGTAGGTCACGTAGACAAAACTGGTGGTTTCTGGGGTCATTGGTCGTCTCCTTCGAGTTCTTGCTTCAGGTCGTGCAGCAGGCTCAGTCGCTGCCGTTCGAATTTGTGCACCCACCGCTCGTAGACTTCGTGCAGCGGCACGGGGTTGATGAAATGCAGCTTCTCGCGGCCACGCTTGACCGTGCTGATCAGATTGGCTGCCTCTAACAGATCGATGTGCTGGGTGGCGGATTGCCTTGCCATGTCGAGATTTTCGCAAAGCTGGCCCAGCGTCTGTCCGTTCTTCTCACACAGAAGGTCGAGCAGCTTTCTGCGTGTCGGGTCGCCCAGCGCTTTGAAAACCTTGTCGGCGTCCATCGGTCTCACTCATCTTGTAGATATAATATGCAGGTAAATACCTGCATGTCAACTCGCAGCCAATCGTGGCCAGAGAGGGCAGGGATCTTGTCGACGTCGGATGAGATTCGGATCAATGGCGCCGCGGGCGAAGCATCGAATGGAATCAATGGACAAGCACCCGATGCGGGAGCATGGCAATATGCTGGGGTCGCTGTGGAGTTGCGTCTAGGTTCTAGCGACGAATTTCTGCGGATCGGCGCAGAAATGCGTGATGATCTGGCAGAGATCGGGCTCGTTGATCATGCGCACGGCGTCGGCCGCGTTGACCCATTTGCGGGTGCGCGCGCGCTTTTCCTTCCAGCGGTCGGAAACGCGCTCGACCTGCATTGGAAACACCAGCACTTCGCAGGGCACTTCCTCGCCGGACGCCAATGCCTTGGCGTAGAAATAGCGGCCAGCCTCGAAATGCGAAATCTTGCCGCGCAATCCGGCTTCCTCGCCGGCCTCGCGCGCGGCAGCCTCGCAGAGCGGCTCCCTGGCTTCGGGCCAGCCTTTCGGCAGTACCCAGCGGCCAGTGTCGCGGCTGGTGATCAGCATGATTTCGATGCCGTTTTCGGTGGTGCGCCAGGGTAGCGCGGCAACCTGCAGACGGCACGGCGCGGTGCCGAAGAGTCGCCGGACCCTTTCGGCCATGTGGTTGTGCGTCGTTGGTCTCGTCAGCATCGGAGAAAGCTACCCCAGCCCTCAGAATCGTTTGCCGTCACACGAATCTTACGGCGGAGTGTAAGTCATAAAAGTAAAAAACGTCACACCAACCCGTCAAAATCCGCCAACAGGTGTCGATTCAACAGAATATTGTGTGTTGGCGCGCCAGTTTCCACAGCAAACTGCGCGGGCCTTGCCGCTTGGGCAGATAAAGGGGGGCTGCGAATCAGCCGGCGTGATCGTCGGCGATCGGCTTCTGGTAGGTAAAACCCATGTCCCAGGGAAAGTAGATCCAGGTGTCCTGGCTAACTTCGGTGACGAAGGTGTCGACCAGCGGCCGGCCTTTCGGCTTGGCGTAGACGGTGGCGAAATGCGCCTTGGGCATCATGGCGCGCACGATCCCTGCGGTCTTGCCGGTGTCGGTGAGGTCGTCGATGATCAGCACGCCGGCGCCGTCATCGGTGAGCAGCGCCGGCGTGATTTCCTTCAGCACCTGCAATTGCCCTTGGCTGGTGTAATCGTGGTAGGAGGCCACGCAGACCGTCTCGATGACGCGGATGCCGAGTTCGCGCGAGATGATGGCGGCGGGGACAAGTCCGCCGCGGGTGATGCAGACGATCGCCTTCCACTGACCCTTGTTGGCGCCGGCAAGCCGCCAGGCCAGCGCACGGGCGTCGCGGTGGAACTGGTCCCAGGAGACCGGAAAGGCTTTTTCAGGAAGGGACATTGCTGGTGCACTCCGCGCGCGAGCATGATGCCGAAAAGTGCGACGCGGTTTTCGGACGACATCATGCTCTATTTTTAATTCAGAGCCGAATGCGCGCGGAATTAGCCGGAAAGCCTTGGCCTTGGCAAGGGCGATCGATTTAGCGCGACAGGAAAGCCGCCACCGGCACGGTGCGCAACACGGTGCGCGTCACGCCGCCGAACAGAAGCTGCCGCAGCCAGGAATGACTGTAGGCGCCGAGCACCAGAAGGTCGGCGCCGGTCTCGGCGATCCGGTTCTGGATGACGTCATCGACAGAGTCGCCGCCCGATGTCTGCACCGACACACTGACCGTCGCGCCATGCCTGGAGAGTGCGGCCGCGATCTCCGCGCCGGCGGCTTCCGGATTGTCGTCCAGCGTATCCGGCGGATCGATGACCAGAATGTCGGTCTTCTCGGCCTCGATGATGAAGGGCAGGGCGTCGAAGGCGGCGCGGGCGGCCTCCTTGCTGCCGTTCCAGGCCAGCAGCACATGCTTGAATGTGGTGACGAGCGGGCCTTCGTGCGGCACCACCAGCACCGGGCGGCCGGCATCGTAGACCAGCGTGTCGACATCGGCGCTCGGATCGCCGCCGGTCTCGCGCTGGGCGGCAATGATCAGGTCGGCGGCGCGCACGCTGGAAATGCCGGTCAGCGCGCTGTCGCCGGAAAAACTCTCGAGGCTGCGCCATTCAAAGGACAGGCCGGATTTTTCGATCTGTCCGAGGAAAAGCGCCTGCAGTTTTTCGGCGCGCTCGCGGTTCATGTCGGCGGAAACCTGCAAGAATTCGGTGTCGGGGAAACCGGTGGCCGAGGTGTAGGGAACGGGAAGCGCTTCGGCATGGATGCCGATGAGATGGCTCTCGAACCGATCGGCAAGCGGAATGGCGCAGTCGAGCACGCGCTCGGCATCCTGTTCATTCTGCAATATGGCGACGATGGTCTTGAAGCGCATGGGAAATCCCTCAAATCTGCCGGCGCATGGTGCGCTGGAGGGAAAACGTTAGAGTACGGCGCTTGGTTCCGGCTCGGCGATGGCCCCGTGAACCCAAGGTCAATTGGCGGCAGTGAAGCCGGCCACCATCGCCTCGACATCGGCACGCGCCGAATCCAGCGCCTCCTGGCTGCGGGCGCGCACGACCAATTCCGTCCAGAATTTGCCGTCGCCATATTTCGGGTAGGAACCGATGATCGTGTCGGGATGCGTCTTCTGGATGTCGCCCAGGGGGCCGCCGATCAGGCCTTCACCGAACGGACAATGGACATTGGCTGACAGTATCTTTGTGCCGGCCTTCAGCGTCGGCACGACATTGTCGAGCATGGCCTGGAAGATCGACGGCACACCGGCCATGACATGGACATTACCGATGCGAAAGCCGGGCGCGACGGAGACCGGGTTGTCGATATGGTCGGCGCCGCGCGGCATGCGCGACATGCGCTTACGCGCCTCGGTGTATTCGATGCCGCGCGCGGCATAGCTCTCGCCCAGCATCGCATAGGCCTTGGCGTCGTATTCGCAGGGCACGCCAAAGGCCCTGGAGATCGAATCGGCGGTGATGTCGTCATGCGTCGGGCCAATGCCGCCGGTGGTGAAGACATAGGTGTAGCGCGCGCGCACGGCATTCACCGCCGCGACGATCTCGTCCTCCTCGTCGGGAACGATGCGCACTTCCTTCAGGTCGATGCCGATGGCCGTCATGATGTCGGCGAGGTGGCCGATGTTCCTGTCCTTGGTGCGGCCGGAGAGAATCTCGTCGCCGATGACGAGCATGGCGGCAGTGACGATTTCAGGCATGGAAGGCTCCGGTGAGGGCGCAGGACAGGCAGGACCGTCTTGGTCAAACAAGGTTGCCTGAGATAGCGCGACATGGAACGGGCGGCAATGCCGACGGAAGCCGCCACCTGCCTTGCCGTGCGTTCGGCAGTGGGTGATGGTGTGCGCCGGTCCGCTCCCGGGTGAAAAATGCTGGTATCGATTCTGCCATGGCTTGTCGCTGGCCTGTTCGTACTGGCTCTCGTCATCGTCGCCTGCCTGGTGGCAGCGACGCTCTGGATTGCCGTCAAGGCCGAAAGGCTGGTGCCGGCCAATGGACGGTTCGTCGAGATCGACGGCAACCGCATCCACTATGTGGACGAGGGCGAAGGCAGGCCGATCGTATTCGTGCACGGACTTGGCGCCCAGCTCCATCATTTCAGGCACACTTTGTTCGGACGCTTTGGCCCGGGCTACCGGGTGATTGCAATCGACCGCCCGGGATCGGGCTATTCGGTACGGGCCAGAGGGGCGACAGGCCGCTTGCCTGAGCAGGCCGAGATCATCAGGCGCTTCATCGAAACGCTCGCCCTGGAAAGGCCGCTTGTTGTCGGGCACTCACTGGGCGGCGCCGTCGCGTTGACCATGGCCGTGGACCATCCCGACGCGATTTCTGGCATCGCCTTGCTGGCGCCGCTGACCCATCTGGAAGCCGGCGTGCGCGAAAAGGCGGGCCTGCTCTACATCCGTTCGCGCGTGTGGCGCTGGATCATGGCCTATACGGTCGCGATACCGACAAGTCTCAGATATGCGCAGCCGACAATGGAGTTCATCTTCGCGCCGCAGCCTGTTCCCGCCGACTACATGGTCGATGGAGGCGGATGGCTCGGGCTGAGGCCAAGCCATTTCCATGCGACCTCCACCGATTTCGTGGCGGTCGAAGAGGATCTTGGCCGCATCGAGCGGCTCTATGGTGAGATCGCCATGCCGGCCGGCATTTTCTTCGGATCCGTCGACCGCGTCATTGGTGTGCACACCCATGGAGAGCCGATGAAGGACAGGATCGAAGGGCTCGATTTCGAGGCCGTCGACGGCCTTGGGCATATGCCGCAATTCGTCGAGCCGGACCGCGTCGTCGCTTTCATCAAGCGCATCGCCGAGCGAGCCTTCGCGCCGGATTGAGCCCGTCAGGCTGCTGGCGAAGAGAAAAAGTCAGTCGGAAACTTCGGTCTGTGGCCGGTCGCGGCCGTCGGCCAGTTCGTCGTGCCACTTGCCGTCGGCGTCCTCATACTGGATGCCGTCCGTGGTGCCGGCGACCTGCTGCTCGGCCGAGGCGATCTCGGCGGCGCGCAGCGCGTCCTGGTGGGTGGGGAATGTCTCCGAGAATGTCGAACCCACCTGGTAGGCCCAGCCCCCGTCATGCTCGACGATCTTGTAAGTCAGCTTCGCCATGAAATCCTCCGGTTCGTCCGTTCGTTCAATGCAATTTGGCGTCGGGCAGCCGGTCTTCCGGAACCAGCACTTCCGATTCCTTGGCCGCTTCGATCAATGCCCGGCGCGCATCGGCCGTCGAACGATAACCTTCCAGCACTTTGAGGCAAGTGTCGAGAGCATCACGATGGCGCGGGCCGCGATTGAGCGGCCAGACCGTCATCAGGCACTCCGCCGCTTCCTGGGTGCTGCGGATCTGGCGATATTTGCCGACATGGCCGAGCTCGACCACGACGGGCGTTTCAAAAGGTTTGTTATCCATGATGGCCGCAACGCAAAGCAGCCAATTTGGTTGCAAAAGTGGCAGTCAGCCTGCGCCCAAACGTCTCAGAGGCCTCTCAGTAGCCGCAATCGTTGCGCAGCCAGCGTGCGTTGGCCCAGCCGGTCCGGCCCTTGAAGTCGATCTGGTACCAGTTGCCGCGGCGGTCGAAGATTTCGGTGTGATCGCCGTTGAACAACTGGCCGATCATGCGCGACGACGAGTTCGGCCGCGCCCGTACGGCAAGAAACCCGCTGCCCGTATCCAGATCGTAGTGCCTGGACAGGCCATGCACCGTGCCTTCGCAATATTGCGCGCCAACCGGTGATGACGCGGCGAACGACAGCGCGACCACCAGAGCGGCGGCGACGGGATAGATTGCCCTTGATGCCATGACTTTGCTCCCAACCCCGGCCGCCAAGGCGGCCTTACCCCAGGGACTATTGCGGGATGGATTAAAGCGAAGCTGCGGCAACCTGTCCAGCAGATGCGTTTGCGTCCGTCGGTGCAGGCGTCTCAGTCCTTCATCCAGTGCTGCATCGTCGTTACCGAGCGGGCGAGCTGCGGCGCCGGATGGATTTTCTCGTCAAAGGTGGCGGCGGCGCGCCAGCCCCAGCGCGGGTCGGCAAGGAATGCGCGGGCCAGCGCCACCATATCGGCGCGGCCGTCGGCGACGATCGCTTCGGCCTGGGCGGGATCGTCGATCAGACCGACAGCCCGCGTCGGGATGCCGGCGCCCTTGCGCACCGCTTCGGCCAGATGCACCTGGTAGCCGGGGCCGATCGGCAGCTTCTGCAACGGCGAATTGCCGCCGCTCGAGCAGCAGAGATAGGCAATGCCCAGCGCTTTCAACGCCTTGGCCACCTCGATCGCGTCCGCGACGTCGAAGCCGCCATCGACCCAGTCCTTTACCGACAGGCGTGCGCCAAGCATCAGGTCTGGAACGGCTTTCCTCACCGATTTGGCGATCTCCAGGAGGAAACGCATGCGGTTCTCCAACGACCCGCCCCAGCGGTCGGTGCGCTGGTTGGAAAGCGGCGACAGGAACTGGAAGATCAGATAGCCGTGCGCGGCGTGCAGTTCGAGGAAGTCGAAGCCGGCTCGCTCGGCCCGCTTTGCGGCTTGAGTAAAGCGCTCGACGAGCTGCAGGATTTCATCCTCCTCCAGCGCATGCGGCACGTTCCAGCCGGTGTCATAGGCGATAGCCGAAGCCGAGACGGTCTGCCAGGGATCCTCGCCCGGCTGCAGCGGACCGCCGCCTTCCCAGGGCTTTCTGTTGGAGGCCTTGCGGCCGGCATGAGCAAGCTGGATGCCGAATTTCGTCTCCGGGGCGGCGACGCGCCTGGCCGCATCCAGCGTGCGCCGGGCAGCGGCCTCGTTGTCGTCGGAATAAAGGCCGTGGCAACCGTGGGTGATGCGGCCCCGCCGCTCGACATCGGTCATTTCGACGGTGATCATCCCAGCGCCCGACATCGCCAGGTTCATCCAGTGATGGAGATGCCAGTCGCTGGCCGAGCCGTCGTCGGCGGAATATTGGCACATCGGCGCCACTGCGATGCGGTTCGGGAAGGTCAGGCCATCGAGGGTGATCGGCTGGAAAAGCGCTGCGGTCATCAAAAAAACTCCGGGACGGTGGCTTCAGCTATGTAGGCGATGGCAGTTGCCGGCACCAGACACGAGGCGGTGAAACGGTTGCGCGGGAAGCGGTTCGCGGTTACGCCATGGCGCCGACAGCATGGAGTTTCACGCATGGAAGATCGCATCCGCATCCGTTCGGAGGAAGTCCTGTCCGACGACTGGGCGGTCCTGAAGAAGACCGTTCTCGACTATCGCCGGCGCGATGGGCAGTGGGAGACGCAGATTCGCCAGACCTACGATCGCGGCGACGGCGCGGTGATCCTGCCTTATGACCCCGAGCGCCAGACGGTGCTTCTGGTGCGGCAGTTCCGCTATCCCGCCTATGTCACCGGTCACCGCGAACCGCTGATCGAGGCCTGCGCCGGCCTGCTCGACGAAAACGATCCGGAAACCGCTATTCTAAAGGAGGCCGAGGAAGAGCTTGGCTATCACTTGAAGAACATCGAGCGGCTGTTTTCGCCTTATATGAGCCCCGGCAGCGTAACCGAACGGCTGTGGTTCTTCGTGGCGCGCTATTCACCCGACGACCGCATTTCGTCCGGCGGCGGCGCGGCGGACGAGGGCGAGGATATCGAGGTGCTGGAAATACCGCTCGACGAGGCGCTGGCTGGCATCGCCGACGGCCGCATCATCGATGCCAAGACCATCATCCTGATCCAGCATCTGAAGCTCAATCCCGGCCTGGCCGGCTGATCGGCAGCGGTCGCCGCCAGAGCAGGCTTGCAACGCTGTCTCGCTCTACCAGTGGCGGCCACGCGGACGTGGTGGAACTGGCAGACACAAGGGACTTAAAATCCGTATTTGCTATTGATTTGATAAGTTATTTCGACCACTGCAAGCCGCAGACGGCATCGTCGGCTATTCGAGTTTCGCTCGAGGGGGCTCGGCGATCATTCGAGGCTCCATGAGACAGTGTCAGGTCGATGTTCTTCCCACCACACCGGTCGCACCTGAGCTTCGCTGTCAGATCGTCGTGCATGATCGAACAATCGAAGCCCAGTCACGTGTGGGCGCAGCGCCGTCTCCCCAATACGAAGTATGACGTCGCATGCGAGGCGTCGAAAGAGGTAATTGCCTCCGAAATCGCCTCCGGTCAGACTAGCTGATTGTCGCGGGCGACAGAGTCAGGCTGATGCTGAACAATCTCCAGGTGCTTCGGGCTGTCGCTGCGTATGCGGTGGTTTTGTACCATGCCCAGCCGTTCATCGAGCGCCTGCACCCGCTCCCCTATCATTCAGATCTGGGGGCTGCGGGTGTCGATATATTCTTCGTCATATCTGGCTTCATCATGGTTTATGCAAGCGACAGAAGCCACCGTGGTCCTGCTGCGTTCTGGCGTGACCGACTCATCCGGATATTGCCGCTATACTGGATCATCACTTTCGCGATGATAGCCGTCCACTCTGTCGGCTTCAGTCCGTCAGGACTGCACAATTGGGACGGCTCGGACTTGCTGACATCCCTGTTCCTACTACCGAATATACGGCTCGACGGGGTTCCGGAGCCTATACTCAGTCCGGCATGGACACTGATCTACGAGGCTTTTTTCTATTTCTTCTTCGGCCTTTTCCTGCTTTCGGGGCGAAATAGTCGGGCAACTACCATTTTGGCCGTGGTCTTTCTGTCGTTTTGGTTCATTGGCATGGTATTCAAGCCACAATCTTTTGTGATCAAGTACTATACGAACGCCATCTTACTCGAGTTCGCGCTCGGCTGTTTCCTGGGGCTCTTATATCTGAAGTCACGGGCACTCAACCTGCCCTACGGAACAACACTGAGTGTTCTGGCGATTTGGGTAGCCGTTGCTGTGTTGGTTGCCCAAGACTGGCACTTGGGCGTCGAGGTTATGCGCACGGGGGAAATCAGGCTCATGCGGCTTGGCCTACCTGCGATGGTCATCGTCGCCAGCGCGTTGATACTTGAGCGTTCAAATCATCGGGCGTCGCATCGGGGCGCTCTCCTGCTGGGGTCTGCGAGCTACGCGACCTACCTGATCCATCCGCTGATTCTGCACAGCGTGTACTTTCTTTCGGCAGAAGTGCTTCCGGCGGGCTCCATTTTCTCAGCCAGTTTCTATTTGTTCGCCGCACTCGCCGCTGTCTGTCTCTTCAGCGTTGGCCTGCATTTGTGGGTAGAGGTACCGCTCACCCGCTTTCTCAAGCAGCTGTCGCGCAGCCAGTCGGGCAGAACACTTATTCCACTGCCCGAAGGTGCGAGTGCTCAGTAGGCCTGTCAACGTCTTCCCAGCGACGCTACATGGCCGCCGTGCCGGTGCGGCCGGTGTTGCGCGTTATGGCAAGTGAAGCGCTGCATCGAGCTGTTCCGCGTCGGTGAACGGATGGGCACACCTCGCTCCAGACAACCAAAGGCTACGCCCCACCTTACGCCGAAGCACCTTCAGGGCGGACAGGGCGGCACGTCCATTTCGCGGATGAAGTTGCGCAATTCCTCCATGTCCCCGGACAAAGGCCGATCGTCGGAATAGTGCGCGATGTTTTCCCGGACCATGCGGTAGATGGTGTCGGTGCCGGGCGCCCGCGCCCCGCGCCCCGCCAGGAAATCATGGGCCTGCGCGGCAGCCATGAGCTCGATCGCCAGAATGTATTCCGCGTTGTCGATAACGGCGAGCAGCTTGTTGGCAGCGACCGTAGGGTGAGCAAGAAAGTCCTCTTGCAGGCCGGATGTGACGCCACCGTCGGTCGCCGCCGGGGCGGCCAGGCGCCGATTGACGTTGCTCAGCGACGTGGCGGTGTATTGGGCAATCATGAAGCCGGAATTGCTGCCGTCCTCATCGGCAAGGAAGGCCGGCAGATTGTTGACCAGAGGATTGACGAGACGGTCGATCCGACGCTCGCTCATTCCAGCCACCTGCGCCAACGCGATGGTCAGGCCGTCGGCTGCCTGCCCGAGCGCCGGCGCCACCGCATGTGCCTCTGAAACAACCTGGGGATCGTTCAACGATCCGAATACAGCGGGATTGTCGGTGACGGCAGCCAATTCACGGTCGACCAACACAGCGGACCGGTCCAACACCTCGCGGGCGGCGCCATGAACATGCGGCACGGCTCGAAGACTGAGTGCGTCTTGCGTGCGACTGCCGTGAGCAAGCGCGATAAGCTCGCTGCCGTGAAGCCAGCCTCGCAGCGCTTTGCCGACATCCTGAATGCCAGGCGAGGGCCGCATCGCCAGGATGGCTTCGCCAAAGGCCGGCATTTGTGCGCCTGCGGCTTCAAGTGTCAAAGCGGCCGCGGCGTCAGCCCATCCCAACAGGCGCTCCGCGCGCTGAACGGCGATGCTTGTCAGGCCGGTCGCGCACGCCGTGCCATTGACGAGGCTCAAGCCTTCCTTCGCGCCAAGCTCGAGGGGCTCCAGGCCCATTTCGGCAAGCGCTTCCAGACCGCTCATCGAGCGACCTGCCACTGTTGCGCTGCCTTCACCAATCAAGACCAGGGCCACATGCGCGTTGTGTGTCAAATACCCGGCCGATCCCCTGGATGGCACATCGGGAACGCAGTCGCGCTCGATAAAGGTGAGCAGATTGCGAACGATCTGAGGGCTTACGCCGGAATGGCCATGCGCGAAATTTGCCACTTGAGCGGCAATGATGGCGCGCACGCCGCGTCGCGGCACCAGGTCACCGACGCCGCATGCGTGACTGCGAATGATGTTGCGCGACAGCTTCTTTTGCAGCGCAGGCGCCACAACCTTGCTTGCCAATGCGCCAACCCCGGTGTTCACGCCATAGGCGCGGATGCCGTTTTCGACGATGGCCGCTACGATCCGGTTCGCAAAGGCGATCCTCTCCCACACTGCCGGACTGAGCGCCAGGGATTCGCCCTCGCTCACTTGCGCGATGTCGCGCCAGCTGGCGTTGCCATCTATCGTTATTGTCATTGGTCGTTCCGAAAATAGCGCTGCGGTTGCGCAAGCGCTGTTGGGTCGCTCGAAAGGCTGGGTGAGAACCTTGCCGTGGCTCCGTACCGTACAACCGCAATGCATAGTGACGATGGAACCGCCGATTGATGCGACTGTAGCGACGTCGCGGGTAAAAAACTCTGATCCGGCGCCTGAAGCTGAAGCCGCTTTCGGCTGAACCATGGCTTCATTCCGGCGCTTGCATTATCGGGCTAGACCCGCGAATCCCGGTCGCCTAGTCGTCCGGAAGTTGCAGGGACAGCGCAAAGGCATGGCTGAAGCAAAGCAGCGCGCGAGCATCTCTCCTGTTGCTGAACGCCGCGCTGCTTGTCCGCCACCGCCGGTTGACCCAGCGTTTCCTCAAGCGGATGCGGCATCTGCCGAATTTCGCCGCCCCTGTGACCTTCACGGACTGGCGCGCGAGCCGCGCTTGACGATAGACGGGGGGTCTGAAATGACCGATCAATTGGTCTTGCCGGGATCGATCTTCGTGAGCCGCTTCTTGGCCTCGACCACGCGCCGTTGCGCTGAGCGGATTCGGCAACACAAAGCGAGATTCATGGCGACGCCGCAGTCTTCATCAAGCAAGTTTTCGGCGCGTTCGAGATCCAATTTTGCCCGGCCCACGCGCTGTCGTGCTCTGGCCAGTTCCAAGTCCATCAGGTCCATTGTTCCGCTTCCTTTGGGTTGCGGTCCCTTCACAACACCAACCCCTGCCGAACGCTTTGGTTCCTGCGACGTATTGGCCGAGCACCGCCAAGGCTGCCGGCCCCCTCTCCACACTATCCGGAGTGGGCCGCGCTCATTGTGCCAACTCTTTCAGGGTTGTTGGGGTCGCAGGGTTGTTGGGGTCGATTGTCGCCAGACGCCCGCCGGGCTTCATGACACGCCGCCTCGCCGACCGTATCCTGCTGCACAGGGCGAGGTTCTCAGCCACCATTTGCTCGCTGCGTAAAAGCGCGAGCTCGGTCTGTTTGATGCGCTGCTGGGCATCGACGAGTCGCATCGTCTGAAGATCGGCTGCCATTCTGGGTCCTGGGTCCGCGAGATTCATGGGCATCTAACACATGGCGGGCGAAATCGTTCCCTATTGTCGGGCGAAACCGGCGCTACATCAAGGGGGCTGAGGTTGAACCCCAGCGGGATATCCCAAGCCCGACGTCAGGGGCGCCGACCTATCGGCACCCCTGAAGAGCGACGAATGCAGCTGACGTTCAGGCCGCGAGCGCCAAGGCAATGCGACGGCGAGCCCGTGGGCGATCGGAAAGGCCGCCGCCTCACGGGTGGCGGGCTGTTTGGAATGGTCAGGCTCGCGACAGCCTTGACAGGTATCGTTACGGCCTCATCAAGCGGAGGTATCAATGGTCTCGGCGATTGGAAATCAACATCGGCAGGAAACTCAACCGAAAGCCGCAAGGACAGAACCGGGCGAAGTATTTGCGCCAGGCAAAAGCGCAGACAGCGTAGGACATC
The DNA here is from genome assembly GCF_053714315.1 of Mesorhizobium sp. PL10. Lineage (NCBI taxonomy): Bacteria > Pseudomonadati > Pseudomonadota > Alphaproteobacteria > Hyphomicrobiales > Phyllobacteriaceae > Mesorhizobium > Mesorhizobium sp. PL10. Next base: position 99,141 of record NZ_JBSKBR010000003.1, on the reverse strand, counting down.
GCGCCAAGGCTATGGTGGCAGAAAGTGGCGATACCGGTCCTGGTGCGCAGGGGCGCGCCGCATCGACAATCGCCAGGATGGATATTACCGTTTTGACTCCACCGAGCGAAGAGCCGCCTTTGGAGTAGCTCGGGCGGCCGTGCGGCTGCCTGACGGTGGCGGGCCATGGCAGGCTTCAGTCTTTGTGCTGCACGATGTAGCGACTGCTCACCGCATTCGCTCCCATGCCCCGCGTGACAACGACCGTCCTATACCCGGCAGGAAGGGAACCTGTAGCGGATGCGTCGACCGAACGGCATTGCCCCACGATCTCTCCATTGGGGGCGCCTGCGAGCCTGTTGGCCAAAGCTACCTGGCATTGGTCAAGGGATACGAACATCATGGCCGGTGATGTATCGAGCGGTTTGCAGACAGCCTGACTTGGGCTGCACGACAGCAGAACCATCAATGCTGCAGTTGCCGGATCCATTTGCGAGTTTTTCCCCGTTGTGGACGAAATCTCAACGCGGAAATGGGGACTTTGTTTCGCAGCTGCTAAAATATCAGAGCATGTGTGGGAACAAGAGAGTGGCTATGTCGGTTCTATGGGAATGCAAGGCAAAATCAAAGATCCGCCGCCGAAACCCAGTCCGGGGAAGACGCCTGTCCGTCCCGACAAGGACGCATCGCCAGAGCCTCGACATGTCGACCCGCCACCGCGAGATGTGCGCGAGGCGCCGGTACCAAATCCAAACGGCGATAAAAAGTCCTGACGGCCGGCCTGCCGACCGAGAAGCGGTTTTGGGGTAGCCAACAAGATTGATTTCAACGTGGTGCGGACGACGGGAATCGAACCCGTACGATCAGAGATCGAGGGATTTTAAGTCCCTTGCGTCTACCAATTCCGCCACGTCCGCAGGCCAGCCCTTTTCAGACGCCAGCGAAAACCCGTCAAGCCATCTTTTGCCGGCAATCGCCGTTCGAGCCTACAACGGATGCTGCGCTATTTTAACACAACAGGTTGCGCGGAAAATCTCAGTCGCTGAGGACGATCAGAACTTGTAGCTGAGGTTGATGCCGACCGCGTTCAGCTTCACGTCCTGGTCGCGATCGGTGAAGGGTGCCGGTACGTCATAGTGCTCGGAGCCGAGATCATAGTAGCGATATTGCGCGCCGACGATGAACTTGTCGGTCAGTGCGTAGTCGACGCCGGCACCCACGGTCCAGCCGACGTTGGTGCGCGTGCTGGCGAACGACGCCCCCGCGACTTGCGACGTTTCGATGCCAGCAAAGGCGACGCCGCCAACGCCATAGAGCAGCAGGCGGTCCATGGCGAAGCCGGCCTTGGCGTTGACCGACCCGAACCACTTGATGTCGGCGCCAAATGTGCTTCCCAGGCCCGATACCGACGTACCGTCGATCGAGGAATAGTTCAGCTCCGCCTCGGCGCCGAGCACCGCCTGGTCGAACTGCCACAGGCCGGCGACATGGCCGCCGACGAAACCGCCGTCTATGTCGGGCGTGATGGAAAACGGCGCGCCCTCCGTTCCTGTAATGTCGGACTGGCCCCAACCGTAGCCAGCCTGCAGACCGGCATAGTAGCCGGTCCAGTCGAAGCCCGGTTCGGTCATCGGTACCGCCATCGGGTCGGCGGCAAAAGCCGGCGCGGCCAGAGCGATCAGAAATCCGGCACTGGTTATCGCCAGACCACGCATCGAACTCTCCGAAATGGCGGTTCAGAAGACTCCTTGCAGCAAGGTAGCTCTATTCGCTGTAAAACGGAACCCATTGTTCAACAATCGAAATGCGCCTGTTGCTGCGCGCTATGCTCTATTTGGCGTCGATGAAGTCCAGCGCCGCCTGGCTATATTCATCCGGCGCCTGAAGCATGGCGAAGTGGCTGGCGTTGGGCAGGATGATAAGCTTGGCGCCCGGAATGACGGAGGCCATGTATTCGGTGTGTTCGCGCTCGATCGCCTCGTCATGATCGCCAGCGACGATCGCCGTCGGCGTGGTGATCTTGCCGAGCTGTTCCTTGGTCCAGGCCGGCTCCGACTCCCACATATGGCTGATCTGCGAAACGAAGGCGTCATACTGGTCCGGCGTCTTCGACATCTTCTTGTAGTCGCGGCCGGAGCGTTCGATGTAGGCGGCAAAGGTCTTGTTGGTCATCACGCCGGGATCGACGCCATCGGTGGTGACATTGGCGGCTTGCGCAAAGAGCCTGGTCAGCCGCTCCGGATGATGCAGCGCGATGTCGATGCCGATAATGCCGCCATCGCTCCAGCCGACAAGAGCGGTTTTGTCGATCTTGAGGTAGTCGAGCAGGGCCAGATAGTCGGACGCCATGAGGTCATAGCCGTAAGGCTGCTCAGTGCGGGTGGAGCGGCCGTGGCCGCGGCTGTCGGCGACAATCACCTTGTGGGTCTTGGACATCGTCGCCACCTGGCTCGCCCAGATGTCGGCGTGGCCAAAGCCGCCATGGATGAGGAGAACCGGATCGCCCTTGCCGAAAACGGCGTAGTACATCTGGATGCCGTTGACCGGCGCATAGCCGCTCTGCTCGGGTTTGGGCATGGCCGCCGGTTCGGGTAGCGTCAGCCAGCGCTCCTCGGCGGATGCAAAGCCGGCCGAGATCAGGAACAGGGTGACGACGGCGAATGCTTGCAGGATCCGGGTCATGACTTCCCCTCAGGAGGTTTCGGCCTCGGGCCGTTTCGGTCCCGGGGGTCGATTTAACGGCCTTCCCGAGCGCAGAGTCAACGAACGGGGTTTCGACCTGGTGACATGAATTGAAATTTCATGCCGCCATTGCGGCAACGCGTCCGTGACGGCAATCGCAACAAAAAACCCGCCTCGCGGCGGGTTGTCGGCGCAAATCAGCACCATGCCCAACACTATAGCATAACTGCCGCCACAAATCACCGTGAATGATCGCGCCGTCGACGCTTGCCATCGCCAGGGTGAGCAGGTGCGGCGCATTCGCCAATGCATCTCATCGAGCGGATTTTGTCCGCAATCGCTGGTCAAAACCTTGCCGGCTTGGCACAGTCGGGCAAACAGGAGTCTGTCATGGCCAAGCAGCCATCGGTGACGAAACCCAAACCATGGACCGAGATGGCGACGCATCTGGTCGATGTGGCGACCGGGCGCAAACCGGCCGATCTGGTTATCCGCAACGGGCGCTGGGTGAACGTGCATTCGGGCGAGATCATCGCCGGCACCGACATTGCCATAGCCGGCGGCCGCTTTGCCTATTGCGGGCCGAATGCCAGCCATGCCATCGGGCAGGGCACGAAGGTGGTCGATGCCGGCGGCCGCTATCTGGTGCCCGGCCTTTGCGATGCGCATATGCATGTCGAGAGCGGCATGGTGACGGTGACCGAGTTCTGCCGCGCCGTCATTCCGCACGGCACCACCTCGATGTTCATCGACCCGCACGAAATTGCCAATGTACTGGGGCTTCCCGGAGTGCGGCTGATGCACGACGAAGCTGTCGCCATGCCGATCAACGTGCATGTCCAGATGCCGTCCTGCGTGCCGTCGGCACCGGGGCTCGAACATGCCGGCGCCGAACTGACTGTCGCCGACGTTACCGAGGCGATGACCTGGGAGAACATCATCGGCCTCGGCGAAGTGATGAATTTCCCCGGTGTCGTGGCCAACGATCCGGTGATGTCGGGCGAGATCGCCGCGACGGTGAGGGCCGGCAAGACGGTCGGCGGCCACTATGCCTCGCGCGATCTCGGCCTGCCGTTCCACGGTTATGTCGCCGGCGGACCGGAGGACGACCATGAGGGCACCCGGGCCGAGGATGCCATTGCCCGCGTACGCCAGGGCATGAAGGCGATGCTGCGGCTGGGCTCGGCCTGGTACGATGTGGCGTCGCAGATCAAGGCGGTGACCGAGAGCGGCCTCGACCCGCGGAATTTCATCCTGTGCACCGACGACAGCCATTCCGGCACGCTGGTGCATGATGGCCATATGGACCGGGTGGTGCGCCACGCCATTCAACAGGGCTTGAAGCCGGTGACGGCGATCCAGATGGCGACGCTCAACACTGCCCAGCATTTCAAGCTGGAGCGCGAGATCGGTTCGATCGCGCCGGGGCGGCTCGCCGATCTGCTGATCGTTTCCGATCTTGCCGAAATGACCATCGACGAGGTCTATGGCCGCGGCGTCAGGCTGGCCAGGGGCGGCAAGCTCGAGATCGACATCCCAGCCTATGACTATCCGAAGACGGCGAAGAACACGGTCAAGCTCGGCAAGAAGCTCAAGGCAGGCGACTTCGACATTGCGGCCCCCAAGGGCGCCAACGAGGTGCGGGTGCGGGTCATCGGCGTCATCGAGAACCAGGCGCCGACGCGGGCACTGGAGGCCGACCTGCCTGTCGAGGACGGGCTGGTCGCCATGGATCGCCGCAACGATGTCTGCCAGATCGCGCTGGTCGAGCGTCACAGGGGCACAGGCGGCGTCACCAACGCCTTCGTCTCCGGCTTCGGCTATATGGGCGACTGCGCTCTCGCGTCGAGCGTGGCGCATGATGCCCACCACATCATTTGCGTCGGCACCAACAAGGAAGACATGGCGCTTGCCGTCAACCGGCTGGGCGAGGTCGGCGGCGGTGTGGTGTTGTTCTCAAAAGGCAAGGAACTGGCGCTGGTCGAAATGCCGATCGCCGGTCTGATGTCGGACGAACGCGCCGAGATCGTCGCCGCCAAGGCCGAAAAGCTGACCGAGGCGATGCGCAAGATGGGTTGTTCCCTGAACAACGCCTACATGCAGCATTCGCTCTTGGCGCTGGTCGTCATCCCGGAGTTGAGAATTTCCGATGTCGGCCTGATCGACGTCACCACGTTCCAGAAGGTCGATCTGTTTGTTTAGGTATCTCGATACCCCGGCGCTGGGTTGATCAGCCGCCGCCGCCCGTGGCGACCGTCAGCACCTTGAACGGGGTGGTGATGACGACTTCGGCCATGGAGCCGACCGCCTTGCCAATCCCTTGGCCGATATCGTCAAACTCACCCGGATCGTTCGATCGCAGGGCGGCTGGTGTGCGCAGTCGGTCACCGAGCAATTGCACCAGGATCGGATTGTCGGCGAACTTGGCATGGTTCAAACGGTCACCGCCCTTGGTCTTTGTCAGATCCGCTACGACCACACCATAGCTGGCGAGGTCGGCCGCATTGCCGTAGTCACCGACGCGCGGCTTGTCGCCGGAGATCAGGGACGACAGCTTCAGCGCGCGGTCGTCTCCCGAAAGCAGGATGGCGAACGGCTTGTCGGGTTTGCCGTAGCGGATCATCTGTTTCTTGAAGACGTCGACATCGATGTCCGGCGAAGCGAGGACGACATAGCCGAGCTTGCCGCCGAGATCGCGGTCGCCGGTGATGGCGAGCTGCCGCAGCGCCTCCATCGTCACCCATGTTCCCATCGAATGCGCAATGATGTCTATGCTCTTGACCTTTGTCTTGGCCAGCATCCTGAGCGTCGCCTCGAGATCGTCGCGCGCGGCGTTGGCGCTTTCCTTGTCATAGATGTAGCCGGTGGTCTTGCCGCTCGAAGCCCATGAGAACAGCACCGGCGTGCCCGGATATTTGGTGTCGTGGGCGATCTGCGTCAGCCGGTAGACGCCGTCGTCGAAACCGTTGTTGAAGCCGTGCACGAAGACCAGTGCGCGTTCGCCACTGATGGCGATGTTGGCGCCCACCGCCTTGGCGAATTGCTGCGCGTCGCCATAGTGGACGACATCGGTGGCGGTGAACTGCTTGGCCGGGTTGGAATTGGCCGAACCCTTCGCGCGCTCGATGGCACCGATCTGATGCACTTTGGGAACGGTGACGTCGACACGGGCATAGCTGGTGGTCAGCGAGCGATCGCCGTCGAACACCTGGCGCGGATCCTTGGTCGCCTGCTGGCGGGTGGTGGCGACGAAAATTTCATGCGTCGCGGCTATGTCGGAGGCAGGCACCGAAACCGTCGTGCTGTTCAGGAGGTCATGCGTGTTCTGGCCGGCGCAGCCGGCGACAGCGAGCGCGAACGCAAGGACGAGGGCAGTCTTCCAACGCACGGTCACGCGGGCTCCCGCTGGCGCATAGCGCCGATTTCAATGTCGATAGAGGCAGAGACCGGCCCGGTCCAGTTGAAAGTGATCCGGGCGCCCGGCATTCGCGAACTCTCGGTGCGACAGTCGCCGCAAGGCAACAGCCTTATTGTCCGAGCGCGCTGATGCGGTCGGTCACCGTCTGGTCGCTGGCAAAGCCGTCATCCTCGCGCAGCCGCTGGCCGATCATCTTCACCAGTTCGGGATTGTCGGCGAATTTGGTGTGGTTGAAGCTGTCGATTCCCTTGACCTTGGACAGATCGACCACCGTGACGCCATAGGCCGCAAGGTCGGCGGCGTCCTTGTAGTCGCCGACGCGCGGCCGCGAGCCGGCGATCAGCCCGGAGAGCCTGAGCGCACGGTCATCGTCAGAGAGCAGCAGGATGAACGGCTTGTCCGGCTTGCCGTAGCGGCGCATCTGGCTCTTGAACACGTCGACATCGATATCGGGCGAGGCCAGCACGACGTCGCCGAGCTTGCCGCCGAGATCGCGGTCACCGGTAATGGCCATTTGGCGCAGCGTTTCCATGGTGACCCAGGTTCCGAGCGAATGGGCGACGATGTCGATGCGCCGCGCGCCGGACTGCTGCAGCATCCGCAGCGTCACTTCCAGCTGGTCGCGGGCGGCGCTGGCGCTTTCCTTGTCATAGACATAGTCGGTGGTCTTGGCGCCTGAAGCCCAGGAAAACAGCACCGGGGTGCCGGGATAGCCGGAATCGTGGACGATCTGGGTCAGGCGGTAGACGGCGTCGTCGAAGCCGGTGTTGTAGCCATGCACGAAGACCATGACGCGGCCGCCACGCGCTGCGATGTCGGCGTTGAGCGCACTGGAGAATTTGGGCTGCGCGTCATAGCCGACAACCTCGGACGCCATGAAATACTTCGCCGGGTCGTTGGACTTGCCGCGCGAGCGGCGTTCGATCTGGCCGGTCTGGTGAATGCCGGGAACGGTGACGTTGACGCGGGCATAGTTCAACGTCGCCGAGCGTTCGCCGTCGAAAACCTTGTTGGGATCGTCGGATTTCTTGCGTGTCGTGGTGATGAAGATCGAGTGATTGCCCGAGATTTCAGTCACCGGCGTGGACATGACGGCGCTGCCGAGCAGTTCCTCGGTTTTGCGGCCGCCGCAGCCGGCGGTCAACAGGGCTAGTGCAAGAATGCAAATCGTCTTCAAACGCACGTCAAAAGTTCCATCGAAAGATGAATTCATTTCGAATTCACTTTGGGGCAACAGCCCGTCACCCTCCGCGACACCTCCCGGACAGGCCAAGTGCGGCAGAAGTAAGTCGTGTCCAGCCGAAATGTGGTCAGCGCCGGGAGACAGTCATCGCACTGTTGCGCGAAAGCCAGAACGGCGGCAGGAACGCCGGGATGTTGGAAAAGGGCAGCACTTCGGGCTTCAGCCTGATGCCGAGCACGTCCACCATGAAGGCGCGACGCGCCTCGATGCGGCGCCAGGCCTCGGGATAGCGGGCCGCGATCTCCTCGCGCAGCGCCTCGTCGGCGAGCGCAATGCCGTCCTCGATGTTGGTGGTGAAATAGGCGGTTCCGGTCGCCGGGATGATGTCGATCTGCAGCGCCATGCCCGATCGCAGCCTGATATCCGAGCCGGAAAACACCGGCGAATGCATCCATTCGTCGATATGGACGAGATGGCCGGGGTTGAGCGAGACGCCGAAGAACGGATCGCCGATGCGGTCATGCACCGCTTTCCACAGGGCACCGCCGGTGACACTAATGCCGATGGTTTCGTACCAGTCGACGACGGCGGCGAAATAGGGCGCGACCAGCTTCTCGACATAATCGTTTATCTCGCGCGGCAGTTCCGCCGCGCTCTCGACGAGGAAGCCGGCGCGGGCATTGAGCGAGCCCTGGATGCCATAGGCCATGGTGATGGGGTCGCCGCGCTTGACGATGTCGAGGCGGGGGCTCGGCAGTCCGTAGGCCGCGCGCTTGCCGGCGGACAGCATCGGGTGGCAGCACAAGGGCAGGCCGTTGATGCCCATCAGCCGGGCCGCCTGCAATTCGCTCATGCCAGGCTCGATGCCTCTGAGCACGTTGCGCAGGCCTTGCGAGGAAAAGGTCGCGGCGAATTCGAAGGCTGCCAGCTGGTCGGCCTCATTGATGGCGCGCAGACCGTCGGCCGGGTTCATCAGAAGGTTTGCGGCATTGACCACCGCGCCTCTGTCGCCGGCCAGTGTCCGCAGCGTATCGGCAATGAAGGAGGGCAGGTCGAGCGTCGTCTCACCAAAACCGGCATCGCCGACGCCGAACGGCTTCCATCCAATGGCGCCGATTGTCTGGCCGGTCTTCAGGCCGCAGGCAGCAAGCGTATCGGACAGGGAGGCGGAGCGGTCGCGCGGCTGCGCCGGCAGCGAGAACGTCTGGTAGAGGACGCGCTCATATGGCCCGTCGCAGATCTCGGCATAGCCCCAGCCCTCATTGCCGACGAGAAGTTTGGGCTGGTTGCCTGGAACGATAACCAGCAGCGTCTCCTCGAAACGAGGATCGTAACCACTGAGATAGGCGACATTGGCCGCATGCTCGCGGTCGCCATAGACGGCGAAGGCGTCGAGCCCGACCTCGGCGCCGCGTGCCAGCAGAGCCTCGATGCGCGCTTCGTAGGTCCGGCGCTGAAGCAGCGGCATCACTGTCGGCTCGCCGAATTCGGGAAGCGCGACGGTCTTCAGGGCGACAGCCGAAACAGCCATTGAAAACGTGCTCCAGTCTATTTGATGGCGCATCGATGAAGCATCGAGGGATCGCATCGGTGGCTGCAAACGGCGATTTGTGCAATAGGCTTCGCGCTCGAACCATTCGATCCAGAGGTGACCGCGCCATGAACAGCTTTTCCTCCCGCGTCGCCACTGCTGCTGCTGCGATCCGTCAAATCTTTCCCGAGACGCCGCTGCAGGAAAACGACTATCTGTCGAAGAAGACAGGAGCGCGGGTGCTGTTGAAGCGCGAGGATCTTTCTCCGGTGCGCTCCTACAAGATCCGCGGCGCCTTCAACTTCTTTCGCAAGGCGCTGGCCGCCGGCAACCAGGCCGAATTGTTCGTATGCGCCTCGGCCGGCAACCATGCGCAGGGCTTTGCGTTCGTGTGCCGCCATTTCGGCAAAAAGGGCGTGGTCTTCATGCCGGTAACGACACCACAGCAGAAGATCGACAAGACGCGATTGTTCGGCGGCGATTTCGTCGAAATCAGGCTGGTCGGCGATTTCTTCGACGACTGCTACCGCGCCGCCTTCGAGTTCACCGAAAGTTCGGGCGCGCATATGGTGCCGCCCTTCGACCACAAGGATATCATCGAGGGGCAGGCCACCGTCGCCTATGAGATCGCCGACCAGATGCCTGGCGCGCGCATGCCCGACATCATCATGCTGCCGGTCGGCGGCGGCGGTCTCGCCGCCGGGGTGACGCACTATTTCGCCGACCAGCAGCGCGAAGCCCGCTACGTCTTCTGCGAGCCGGCCGGGGCGCCGAGCCTGCATGAGAGCCTGGCCAGCGGCAAGCGTATCAAGCTCGCCAATGTCGACAATTTCGTCGACGGCGCGGCGGTGGCCGAGATCGGCCGCGAGCCGTTGCGGCACCTCAGGGAGTTTGCCGCTGACGCCGTGCGGCTGATCCCGGAGAATCGGCTCTGCGCCACCATGATCGAAATGCTCAACATCGAAGGCGTGGTGCTGGAGCCGGCCGGCGCGTTGGCGATCGATGCGCTAAAGGATTTTTCGCGGAAAGAAATCCGCGGCAAGACCATTGTTGCGGTGGTGTCGGGCGGCAATTTCGATTTCGAGCGACTGCCCGACGTGAAGGAGCGGGCGCTGCGTTTCGAGGGCCTGAAGAAATACTTCATCATCCGTTTCCCGCAGCGGCCCGGTGCGCTGCGCGATTTCCTCGAAATGCTCGGTCCCGACGACGATATCGCCCGCTTCGAGTACCTGAAGAAATCGGCGCGCAATTTCGGTTCGGTGCTGATCGGTATCGAAACCAAGGACCGGCGCAATTTCGACCTGCTGAAGGCGAATTTCGAGGCCGAGGGCGTGCACTATCAGGACATCACCGACAACGAGACTTTGGCTGGGTTCATCATATGAGCGGTTCGGTCTTTGTTGCACTGTTTTCCGGCATCAATGTCGGCGGCAACCGTATCGTCAAGATGGCTGAGTTGCGGGCGTTTTTCGAGGAACTCGGCTTCACCGACGTCGCCAGCTACGTGCAGAGCGGCAACGTCGTGTTCCGGGCGAAGAAGGGCAGTGCTGCCACGCTGACGAAGCAGATCGAAACTGCCTTCGAGAAAAATTGGGGCTTTCATTCGCGGATCATGGTGCGCGATCTCGGCTGGTTCGAACGGCTGGTGAGTGGAAATCCCTATCCGGAAGTGGCCGGCGATCCGACCAAGCTGCATGCCTACACGCTGGAGCGCCAGCCGACGGCAGACGAGATCGCCAGGCTTGCCGAAAAATGCACCGGGCCCGAAAGCTTCGAGGTCAAGGGCGACGTGCTCTACCTCAAGGCGCCGGACGGGCTCGGCAAATCGGTGTTCGCCAACCTTATTCCGCGCGTGCTGAAAGTACCGGGCACCGCGCGCAACTGGCGTTCGGTGCTGGCATTGCTGGAGATGGCCGGCCAGGCCGGCGCAAAATAGCGTTACGCCGCCGGAGCGGGCTTCCAGTCGAAGGCCAGCTCCTCGCGGAAGGCAAAGCGCTTGATGTGATCGGCAACGACGCTTTCCAGGCGCTCCAGCGATCCGCCTTCATCCGTCGACACGGTGATATGCAGCGCTGCCGCATCGGCATCGAGAACCGTGCGGCCGAGCGAGAGATCGATGGTGCCGTGGTTCGGATCGAACTCGACGGGAAATTTGTGTGCCCAGTGCTTGCACAGCTGCTGCAGATAGCGGCTGGCATAGGCGGTGGTGACATCGACACGGCTGGTCGGCATGAATGAAACTCCTGGATGGGGCGCTGGCTATGCCTGGCTGGCGCGTCGGGCAATTACATAGGTGCAGTCGCCCGAAACGGCAAAGGCGGCCGGCTTGTCCGCGCGGCCGCCTTGCTCAAGATGGCGTGATCGCTACCAGGTGCCGGTGTTAGGCATCGACGCCCACGGCTCGGCCTTGGGCTTGGCCGGTCCCTTCTGCAGCAGTTCAAACGAGATTCCATCCGGCGACTTGACGAAAGCCATGTTGCCGTCGCGCGGCGGCCGGTTGATGACGACGCCATTGTCCATCAGATGCTGGCAGGTGGCGTAGATGTCGTCGACCTCATAGGCGAGGTGGCCAAAATTGCGGCCGCCCTTGTAATCTTCCGGATCCCAATTGTAGGTCAGTTCGATCAGCGGCGCCTTGTCGGCGATGCCGCTCTCTTCGTCCTCGGAGGCGGCGAGGAAGATCAGCGTGAAGCGGCCTTGCTCGTTTTCGTAGCGGCGCACTTCCTTCAGGCCGAGCTTGTTGACATAGAAATCGAGCGAGACATCGACGTCGGCGACACGGACCATTGTGTGGAGGTAGCGCATGGGATTTCCTCGGGGATATTTGGGTTGCGAGGCAACATAGGGTCCACCCCGCCGAAGGGCAACGAGCATCGGACTGAAAAAGTGGTCGCCGATTTTGGAAAAGTCGGATTGCTCTGACAAAAGCGTCGGACGCAAGTGGTTGCCGATTCCGGCAAAATTCTACACAAATTGCCGACCGGTTGACGGGCCTGACGGATCGTTGTTGCGGCCGACAGCAACGCCGGCAAACAACAAATCAGCTATTCCTGTATCCAACCGTGAAAAAAGGCACGGCAGGTCTTGCACACACCGGAAGCGGCGGTGTTAATCTGATGCCAAGAATCACTTGCGGTTTTCTTGAAAAAAAGGGGGCGTTCTTATGGGGGATAGGGCCTCTTTCACGAGGCGGGATGAGAACCTTGACGACGCCCTGACGCGCGACAGTGGCGGCGATACCGCCGATCTGGTCGAAATCGCCGGCGCCATCAAATGGTTCGACGTGGCCAAGGGCTACGGCTTCATCCTTCCCGATGACGGTTCTTCGGGCGACATCCTCCTCCATGTGACGTGTCTTCGAAAGGATGGTTTCCAGACTGCGTTGGAGGGCGCGCGTGTCGTGTGCCTCGTCAAGCACGGCGACCGCGGCTTGCAGGCGTTTCGGGTGTTGTCGATGGACACCACGACGGCGATCCATCCGGCCGAGATGCAGGAACAGCGCACCCACGTGTCGGTGACACCGGAAAGCGGTCTCGAACGGGCGCTGGTGAAGTGGTTCAACCGCACCAAGGGCTTCGGCTTCCTGACCAGGGGCGAGGGCACCGAGGATATCTTCGTCCATATGGAGACGCTGCGCCGCTACGGCATTACCGAGCTCAGACCCGGACAGGTCGTGCTGGTGCGTTTCGGACGCGGTGACAAAGGCCTTATGGCGGCCGAGATTCATCCCGATATGGGCACCTTGCCGGTCGCGCATTAGGACGCGAGCCATCCCGATAAAATTCGGGACGGCTGTCTTTACCTTGTTTTCTTGGTTTCACCACGATCTTATCCGAATACCTGAGACCATTTTTCGGGATCATGGTCTTCGGTCGAGGATTTCCAATGGCGCACAGGAACTGGCTGACTGCGGGCGCGCTCAGCGTCATCGTTGCCGTGGCCGCCGGCGCTTACTTCTATTCCGGGCTGCCGACCGCATCACAGCAGACGATCGCTGGCGGCCAGGCGATGATCCTTCCTGTCGATCCGACGCCGCTGGTTGTGGCGACGAAGGGCGGAGACAAGTCCTTTTCGATCGAAATCGCCGACACCGACTCCGAGCGCGAGGCTGGGCTGATGTATCGGCAAGACATGGCCGACGACCACGGCATGCTCTTCGTCTTCGAGATGCAGAAGCAGGTCGGTTTCTGGATGCACAACACGCCGATGCCGCTCGACCTGGTCTTTGTCGGCCAGGACGGCAAGATCCGCGCCGTCAAGCACGGCGATCCGTTCTCCGATGCAGTCATCTCGCCAGGGGTGCCTGTGCGTTTCGTGCTTGAGCTCAAGGCCGGCACCGCCGCCAAGAACGGCATAGAATATGGCAATCTGCTGCGCCATCCGGCCGTCGGTACGGTCTCTGGCCCGGGCATGCCGCCGGCGGACAAGGGTGATGCGCCCACACCCGGCGCCGGATGAGGGGCGCTGATGCAGTTCTTCTCGCATAATAGGTTCGATCTCGCCTTCCTCGACCGCCAGCCGGCGTCGGGCGAGGGTGATCCGGTGCTGATGATCCACGGCTTCGCCTCGAGCCACTATGTGAACTGGGTGTCTCCGGGCTGGTTCAAGACGCTGAATGATGCCGGCTACCGCGCCATCGCCTTCGACAATCGCGGCCATGGTTCGTCGTCGAAGAGCTATGACGAGGGCGACTATACGCCGGCCAAAATGGCCTCGGATGCGGCAGCACTGCTCGACCATCTCGGCATCGGGCGTGCGCATGTCATGGGCTATTCGATGGGCGCGCGCATCTCGGCGTTCCTGGCGCTGTCCGATCCTGACAAGGTGGCGACGCTGGTGTTCGGCGGCCTCGGCATCGGCATGGTCGATGGTGTCGGCGACTGGGACCCGATCGCCGAAGCGCTGCTGGCCGACGATCCGGCCGCCACCAGCCATCCGCGCGGCCGCTCGTTTCGTGCCTTTGCCGATCAGACGCGCAGCGACCGCCGGGCGCTGGCGGCCTGCATCGCAAAGTCGCGTGAATTGCTCAGCGAAGAAGACATGACGCGCATCGCCCAGCCGACGTTGATTGCGGTTGGGACGACAGACGATATCGGCGGTTCGCCCGACCAGCTTGCCGCGCTGATGCCGAACGCCAGGGCGTTTCACATCGAGGGACGCGACCATATGCTGGCGGTCGGCGACAAGACCTTCAAGCAGCGTGTGCTGGAGTTTTATGCCGAAAATCCGCTCTGAGGCGGATGGCAAGGGGGCAAGGTGGCACAATCGGGAAGGGGCGCGGCCGCCGTTCCAGGCGAGGTCGTGCAGACTAAACTCGGCAAACGTTCAGTTATACTGGCGCTGGCTGCCTTCGGTGCAGGAGCGGTTGCGATCGCCATCATGGTGGCGATGCCGAGCGACGCATCGGAGCTTACGCAGAGCGTTGCGACGGGTTTCTTCATGCTGGTGTTTCTGCTCGCAGCCCCGGTGGCGCACATCACCGGCGTGGTCTTCGGCGTGATGGCGCTGGTGCGCTCCAACGACAGGCGCGGGCTCGGACTGCTGGGGATTGTCCTGAACGGGCTGTCGGTGGCGGGAGGCCTGGCGCTGCTGGCGGCGATGGCGTCGACGATCGGCGCTTTTACGTGATCCTGCGCGAGCTGCCGCGTTGCTGCTTGTCGCGGTACAGGTGCCGCCGTGGTTGATCTTCTTGTCACCTACATGGAGATGCGCCAGGCCAATCCGGCGCCTTGCCGCGCCAGCCCGGCAGCCGGCGCCACGGTTGCGCGTGAAAGGCTGGACCGCGCCGCCTATCTCAGCCTCTACCGCGCCGTCGGCGAGCCCGTGCAATGGGACCAGCGGTTGCGCATGGCGGCCGAAGACCTCGAGCGCCTGCTGGCGTTATCGTCGACACATATCCATGTGCTGCGCGTCGAGGGCGAAGCCGCCGGCCTGTGCGAATTCAACGGCGTCGGCCAACCTGACGTCGAGTTGACCCATTTCGGTCGGGTTCCCGCTTTCCAGGGCCGCCGGTTCGGGCCGTTCCTGCTCGACCAGGCGCTTCGTGCCGTCTGGTCGCATGCACCGCAAAGGGTCTGGCTGCATACGGACACCTACGACCATCCGTCCGCGCAATCGGTCTACGGGCGGGCAGGTTTCAAGCCGTATGTGCAGCGCATGGAAACCTTTCCAGACTAGCCGGGACTCCCTCCGGAGTTTCCGGTCAGCCAGCCGCGAGAGTTTCGATTGAACGCGCGATGTTTTGCCTGGCTTGCGGTTCGAACCGGCGCCGGAATTCCTCGGTATGGAAGATGTGGTCGCGGGCGAGAAAACTCTTCAGGACTGCGCTGCGACCGGCGCGCCACATCGGCTCCTCGACCCAGGCATATTCCTGTCGGACCGCACGCTCGTAGTCGTCGAACGCATCCGGCGCGGTGCCCAGGATCGACAGGTCCATATCAAGGAACAGGCTGGCGTCCCGCATCGCCGCCGCATCGTCAAACGACGGCAGCTGGTGCGTGGCGGTGGCGAGGATCATCGCGGTGATGCGGCTGAGCCGCACGGGATCGGCGCGTCCGGCCAGCATCTTTTCGGCTAGAGCGGCACTTTGCGCCTCATTGTCCTTGGCCTTGCTGTCGTAGATGGCATCGTGGAACCAGATCGCGGCCTCGACGGCTTCGAAATCGTGCAGCGACGCGCTATAGTCCTCAGCCAGCGCCAGCATCGCCTCGATATGCCCGAGGTTGTGGTAGTAGCGGTCTTCGGCCCGATAGAAGCCTGAGAGTTCCCGCTTCAGTGGTTCGTCGATCAAGGGCTGGTCTTTCAAGTTTGTCATCCGTCCAGTTAACCGATCTCAACCCCTCGGAGTCAAAACCAATCATTTTCAAACCTTGCGCGGGCCGGGGCTCTGGGGAATGTTGCCATTCCATTCAACCAAGGAGGCTGACATGACGAATACCGTGCCGGGGACGATCGACATGAAGCTGGAGGCCGTCATCATCGCCGTTGCCGATGCCGAGCGGTCCAAGCGTTTTTATGGCGATCTGGGTTGGCGGCTCGACGCCGACTTCGTCGTCGGCGATGCGTTTCGGGTGGTGCAGTTCACGCCGCCGGGTTCGCCATGCTCGATCCATTTCGGCAAGGGCCTGACATCAGCCGCGCCGGGCTCGGCAAAGGGACTTTATCTCGTCGTATCCGATATCGTGGCGGCGCATGCCGAACTCGTGGCGCGCGGCGTCGAGGCGAGCGAGGTGTTCCACCGTACCGGGCCCGGGCAGCCGCCGGTCAGCGGCAGGCATCCGGAAGGGCGCAGCTATTCCTCCTATGCCACGTTCAGCGATCCGGACGGCAACAGCTTCATCCTGCAGGAGATCACCCAACGCTTGCCGGGGCGCGTGGACGCCAGCGACACGATATTCACCTCGTCGGGCGAACTTGCCGCGGCGCTACGACGCGCGGCGGCGGCACATGGCGAGCACGAGAAGCGGACCGGCGGACAGCACGATGTGAACTGGCCCGACTGGTATGCCGAATACATGGTGGCGGAACAGGCCGGAAAGCCGCTGCCGACCTGAAAGGCCACAGCGCATGGGCGTCGCGCGCGTCCGTTTTCCGGAGGGGCGGTGATCAAGGGTTCGTTTTCCATGGCGGCTTGAATCTGCGTGAACCAAATCCATTTGATGAAGCACTAAGGAAAATTGAGTTCAATCATGCTATGATCTGGCCTATATGTGCGGCCGGACAACAAGCCGGCAGGCCGGAGACGTCGATGAACAGCATTACGATTGCCCGCCCCACAATGGTGCAGCCGGTCGATCCGATCTGGCGCTCGATCCGCGACGAGGCGATGGACGCGGTCAACCGCGACCCGCTTCTGGCGGCGTTCCTCTATTCGACCATCCTCAACCAGGAGAGCCTGGAAGAGGCGGTCATCCACCGGCTGGCCGAGCGGCTTGCGCATCAGGACATCGGTTCCGACCTCATCCGCCAGACCTTCAAGTCGATGCTGGCCGACGACAAGGAATGGTCGTCGATCGTGCGCGTCGACATCCAGGCCTATTACGACCGCGACCCGGCCTGCGACCGCTTCATCATGCCGGTGCTCTATTTCAAGGGTTTCCACGCCATCCAGACGCACCGGCTGGCGCATTGGCTATGGAACCAGGGCCGCAAGGATTTCGCGCTCTATCTGCAAAGCCGATCGTCCTCGGTGTTCCAGACCGACATCAACCCGGCCGCCCGTATCGGCAAGGGCATCTTCATCGACCACGCCACCGGCCTTGTCGTCGGCGAGACGGCTGTGATCGAGGACGATGTGTCGATCCTGCACGGCGTGACGCTGGGCGGCACCGGCAAGGCCGGCGGCGACCGTCACCCGAAGATCCGCTACGGCGTGCTGATCGGCGCCGGCGCCAAGATCCTCGGCAATATCGAGGTCGGCCATTGCTCGAAGATCGCGGCAGGCTCGGTGGTGCTGTCACCGGTGCCGCACAACAAGACGGTTGCAGGTGTGCCGGCCCGCGTCGTCGGCGAGACCGGCTGCGACCAGCCTTCGCGCCAGATGGACCAGCTTTTGCCGTCGCAGTCGATGGACCAGGTCGTCAGCTTCGATATCTGAATTTCACATGCTTCCGGTAGGCCGGGCCGAGGCCGGCTACCGCGCCGGCGTCCGCCAGTTCTCGCTCTATCCAGCCGGCTTGCCTTTACATCGCCATTGTCGACGTGCCAGAAGCGCGTTCCAACGAGCAAGCCCGACGATCGGAGAAGACTTTTGAAGCCGGACGAAATCAGAAAGCTGGACGCCTATTTCAAGCGCGTCTTCCAGAATCCCAAACTCGAAGTGAAGGCGCGGCCGCGCAAGGAAGATTCGGCCGAGGTCTATGTCGGCGACGAGTTCCTCGGCATCGTCTTCAAGGATGAAGACGACGGCGATTACAATTTCTCGATGGCGATCCTCGACATCGATCTGGCCTGAGCCAGGACTTTGCGGCTGACCGGACCTGCCATGGTGCAGGCCGGCAGCCTTTCATATTCAGAAAATATGCAACGAATTCAGCCAGCTATCTCGCTGCCTTGAGGACGCGCGTGGCCTCGGCGACGATTGCTGCGTCGAGCGCCTGCCAATTGCCCAGAAATTCGCGGGGAAAGCGGTAGGTCAGGCTGAGGCTGTCGCCGACCAGGATATCGCGCTCGCAGGGCGCCAGCGATTCCTCAGCAGTCGGTCCGCTCAGGCAGCGGGCGACGAACGGATCCTTGCCGGGGCGGCCGGCAACCGCAAGCACCTCGTTGAGATAGCCCGATTTTTCGCCGAAGCCGTAAATCATCGTGCCGCCAGGCCCGGGCGTTCCGGGCTGGCTGATCAGCGCGCTGTAGATCGGCGCGAAACGGCCGCTCATGTCGCGCGACATCATCTGCGGCTCGAACGACAGGAAGATGATGTTTTTGGCCGTTCCCGTATGGTTGAAATCGTCGCGGGCGGCTTCGCTGTAACCCTCCATCTGGGGATAGCGCAGATAGAGGTCGAGGCGCGAAGCGATGCCGTCGCGGCGCGCCTGCAGGAAGCGGATGGCATTGGCCGGCACGGCAATGACATTGTTGCCGATCACCACCCGGTGGACCGTGGCGTCGTCGGTATAGCCGGCCATGGCGATCGAGCGGCCAAACCATTTGCCGCCAAGGCTGATCGCCAGCGACAGCAGCGCCAGTGCCGCAAAGGCATAAAACACCCGCTTCATCAGCACGGAATCGACGACGTTGAATTCTTCGGCGGCCGCTGCCTGCTTCATCGCAATCCCCATAATCGCCGCTTCTGTCCTTGGACGGCACACATGCCGCGGCATGGCTCTTGCTGCGCAGCTGTCGGATGCGACTGTGCGATTTCATGGTAAACGGAAGGTAAAGATGAGTCTGTTGATGCCCGTTCTCTTCGCTTTTGCCGTCGGGCTTACTGCCTGTGGGCTCACCGGATCCGTGATGGAACTGGCGGCCGGCCGCCGGCTTGCCTTTTCCGAGCCCTATGTGTCGCCGGCGCACATCCTGCGCTCGCTGGCCGCAACCGCCTGCGCCGGGCCGTTCATGCTCGCCAACGATGCCCTTGATGCGCGGCGCGAGGGCCGTATTTCGACGCTTATGCTGATGTCCTGCGGCTGCACCGTGATGGCCTGGGCGCTGGCGCTGGGCATCGTGCTGATCGCCATTGCCTCGTGGGGCGTCGGTTCTCCTGGAGCGGTTCAGCTTTTGGTCGAATCGCTGGCCCGGTATGTTCATCTTGACGCAATTGCGAACTGAAACCTCGCCGCAGTTTCTCGGAAAAACCGCTACGCGGTTTTCCCGGAATTGTCTTAGGGTCCGCCGATTTGCCGACATAAGAAGAATCGGAGACGGAAAAATGCCGACCTATGCGATCGACGGAAAGGCGCCCAGTTTCGAGGATGCCGACAGCAACTGGATCGCGCCGGACGCCAAGTTGATCGGCGACATCAAGGTCGGTCGCAATGCCGGCTTCTGGTTCGGCGTGGTCATTCGTGGCGACAACGAGGCGATCGTCATCGGCGCCGACAGCAATGTCCAGGAACACGCGGTGATGCACACAGACCCCGGCTTTCCCCTGACGATCGGGCAAGGCTGCACCATCGGCCACCGCGCTTTGCTGCATGGCTGCACGATCGGCGACAACAGCCTGATCGGCATGGGCGCCATCGTGCTGAACGGCGCCAGGATCGGCAAGAACTCCCTGGTCGGCGCCGGCGCGCTGGTCACAGAAGGCAAGGAATTCCCCGACAATTCGTTGATCGTCGGCTCGCCGGCGCGGGTGATCAGGACGCTGGACGACGCCGCGGTCGCCAGGCTGCGCGCCTCTGCCGCGCACTATGTCGCCAACGGCAAAAGGTTCAAGGCGGGACTGAAGAAGGTTTGAGGCCAGCATAAACGACCGCGTGTCGCGGGGGTAATTGCGGTCCAACCACTGTTAGTCCTAGGAGCGCCCGGCCATCGCATCGCGCAGCAATGAAGCGCCAGCCTCAAAGCCGGCATTGTCGGCTTCCTCAAGGGCCGTCGTATAGTCATCGATGCGGGTTTCCAGCGCCGGGTCGGCGCCCGCCGTCAAAAGCAGGCGGAGCGCCTCGACATTGCGGATCGCCACCGCATAGTGAAGCGGCGTCCAGTCGTTCACGCCCCGCATGTTCGGGTCCGCGCCACCGTCGATCAGCACCCTGACGATTTCCAGCCTATCGGATCGATCGGTTGACAGTGCAGCAATGATTGCTGGAAACCCGCCGTGATCCTGGTAATTCGGATCCGAGCCTGCATCCAGCAAAGTCGAAATGAACCCGACCGGGCTCCAATAAATCGCATATTCCAGCGGATGCCCGAGGCCGAGCTCGAATGGCATGCGCTCGTCGAACCAGCGGTGCGAGCCGCCCAATGCCACGCCGAGCCCCTCGAAATCGCCGACTTTGAAGGCATCGTCGATCGCCTTGAACAGGCGATGGCGCTCGCACCGATCTTCCGGGATTTCCAACATCGCCGTGATCCAGAAGGTGAAACCAACGGCATAGTGCTTCGATCTTCTGTGCGTGAAAAGGCGTGTCGCGATCTTCAGGTGCGCCTGGCGGCTGCCTTTCGGTGGAAATGGTGGAGCCGGCCCGGGGACGGGGCCGGCTCCTAAAACCCGGTCGTTGGGGACGGGGAGGGTGGGGACTCGACCGGGCTTTCTCGTCGCGTCCTGAGCGGACGTGATTCTTGTTTCCGCGTCCTAACGGACGCTGGCAACCGCGTCGGCGCGGCCGTCATTGATCGTTACCCACATGCCGGAATTCTGGTCGGATTGGCGCTTCAGGTAAGTGTAATCGGTGTCGGTCCAGGACAGCACCTTGGACTCCAGATTGTCGAGGATGAACTCGCCAAGGCTGGTGCGTACGGTGAGCACCGCATGGCCGTCGCCATTCGGCTGGCGCGCCACGGTCATCAAGAGATTGCCGGCGGGAACGCCAAGCGCCATCAATTCGCGGCGCTTCTCCAGCGCATAGTCCTCGCAATCGCCGAAGCCGCTGTCGGGGTAGGACCAGACCTCTTCCTTGCCCCACATTTCCATGTCGGTGCGCGGCACAATCCTGGTGTTGACCGAATTGTTGATGCTGACCATCGACGCCCACAGCCTGCGGGTCAGTTCGACCGGCGCCTGCTTGGGCGTACGCTGCGCGCATTCCGGCGGCAGCTTCTGGCAGAATTCGTAGTGGCCCACAGGCTGTGTGGTGCGGCCGCCAGTGTGCATGTAGGCTGGTCCCGCTGCTTGCGCCATTCCCCAAGCGGAAAGCTGCATCGCCATTGCCAAGAGCAACAGCTTGCCCCACGTCTTCGCCATTTGGTCAGTCTCCCCGTTTGAGGAGACAATGACACCGGTCGATTTATTTCACGCAAAAACCCGAAGTAGACATTGAGTAAAACCCCAATAGAATAAGCATAAAATTTGATCTATTTTAATATAAAATCGTTCAGGTCTCGACGCAAAATCGCGGCGTAGAGGGCGTGGACGTGGCGCACTGCGACAAGGAGAACCAGACGGAATGCCGGGCAACAAAAAACCGGCCGCCAAGGGCCGGTTCGTTTTAATGCGTGTTGCCGACCAGTCAGGCGCGCGGGGCGTTGAACTCGGAATCGAGCGTTTCCGGGCGCTGGATGACGGCGAATTCGATGGCGACGCCATCTTCGAAATGGCGCACCACCTGGCCGCGCATGGTGCCGAGCATCACCTGAATGCCGATCGCCGGCTTGACGTCGATTTCGATTGCCGCACCCGACAGCGACAGGTCGATGATGCGGCACTGGTACTGACGTCCATCGGTAAGCTGCAGCACGCTGGTCGGGTTGCGCGGCGCCACGCGTTCGTGGCGGCGGTCTTCCGGCAGGTCGAGCTCATGCTTGTTGGCGAGCCAGGTCAATTGCGCGGCAAGCTTGTCTTTCTTGCGATCCGAGGCAATGACGGTCATGGCAAAGCCGTCCTGCGAGGTGCGCGTCACCACGCCCTCGATGCGGCCGATATGATCGATATAGGCAATGATTTTTTCGCCCGGCATGCCGACGCGCTCGGTGCGCAGCGCTACATTGCCCGGCGACATGTCGACCACCTGGCACGGGTGTTCGGTGCGGTCCTCCAGCATGAAGCGCCCGTAGATCTTGACCCGGACGCGCTGAAAGTTACGCCTTTCGGCGCGGGACGGCGCATATTCGACCGCCGCTGACCTCATGACTGCCTACACCCCGTTGGCATTCCCGCGTAGTGCGTGGAACTTCACGCCAAAACGCTACAGCAAATCAGGTTAACAAAGGGGAAAAGCGGGCCGCCTATACTTAAGATCAGGCCCTGGATTTGAGCCTGGAGCGCGTCCCGTCCGAACGGATTCAGGCGACGCGCGTCCGGCCTTTGTTCTTATGCATGTCGTTTTCTCAAAATCAGGGCCACTTTTGAGCGATATGCATTATTCCCCACGCCCACCGTCGAACACCACGAGGTGGCGGATGCGTCGCGACCGACCGAGCGCCGAGATGGTCTCCGGCGCTTCGAGCTCGGTAGGTGCCAGCGAAGGAACGGATATTTCCGGCCGGTTTTTCAGGAATATCGGTTCCTTGTCGGGATCGATGACGCGGATGGCGTCGATCAGCGCGTCGGTGATCGGGTCGGCGCCCAGCCAAAACGGCTTTTCGACGGCGCTGATGACGCCGAGGCAGCGCGGGTTCTCGACGCCGCCGTCGAGCGGCAGCGCAAGCAGTTCGAAGCGGTTGGAACGGCCGTTGCGGCTGAACCCTTCATAGGTGATGAGCACCACGGATTTTTGCTCGAAGACGCCGTGAATGAGCCGCGACATCAGCCGCTGGTCCTTGTCACGCCACAGGGAGGGAAACGAAAAACCCTTGAGCTCGCGGCCGTAGCCGGCGCAAAGCCTGGTGCCGGCAAGCCGAAACACCGCTTCGCCGCGCGTATCCCTTTCCAGGATGAACGTGTCGGCCAAAAGCGTCTTGATATCGGCCGGTTCGACCTCCGAACGCTTTGGGGCAGGACGTCCATCACGCAGTCGGTTCCAATAATGGAACAGCGTGATTGATCCGTTCTGGTTCATGCTATGCAACTCCGCGCAATCTGCTTTCTGATGGTCCCATCGGTGAACAGAAAGGGCGCCCTCCGATGACCTACATGCGTTCCGGAGCAGGATGCGTGCCAGCGTCGTTAACACTTGTTCACGGGTCGGGGACGTTAAGGTTAACAAGTGGTTTACGTTGCGCGCCGACGGTCGTCGTGGCACACAAAAACCACTCCAGAAGCGGTCGTTTCGCGACGATCGGCAGCACTTCAGTCAAGAGTTTTAGGGGGAGCAGGGGCTCGACCAGCCGTTCAAGGGAAACCTTGGACGGTTTCTTTTTGATTCGCGCCTGGTGATTCGCGGTCGAGGCGTGTAGCGGCCAGCCAGCAGCAACATTTGCCAATGGCGTGCTTCGAAACGGTCGAGGATCCCGACGTCAAGCTTCCTGCCGTCGGCGAGCGATGAACGTGGCTGCCACCAGCCGGTCCCCAGGAGATATCCCTGGCCTAACCGCCGCTGATTGCTGTTAGGATAAAAACCTCGGTGCCGGGCGCGAGCCTGGTTTCCAGGGTTGCCTTCTCGCCATCGACGAAAACGTTCATATGACGGCGGATGGCAGGGCGGGAATCGCACATCCGGTCGCGCATGCCGGGCCAGAGCGCGTCGAGCCCGTCGATCATTTCCTTCACAGTCGAGGCCGGCAGCTCGACCCGACGGGGCGCGCCAGGAAACAGGTCGATGAGCACGCCCGGAAGCCGCGCGATGACAAGGTGCACACTGCGGGCTGGGTTGTTCGACATTTGCCCTACTCGCCCACTACCATCGTCTCGACGGACAGAATCGTGGGCAGATGCTGAGCGATCTCCGACCAGTCTTCGCCTTCGTTGGCACTGGCAAAGAGCGAGCCGCCGCTGGTGCCGAAATAAACTCCGGCCGGCTCGAGGCTGTCGGTCGCCATGGCCTGCCGCAACACGCCCGCATAGCAGTTCTCCTGCGGCAGACCCTTGCGCTCGTCGAGCCATGTGGCGCCCGCATCCTCCGTCTTCCAGACCGCCGCCTTTGCGTCCGGCACGTAACGGCCGGCGCTGTCGCCGTTGAGCGGCAGAAGGAAAAGCGTGTCGGCGTCGCGCGGATGCGTGGCCGCAGGAAAACCGAAGGTCGAGGGGAGGCCCTTCTCGATGCTCTGCCAGTTCTTGCCGCCATCGTCGGAGCGGTACATGCCGCAATGGTTCTGCTGGTAGAGCCGGTCGGGCTTGCTGGGCGCCATCACCAGACAGTGCACGCACTGGCCGAATTCTGGATAGTTTTGTCCTTCGGGCAGGAAGTCGGCGCGGGTGCCCCGGTTACGCGGCTCCCACGTTTTGCCGCCGTCCCAGGTGTAGAACACGCCTGCGGACGAGATGCCCACCCAAATCTGCTCCTCGTCTCTGGGGTGCGTGACGATGGAATGGAGGATAAGGCCCGCGCCACCGGGGTTCCAGTCCTTGCGGCTTGGGTGATGCTGCAGGCCCTCGATGTGGCTCCAGGTGGCCCCGCCGTCGTCGGAGCGAAACAGGCCGGCCGGCTGCACGCCGGCATAGAGGCTGCCGTTGCGCCTGGCGAGGCTCCACACCGCCTTGATCGGTTCCTCACCAGCCGCATAGGCCAAGCCCTCGCTGGAATGCGTCCAGGTCCAGCCAAGGTCGTCCGACTTCCAGACCGCCGGGCCGAACCATTCGTTGCCGCCGGCGCCGTAGATCGCGCCGGTCTCGGGGTCGCCGACGACATGGTTCATCGGCCAGTGCTCGCAGAACGGACCGCGCAGCTTCCACGACCCGCGCTTGCCATCGCTCTCGGCGATGAAGGCGCCTTTTTTCGTCCCGATGAGCACGAGGATTTTTTCTGGCATTTTCTCCTCCCGATTGCGTCCCTTTCATCAAGGACGGCGGAGCTCCGACCGGGCCAACGATTTTTTTTAGTCTAAACCCGTTGAGGCCAAGGTGAGAAGATATGCCGCCTCCCCGGCTCTGCCATCGAGGACAGCGCGATTTGTGCTGTCATCACCTGACGCCGCGCTGAAGCGCGCCGTGCGAGGTGGCAGAGGATGCAGGGCAGTTTCAACCGAAGCATCCTTGCTCTAAAGCTCGCGCAACGAATCCCTGGACCCAAGTGAATGAGCGAACCGACAAGCCCCACCGAGACCGAACAGACCGAGGAGGCGCCGCCGCCGCGCCGCGAGCCGGTGTTCAACCTGCCGCCGGTGGTGCTGGCGGTGATCGGCATCTGCGTCGCCGTCTTCCTGCTGCAGCAATATGTGCTGACCGAAGAGCAGCAGATAACATTGCTCACCGACGGGGCCTTCATTCCAGTCCTCTACACCGGCCAATACGGCTTCGACTGGTTCCTCTTCACCCGTCCTTTCACCTATGCCTTCATGCATGGCGGCCTTGCCCACATTGCCATCAACATGGTTGCGCTGGCCGCCTTCGGTTCGCCGCTGGCCAACCGTCTCGGCTGGTTCCGGTTCGCATTGTTTTTCGCCGCCACCGGATTGGCCGCGGTGGTGCTATTCTGGGCGGTCCACCCATTTGGCGAGGCGCCGCTGGTCGGCGCCTCCGGTGCGATATCGGGCATGATGGGTGCGGCGGCGCGTTTCGGGTTCCGTACCGACCGCTCGTCCGGCAGGGCTGCCTTTGCCGGTCCCGTGCTGCCGATCGCAATCGTTCTGCGCTTGCGCGGCGTCGTCAATTTTCTCGGTGCCTGGATGGTCATCAATCTTGTCACCGGCCTTTACGGTCTCGGGCTCGGCGAGGCCGGCCAGATCGCCTGGGAAGCGCATATTGGCGGCCTCGTTGCCGGCTTCTTCGGATTGCGCTGGTTCGACCGGCCCGGGCAGGCGCCTGAATGGGAAATCCCCGAGGACCAGAGCGCTCCCGACTAGCGCACCCGCTGGCGCACTTGAAAAGCAACCGATCACGGCGCACGATGTTCACTCTTATGTGAAGCCGGTCAGGGCGGGAGCTGGCTAGCCAAGCAGGAGGAGGAGGACGCCATGACGGTTAAGGCAATTCTCGAGAAAAAAGGCCATGACGTGTTCACGCTCGGGCCGAATGAAAAGCTGAGCGAAGCCATTCGAATCCTGGTCGACCACAAGATCGGTGCACTGGTCATCACCAATGGCGATCGCAAGATCGTCGGTATCCTTTCCGAGCGTGACATCGTGCGGGTGGTTGCCAAGGAAGGCGCTGCCGCACTTGATATCGCGGTGCGCTCGGCGATGACGCCGAAGGTGAAGATCTGCAACGAGAACCACACGGTCAACGAGGTGATGGAGATCATGACCCGAGGCCGGTTCCGCCATCTGCCGGTGGAAAAGGATGGGATGCTCGACGGCATCGTGTCGATCGGCGACGTGGTCAAGCGCCGCATCGAGGATGTCGAGCGCGAGGCCGAAGAAATCAGGGCCTATATTGCGACGGCCTGATCCGCGAAGAGACCGCCGACCGGAAATACCGGCCGGCGGGGCTTATCTTATCGGTTGTCGAGTTCGGAGCGGACGAGCTGCAGCCCGCGCCTTGTGATGCGGTAGGGACCGCCATCGCAAGATGAAACCGCTTTCCTTCGCCTCAGTTTTCGAAACAGATCGAGATCGACGCCTGGATAGTGCCAGCCGTCGCGAGTCATGCATTTGACGGTGGCGATCCGTCTTTTGTGGTTCTTTTCGACTTCGATGCGCCCGCCCTGCGCGAGCAGGTGCAGGATGCGCTGTTCCACAGCGCCGCGCGTCATTTTGGACGCGCAAAGGACGCTGTGGCACTTATAATTGGCACATGATCCTTTCCGAAAATCGGTTCCGATTTTCGGGGTCATGTGCTGCGCGAAATATCCATTGGAGAAATTCCCGGGAAAACGAAAAATGCCGCCGCCGCGAAGCTTCACGGCACGGGGTTTCAGGTCTTCTTGCCCCTGCCTCGCTACGAGGTCAGGGCCTTACCGGGACTGAGCGTAAGTGGACATCCACTCTCCATTGGGATGGGCGTCCTATAGGCGAAAGCGGCTGAAAAGGCCAGACTGCGGCTATGCGCTTCTTTGGGCGCTTGTCTCGCGAAGCGGTTTGCACTAGCGAAGGCCGATACCCAAATTTGCGAAAATCGCAATTTTCGCGAGCCAAAAGCGCAGGCCACCATGACCCTCATCGATACCCGCACGCCCGACGCCAAACGTTTTATCTCCGGCGCCACCGGCGATTGGGAGATCATCATCGGCCTCGAGGTCCATGCGCAGGTGACCTCGGAAGCAAAGCTTTTTTCCGGCGCATCGACGACCTTCGGCGCGGCGCCCAACGCCAATGTCAGCCTGGTCGACGCGGCCATGCCCGGCATGCTGCCGGTCATCAATGAGGAATGCGTCAAGCAGGCCATCCGCACCGGTCTCGGACTGAAGGCGCAGATCAACCACAAGTCGGTGTTCGACCGGAAAAACTACTTCTATCCGGACTTGCCGCAGGGCTACCAGATCTCCCAGTTCAAGCAGCCGATCGTCGGCGAGGGCACGATCGTCATTTCGGTCGGCCCCGACCGGCAGGGCGAGTTCGAGGACATCGAGATCGGCATCGAGCGCCTGCACCTGGAGCAGGATGCCGGCAAGTCGATGCACGACCAGCATGCGACCATGTCCTATGTCGACCTCAACCGCTCGGGCGTGGCCCTGATGGAGATCGTCTCCAAGCCCGACATGCGCTCCGCCGACGAGGCCAAGGCTTACGTCACCAAGCTGCGCACCATCGTGCGCTATCTCGGCACTTGCGACGGCAACATGGACGAAGGCTCGATGCGCGCCGACGTCAACGTTTCGGTGCGCAAGCCCGGCGGCGAATTCGGCACGCGCTGCGAGATCAAGAACGTCAACTCGATCCGCTTCATCGGCCAGGCCATCGAGTTCGAGGCGCGCCGCCAGATTGCCATCCTCGAGGATGGCGGCAAGATCCACCAGGAGACCCGGCTGTTCGATGCCATCAGGGGCGAGACGCGCTCGATGCGCACCAAGGAAGAGGCGCATGACTACCGCTACTTCCCCGATCCGGATCTCCTGCCGCTGGAATTCGACCAGGCCTATGTCGATGCGCTGGCCAAGGAGTTGCCGGAACTGCCCGACGACAAGAAGGCGCGGCTGATCTCTTCGCTGGGGCTGTCGACCTACGACGCCTCGATCCTGGTGTCGGAAAAGCCGATCGCCGACTATTTCGAGCAGGTCGCCAGCGGTCGCGATGGCAAGCTTGCCGCCAACTGGGTCATCAACGATCTGCTCGGGCAGCTCAACAAAGCCGGAAAAGACATTGAAAACGCTCCGGTTTCGCCGGAGCAGCTCGGGGCGGTCATCGATCTGATCAAGGAAGGCACCATCTCCGGCAAGATCGCCAAAGACTTGTTCGAGATCGTCTGGAACGAGGGCGGCGATCCGCGCCAGCTGGTCGAAAGCCGCGGCATGAAGCAGGTCACCGACACCGGCGCCATCGAGAAGGCAGTCGACGAGGTCATTGCCGCCAACCCCGACAAGGTCGAGCAGGCGCGGGCCAAGCCGACAATGGCCGGCTGGTTCGTTGGCCAGGTGATGAAAGCAACCGGCGGCAAGGCCAACCCGCAGGCGGTCAACGATCTGGTCAAGACCAAGCTCGGCATCGAGTAAAACGATGTTCGTCCGCACCGCTGGGGAACGCGACCTTGCCGCCATCCGCGCGCTGCTGGTCGAAACCTGGCACGCGACGTATGACGCCATTTATGGCGTCGAGCGGGTGACTGAGATCACCGACGACTGGCATTCGATCACCTCGCTCAAAGCGCGGCTGACCAGGCCGAACTCGGAATTCCTGGTCGCCGACGATGGCAAGCGGCTCGGCGGCATGGCTTTCGCCGCCGCCACGACGGATGCGAAGATCGTGCTGTTGAACCAGCTCTATGTGCTGCCCGCCTGCCAGCGGCAAGGCATCGGCCGCGCCTTGCTGGACGAGGTCGAGGCCAGCTTTCCGGAAGCAAACACTTTGCGCGTCGAGGTGGAGGAGGCCAATGCAACGGCCATAGCCTTCTACCGCTCGAACGGATTTCTGCCGGCAGGCAGCTCCGCCGATTGCGGCGGCGGTTCGGGATTGCCGGCGCTGATCTTCGAGAAGGCGCTGGGATAAACGTCAGACTACTTAGTGCTGTCCTTTCAGGACGACCAGATAGCCGCGCTCCACCGGCTGTCGAAAGGCGATCTGCTCGGAGGCGCCTGGATCATTTGGCTGCTTTTCAATGACGTAGCCGCCGGGGTGGGATTTGAGCCACTCATCAGGCTTGTCGGCGTTCTCGAACGGCTTCTCCATGCCTGCAAGGAAACCGACCTCGCCCTGATAGTCGAACCCGACGGCCCAGTCCGCGTCCTTTCGCTCATCGATGAAGCTCGCCAGCGGCGACATATCGTAGCTTTTGAACGCGGTCTCCGAGGCGACGGCGTGGCCGATGGCGAAAATGGCAAGCATGGTCAAGGCCGTGCCTTTCAGCCGGAAGAGTGAAATCTCGGTCATGAAATAGCCAAGCAGGATGGTTGCAAAAGGCAGTGCCGGCACCAGATAGTGCGGCTGCTTGCCGGATATGGCGCTGAAGACCAGCAGCACCGCAATGAAAGAGAACGAAAGCAGGCGCAGGGCGCGCAAATCCGGCGACGTTGTGTCGATCAGTTTCCGTATCCCGGCGATCGGCTTCAGTCGCCACACCGGCGGGATAAAGGCCCAGGGCACAAACATGAGCGGCAGCAGCATCAGGTAGAAATAAAACGGCCGGCCATGCGCATTGTGCAGGTTTCCGGTCACCCGGCCCGCCGACTCGTTCCAGACAAGATCGTAGACGAAAGTCCCCTTGGTCAGAATCGTCGCCGGCACCAGCCAGATGGACACCGGAATGAGAGCGGCGAGAACTGCAAGGCCCGCTCCGGCAAAGAACTGCAAAGGGGCAAGGCCGGCGCGCCGGTCGCGCCAAAGGGGATAGAGCAGGATGGGCGCGCCGATATGGATGAGCACGACCGGGCCCTTGGCCAGCACGCCGAGCCCGATGAACAGACCCGCCAGCACCGCCTTCCAAAGGTTGCCGCTCCTGGCAAAGGCCAGCAATGACAGCAGGGCAGCCAGCACACAGGCCGTGAGCAGCATGTCGAAGAGGATGAGGGTTGAATAAATGACGAACACGGTGCTGCCGGCAATCAGCCAGGGGATGCGGCTCGAGATATCCGGGCGCCCTGGAAAGAGGGTTTTGGCGAGCAAGGTCGTCAACCAGATGACCAGTGACGAGGCAGCGAACACGACGAGCATCGCCGCTGCACGGCTGACGCCGAAGAGGCTCCAGGCGAGGTCGATGAGCCAAAACAGCAGCGGCGGCTTTTGCAGATAGGGTGCGAAGTTCATCGTCGGCACGAAGACATGGCCGCTGATAAACATTTCCCACGCGACGGTGAGATAGCGCGTCTCGTCGACCGGCAATAGCGGGCGCAAAGCGAGCGCGATGCAAAGCAGGGTCAGCAAAAAAAGGTAAGGCAGCAGCTGTTCTATGCGTGTCGCTATCAACTCGGGAACCGTGCCAGAGATTGTTGTCACGTCCGGTCGGGCACGATGCGCGCCGTCTCCGGGTCGGGACAGGACCGCACCATGATTTTGGCCGAATTGCAACAATGCCGGCTTAGTATTGTGGATTATGCCGCCTTGCCGGCAAATACTTGAAAAATATGCCGATTAGCCTTGTGCATGGCTCAGATCGCGCGCAGCGGCGGCGTCAATTCGCGCATCAGTAGCGCCAGCTCTCGTTGGTCGCCGGTGGCGGTCTTGTCGAAGATCGTCGCCAGCTGTGATTTGACGGTGCCGTCCGAGACGCTGCTGGCTGCCGCGATTTCGCGGCGCGTCAGACCGGCGGCGACGTGACCGGCGACGCGCTTTTCCGCCGCGGTCAACCCGAACAGCGCTGCGATCGCTTCCAGCGCCGGCACGGGTGTTGCGTCGGCGGCGGCGATGAAGATGGCGGCGGCGGCGCGCTGCGACATGCGGGCCGAAATGTCACGTCGGGCCAGCGGCATGACATGCGCCACCGCCGGAGCCATGGCCCGCACCAGGGGAATGTTGATGCCGGAAGGTCCGAGCGCGAATTCGTTGCGGTTGCCGAGGTGGACGGCGCCGCCGATCGCTGTGTTGGCATTGGCATAAGTGAACGAAAGCTGGCCGCGTATCGAGGACACTGAGGTGTTTTGCGCGAGCAGCGCCTCGGCCGCCGGATTGGCGAAGATGATCTGCATGTCTTCAGCGACGATCAGCACCGGATGGTCGAGGCTCTCGATGATCGAGCGAAAGATGTCGGACTTGCGCCGCTCGGCCTCGAAGAGGTCGCCGATGGTCACCGCACGCCGGACATGGGGTGCTAGCGTGGAAATCAGATCGAGATCCCTGATTGAGATCTGCGGCCTGTCCTTGTCGGTCACCACCATCAGCATGCCGGTGCGCGCCGGCTGCCTCATCAGCGCCACCCAGAAGAAATCGTCGAGACGGTTGGGTTCCACCCACTCGCGCACGATGCGGCTTTCGATCCAGTTTTGCCGGGCATCGGGGCCTTGCAGCGCATAGACACTATCGACGGTGAACGGCACGTCTATGTCCATTTTCGGCACCGCCTTGAAGAAAGGCACTTCGGAGGCGTAATCGCGTTGCAACGCCGCGAGCATGGCGAGGTCGCCGCAGGAGATCGAAAACCGGGCAGAATTGCTCGATGTCTCGACGACCGCCAGCATGGCAAGCCGTCCAATCGCCAACCTGCAGATGGCCTCGAGCGTCGACTGCCAGCGGCCGACATCGGCAATCGAATCGTAAATGGCCTCGACGATCTGCGGCAGAGCGCGACCGAACATGTTGGCCTGGATGGACATAAAGCCTCGTTTACATTACGGCGTAGTGGCAAGTCACACATTATGTTTGCCTGAAGTCACACACAACATTGGCGGGTACGTTACGTCTGTGAAACGTCCCACAGCGGCGTCTAGTTTGGTGCGATCGCCCATCAGGCGAGCCAATATGGCTCTAAATGTCGCTGTGTAAGAGCGATCGAGCCAATCTGCGATACAAATCAAAGTGAATGGTTTTGGACTTTTTCAGGGAATAAATGAGGAAACTTCCACATTGTCGATCAGCCTGGTCTTGCCAAGCCAGGCCGCAGCGAGGAGGCGGCCGTCGCTGTCACGCCGCCAGGGGGCGAGGGTCAGGCTCTCGCGCGCCGCGACATAGTCGACGCTGTCGAAGCCTGCCTCGAGAAGCGCGGCGGCAGCCTTGGCCGTCACGCTGCTTTCGTAGGTGCCAGCTGCAAGCGCTGCCGCCGCCTGGCGCAGGATGACATTGAGCTGGCGGGCGACGCCGAGTTCGGCGGCGCCGAGATAGGCGTTGCGCGACGACATTGCGAGGCCGTGCGCATCGCGCACGGTTGGCGCGCCGACAATATCCACCGGCAGGTCGAGATCGCGGCAGAGTTTTCGGACGACGCAAAGCTGCTGGTAGTCCTTTTCGCCGAAGACGGCGCAATCGGGCAGGGCTTGTAGAAACAGCTTGGCCACAACCGTGGCGACGCCCTCGAAGAAGGTCGGCCTGAAATCCGATTCTAGCCCCGAAGACGGGCCGCCGACCAAAATCCTGGTGGCGAAACCCGCCGGGTACATTTCGGAGACCATTGGGGTGAAGGCAAGATGGGCGCCGGCTTGCGCCAGCTGTTCGAGGTCGCGACCCAGCTGGCGAGGATACTTGTCGAGGTCTTCGGTGGGCGCGAACTGGGCCGGATTGACGAAGATCGAGACGACGCAGCGATCGGCCGTCGAAAGCGCGGCCCTGACCAGCGAGATATGGCCGTCATGCAGCGCGCCCATGGTCGGCACCAGGGCAACGCTGAGCCCGTCGCGCCGCCAGTCGCGGATCACGGCGCGAAGGGCAAGCACAGTGTCGACAACGACAGGCTGGTTCATGCGTTGTCCTTGCCCTCTTTGACTGAAAAGACATGGCCCGGTCCGGGAAAGGTGCGATTGCGCACCTCCGCCGCGTAACGAGCGGCGGCATCGGCGACCACGCCGCGCAAGTCAGCGTATTCCTTGACGAATTTCGGCACCCGGTCGACGGTCAGGCCGATCATGTCGTCGATGACCAGGATCTGGCCGTCGCAATCGCTGCTGGCGCCGATGCCGATGGTTGGAATGGCGACGCGCTGGGTGAGTTCGGCGGCAACAGTCTCGACCGTACCTTCGATGACCAGCGAAAAGGCGCCAGCTTTTTCGACCGCATCGGCGTCGCGCATGAGGGCAGCTACATTCTCCGGCGTACGGCCCTTGATCTTGTAGCCGCCGTCCTTTTCCACCGATTGCGGCTGCAGGCCGATATGACCCATCACCGGAATGCCTGAGGCGACAATTGCCGCGATCTGGCCGCTGACGTCGACGCCGCCCTCCAGCTTGACCGCCTGGCAGCCGGTTTCATCGACGATGCGGCGTGCCGAGGCAACGGCTTGCGCGGCCGAATTCTCATAGCTGCCGGCCGGCATGTCGACCACCACGCAGGCCTTTGCCGAGCCGCGCATCACCGCCTGGCCATGGGCGATCATCATCTCCAGCGAGGCGCCGAGCGTGGTCTTGTGGCCGTGCAATACCATGGCAACGCTGTCGCCGACCAGGAGAAGGTCGACATGGTCGTCGAGCAGGCGGGCGACGGGATAGGTGTAAGCGGTCAGGCAGACGATCGGCACGCCGCCCTTGCGGGTGCGAATCGTCTCCGCGCTGATCCTGGCGACCGACGCGTCTGGGGCCATTCCTCACCTCCCGCACCTAGCGTTGACCAGCGCCGGGCGATGAGAGCTTTAGGAAGACGCAGCCGGCTTGGCAAGTGTGGTGTTCGCAGTTGCGAAATGGATCGACCGCCGCCCATGCGTTCGGGCGTGCCGTCAGTGCCGCAGGCAGCGCAAAACCCTTGCCTTCGCGATGACCTGACGCCATAAGCAGGGAAGCGGGCGCCGCCCCGCGCGCCGCGAGGATTTTTGATGAAAACCTTCCTTAAGCAGTTTTTCACGTGGTGGAACGGTCAGACGCTGGGAACGCGTTTCAACACCTGGCGTCACGGCAGCAAGGTCGGCCAGGATGCTGTCGGCAATGTCTACTATGAAGGCGGCGTCGATTCGGAAGGCCGCACCCGCCGCTGGGTCATCTACGCCAACTATTCGGAAGCCTCGGCGATTCCCCCGGGCTGGCACGGCTGGATCCATCACCGCGTCGATGTCGCGCCGCCGAGCGACGACTATCGCCCGCGCGAATGGGAAAAGGCGCACGAGCCGAACCTCACGGGTACTCCGGCGGCCTATCGGCCGAAGGGTTCCGTGCTCACCAATCAGCACCGTCCGCAGGTGACGGGCGACTATGATGCGTGGACGCCTGGTTCTTGACCGTCGGCCGGTCTTTTGTCGCCACAATTGGCGTTTAGCTGCTTGCTGGTATGACAACGGCGAATAGCCTCGGGCGTGACAGAATCACCCTAGCCCAAACCACCGGTATATCAGCATGAACATTTTCAGCCTGACATCGATGGCCGGACTGACGGCAGTTGCCGCTGTTGCCATGTGGCCGACCGCGTTTGCGGCAGCCCAGGCGCCTGCCGCGGCGCCGGCAATCTCCGATCGCATCACCAACCCGGTCGCCGAATTCGCCGGCATCGACAAGATCACCGGCCGCATCATAACCTTCGATGTCTATATCGACGAAACCGTGCAGTTCGGCGCTTTGCAGGTGACGCCGCGCATCTGCTATTCGCGGCCGGAGAACGAGGAACCGAAGACCGATTCCTTCGTCGAGGTCGACGAGATCACGCTCGACCGCAAGATTCGCCGCATCTTCACCGGCTGGATGTTTGCCGAAAGTCCTGGCCTCAATGCCGTCGAGCATGCCGTCTATGACGTGTGGCTGAAGGGCTGCAAGCAGAAGTCGGACGTGCCGCCACCTGACGCGGCCAAGGCCGAAACACCCAAGGTCGACACCTCGAAGCCGAAGCCTGCTGCGGCAGAGGCACAACCGGACGCGACCGAGCCGGACGCCGACACGACCAACTGATCCTCGGAACTGCCGTGGCAACCATGCGTTAGCCTGTGAGCGACCGCTCGTCTACGCGCATGGAGGATTTGCGATGTCAGCCATCAAACGGATCACGGCCAATAAGAAAGACTTGCTTGACCTCGAAAGAGGGTTCTGGACAGGCGATAAGGCCTATTACGCAGCCAATGCCGACGCGGAGTGCCTTGTGGCTTTCCCTGAGATGGCGCAGGCCATGAGCAATGCAGATTTGGCAGAAACCGCCAAGAAGCCCAACCAGTGGCGCGATCTCGATATCGAGGTCAAAGGCATGGTCGAGCCGGGCAGCGATATCGTCATGCTGACCTATGAAGCGCATGCGACGCGGCCCAATGGCGAGGCCTACGCGGCGCTGGTCAGCACCGGTTATGTCCATCGCGCCGACGGCTGGAAGATGATGTTCCATTCGCAGACGCCGATGGAGGCTGCGGCGAAAAACTGATCGTCTTTAACCAGGGTGAGCAGGCATTCCGATCAAGGATAAAAAACGGCTTCCCCCTTCAGCGCGTCGGCCAGCATGTTCTCATACTTGCCGCGCGGGACGTCGACCGCACCGAAGCGCTTGAGGTGTTCGGTGGTGAATTGGGTGTCGAGCAGCGCGAAGCCGCGCGCCTTCAGCCGCTCGACCAGATGATAGAGGCAGGTCTTGGACGCATCGGTCTCCCGGGCGAACATGCTTTCGCCGAAGAACACCCGGCCGAGCGAGACACCATAGAGGCCGCCGACCAGCCGTTCCTCGCGCCATGCTTCGACCGAGTGGCAATGCCCGAGACGGTGCAGTTCGACATAGGCTTCGCGGATCGGCGCGTTGATCCAGGTCGAGCGCCGCTCCTCGCGCTTTTCTGCGCAGCCGTCGATCGTCGCCTCGAAATCGAAGTCGAAGCGGATGTCGAACGGGTGCTTGCGGATCGTCTTCTTCAGGCTCTTCGGCGTGTGGAAACCGTCGAGCGGGATGATGCCGCGCGTTTCCGGACGCACCCAGAACACTTCAGGGTCCGAAGCGCTCTCGGCCATCGGGAAGACGCCCGAGGCATAGGCCTTGAGCAAAAGGTCGGTCGGAATGCGATAGCCGGGCGCGTAGGGGCGGGTCATCGCGTCATCATACCGGTAATTTGGGCGCTATTCCTCTTGGGCCAGATACTTTTCCAGCCAGTGGATGTCGTAGTCGCCATTGGCGATGTCGGCATTGCCGACGAGGTCGCGAAACAGCGGCAGTGTCGTCTTGATGCCGTCGACGACGAATTCGTCGAGCGCCCGGCGCAGCCGCATCATGCATTCGACGCGGTTGCGTCCGTGAACGATCAGCTTGCCGATCAGGCTGTCGTAATAAGGCGGGATCTTGTAGCCGGAATAGACACCGGAATCGACGCGGATGCCGAGGCCGCCGGGCGTGTGGAAATGCGTGATCGTGCCGGGTGAGGGCGTGAAGGTGCGCGGATCCTCGGCGTTGATGCGGCATTCGATGGCGTGGCCATTGAACTTGATGTCCTCCTGGCGCACCGAAAGCCCGCCGCCGGAGGCGACGCGGATCTGCTCATGCACGAGATCGATGCCGGTGATCGCTTCCGTCACCGGATGCTCGACCTGCAGGCGGGTGTTCATCTCGATGAAATAGAACTCGCCGTTCTCGTAGAGGAACTCGATGGTGCCGGCGCCGGAATAGCCGAGGTCGGCGATAGCCTTGGCGCAGATACCGCCGATACGGGCGCGCTCCTCGGCATTGAGGGCCGGCGAGGGCGCCTCTTCCCAGACCTTCTGGTGACGGCGTTGCAGGGAACAGTCTCGTTCGCCGAAATGCACGCCGCGGCCGGCGCCGTCGCCGAACACCTGCACCTCGATGTGGCGCGGCTTTTGCAGGTATTTTTCGATGTAGACGGCATCGTCGCCGAAGGCGGCACCGGCTTCCGTGCTCGCTGTCTGCAAGGCGATCTCAAGGTCAGCCTCGGTGAGAGCGACCTTCATACCGCGCCCGCCACCGCCCGCGGATGCCTTGATGATCACGGGATAACCGATCTCGGCGGCAATGCGCCTGGCTTCCTTTTGATCGGTGACGGCGCCGTCCGAACCGGGCACCACGGGGATGCCGAGCCGCTTTGCCGTGCGCTTGGCCTCGATCTTGTCGCCCATGATGCGGATATGGTCGCCGGACGGGCCGATGAAGGTAATGTTGTGGGCGGCAAGGATGTCGGCGAACTTGGCGTTCTCCGACAGGAAGCCATAGCCTGGATGCACGGCGTCGGCGCCGGTGATCTCGCAGGCGGCGACGATCTGGTGGATGTTGAGATAGCTGTCGCGTGATGGCGGCGGGCCGATGCACACGCTCTCGTCGGCAAGCCTGACATGCATGGCGTCAGCGTCGGCGGTCGAATGCACCACCACGGTCTGGATACCGAGTTCCTTGCAGGCGCGCAGCACCCGAAGCGCGATTTCGCCGCGATTGGCGATGAGGATCTTCTGGAACATCCGGCCCGCTCTACTCGATCACGACGAGCGGCATGCCGTATTCGACCGGCTGGCCGTCCTCGAACAGGATCGCCGTCACCGTGCCGGCGCGCGGCGAAGGGATCTGGTTCATCGTCTTCATCGCCTCGATGATAAGCAGCGTCTGGCCTTCCTTGACCGTCTGGCCGACTTCGATGAAGGCCTTGGCGTCTGGCGAGGGAGCGAGATAGGCAGTGCCGACCATCGGCGAGGGGACCGCGTTCTTGGACGGATCGGCCACCGCGGGTGCGGCAGCTGCGCTCGCCGCGGGCTGCGCTGCCGGCGCATAGCCTGCTTGAGGTGCTGCAATGGCGTGGACGGCCGCCGGCGCCTGGCGCGATACGCGCACCTTCAGGTCGCCGAGCTCGACCTCGATCTCGGTGAGGTTGGTGTCGTTCAGTATGCCCGCCAGATCGCGGATCAGTTGCTGGTCAACACCGGTCTTCTTTATCGACATTTTCGAGCCTTCTGTTTGTTGGTCGGTCATAGGCGTGCCGCCAGCGCCTGCAGCGCCAGCGAGTAGCCAAGCGGCCCGAACCCGCAGATCATGCCGACAGCGACCGGCGCGACCATGGAGACGTGGCGGAATGGTTCCCGCGCGTGGATGTTGGAGAGGTGAACTTCGGCGACGGGCAACGGCGCAATGGCGCGGATGGCGTCGTGGATGGCGATCGAGGTATGGCTGTAGGCGCCCGGATTGATGACGATGCCGGCTGCCTTGTCGCCGGCCTCCTGGATCCAGTCGACGAGGTCGCCCTCATGGTTCGACTGGCGAAAATCGATCTCGAGGCCAAGTGCGGCGCCCGCCTGCCTGCAGTCGTCGGCGATCGCGGCAAGCGTCTTGCCGCCATAGATGCCGGGCTCGCGCTTGCCGAGCGCGTTCAGGTTGGGACCGTTCAGGACGAA
This sequence comes from Mesorhizobium sp. PL10, assembly GCF_053714315.1. Lineage (NCBI taxonomy): Bacteria > Pseudomonadati > Pseudomonadota > Alphaproteobacteria > Hyphomicrobiales > Phyllobacteriaceae > Mesorhizobium > Mesorhizobium sp. PL10. The sequence continues at coordinate 60,775 of NZ_JBSKBR010000003.1, read as the reverse complement.
AATCGTTTTCAAAAATGCCGACCTTTTCCGGCGCCGGCCTCAAGCCGGCGCGCAGGGCCTTCTATAATGGGCATAGCTGCCCGCGGAAAGAGCACAAAGTGCGATCTTTCACTGTCCACAACAGGCGGAAATCTGCCCGTGAGAAATAGGCTCGCGCGCAAGATCAGAGCGCGGCTTTCGCCGCCTCGATCTTTTCCGCCAGCACTTGCTGGCCGAGCGCGCCGAACACCACTTCATTGCCGACGACGTAGGACGGCGTTCCGGTGATGGCCAGCTTGTTGGCGAGGTCGAAGGTCTTGGAGAAAGCCTCGGTAATGGTCGGGTCCTTCATCTTCTCACGCAGTTTCGTCTCATCGGCGCCGAGAGACAGCGCCACCTTGATGGCCGCCGCCTCTGTGGCGCGGCCCTGGCCGCCGAGCAGTGCATTGTGGAACTCGCCGTACTTCTCCGGCTTCATGAGGTGGAAGGCCATAGAGACGACGCTGGCCTTCTGCGAATCCGGACCGAGGATCGGGAATTCCTTGAGAACGAAGCGCAGGTCCGGATCGGACTTGGTCAATTCGCGCATGTCCTCGATGGCGCGTTTGCAGAAGCCGCAATTGTAATCGTAGAACTCGACGATGGTGACCTTGCCCTTCGGATTGCCGACGACGCCGTCGAATTTCGAGTTGAAGATCTCGTCCTTGGCCTTCTCGATGACGCCGAGCGCGGCGATCCGCTGTTCTTCCTTCTGCTTGGCCTCGAGCGCGTCCTGCACTTCGAGCAGAACCTCGGGGTTCTTCAAGAGGTAGTCGCGGATGATGCCCTCGACCTCGGCGCGGTCGATCTTGGTGTCCGAGGACGCTACCTGCACGATCTGCGCCGTATCGGCCTTGGCGGCTTGCGGACTGCCGGCGACGAACCCGAAAGCCAGCATGGCAAGAGCAGCCGCCACTCCTGTCGTGCCGAGCAGTATTGCCTTGTTCATCATCTCATCCTCTTGCCGGTTCTGGTCTATCCTAGTCGCTGCGGGCGACCGTAAGGTTCACTTCTTGAGTTTGCCTGAAGGGTTGTAGTTTATGATGTCCTGCGCCCGAATCCAGCCGGGCTCGCCGCGCTTCAAGTCCTTTTGCGCGCGCATGGCGAAGATTTTCGCGTTCTTGTAGTCGCCGGAATAGAAATGGCCCTCGGCGGTCGCGAGCTCCGCCGAAGGGATGTTGCCGAGCTCGCCATAGGCCTGAGCCAGATAGCGGTATCCGTCGGTATTTTCCTTGTCGCGCCCGAGGCCGTTGTTGATCTGCACCACCGCCTTCTTCAGCGAATCCGGCGTGCCGACGGCCATCAGCGCCTGGCCGAGGGAAACGGGCAACAGGCCCGACTTCACCGGATCGAGGCTGACCGCCTTGGCATAGGCGTCCGCGGCGTCCTTCGGCTTGTTTGCCTTCATCAGGATGTCGCCGCGCAATTCCTGGAAATAGGGGTTTTTCGGCTGTTCCTTGATCAGCGCGTTGGTTTTGGTGAGTGCCGCACCGAGATTGCCGTAGAGATAGGCCATCTGCGCCTCGCCGTAGCGCGATGGGAGGCTGCCCGGGGCCTTGCGGATCAGTCGCGTCGCGGCGGCCTGGCCGCCCATATAAGCGGCGATCTTGATGCGCATCATGTCGTGGCGCTGCTGCAGGGCCGGCGGATCGACCTTGTCGACATTGGGGCTTTGCTTGACCAGCACTTCGAGATTGGCGATGCGCTCCTGCGGCATGGGATGGCTGATCCGGTAGGGATCGACCTGCGTGCCGGATAGCGACAGTGCGTTCTGGAAGCGGGCGAAGGTCTTCAGCATGCCCATGCCGGACTGCCCGGTGGCATTGAGATAGGTGATGGCCGAGCGGTCGGCGGTCGACTCTTCGGTGCGCTGGTAAGCAAGAATGCTGCGCTGCGCCATCTCGCCGCCACCGGCAGCGACACCCATGCCTGCGCCGGCAAGGCCGCGGCTGTTGGTGGTGGCGCCCGCAACGATGGCGCCGGCGCCAAGCAGCGTGGCGATGATGGCCATCGTCTTGGCGCGCTCGAGTTGGTCACGCAATTTCTGCTGGTGGCCGCCGGCGATGTGGCCGGCTTCGTGGGCGATGACGCCGATGATCTCGTTGGGCGTTTCGGCCTGCATCAGCGCGCCGGTATTGATGAACAGCCGGCGCCCCGTGACGAAGGCGTTGAAGCTTTGATCGTTGACCAGAACGATATCGACGCCATCATTGGCAAGACCAGCCGCCTTGAAGATCGGCCGCGCATAGTCGCGCACCAGCGCCTCGATCTCGGCATCGCGCACCACCGGCACGCCCTGCGCAAATGCTGTCACCGAGCCGGAGATGACAACGGCGGCGGCAAGTAAAAGCGTCGCGAAGCCGCGCGCTGTCTTCGCGATGGAAGATTTGGAAATCGTCGATTTGGGTCGGCTCAGCATGAGGTCCACTGGTAAACGAGTGGGCGAACGATGAAAAGTCACGGCACCGAAACTAGGTGAACTTGTGATCCTCACATCAATCGGGCATTTGTGCGGCGCTGCCATCCGGGTTGATGGCCTGGAGCGGCGGGATCGTGCGGAAAGAGTGAGGTCAAATGGTTGTTTCGCTGTCGCGCCGCGGTGAAGTCGAGCCGTTTCACGCCATGGACATTCTGGCCGAGGCCAACCGGCTGAAGGCGACAGGCGTGCCTGTCGTGTCCATGGCCGTCGGCCAGCCATCCGATCCGGCGCCGGTGGGGGTGAGGGAAGCAGCCGTAAATGCGCTCAAGACCGGCCGCATCGGCTATACCGACGCACTCGGCCTGGCGGATCTGCGCAAGGCGATCGCCGCGCATTATGGCGAACACTATGGGATCGATGTCGCGCCGGGCCGCATCGCCGTGACGACGGGATCGTCGGCAGCCTTCAATCTGGCCTTCCTGGCCATGTTCGACCCTGGGGACCGCGTCGCAATCGCGGCACCCGGCTATCCCGCCTACCGCAACATCATGGCGGCGCTGGGCATCGAGATCGTAGAGATCGAGTTGGGCTCGGACGCCTATCTGCATGCCGACCATTTGAAATCGGCGCATCGCGAAAAACCGCTGAATGGCGTGCTGTTCGCCAGCCCCGCCAATCCGACCGGCGCGGTCATTCCTGCCGACGAGCTGTCGGCGCTGGTAAGGACTGCCGAAGAACTTGGCATCGCGGTGATATCGGACGAAATCTATCACCGACTGGCCTATGCCGCGCCCGACACCACGGCGCTGGCCTACGGCAAGGGCGTGACGGTGATCAATTCCTTCTCGAAATACTATTGCATGACCGGCTGGCGCATCGGCTGGATGGTGCTGCCTGAGGCCCTGGTGCGGCCAATCGAGCGCGTCGCCCAGAGCCTTTACATCTCGCCGCCGGAGCTGTCGCAGATCGCGGCGATCGAAGCCTTCAAGGCGACGGAAGAGCTGGAGGCGGTGAAGGCCCGCTACGCCTGGAATCGGGAGCTTCTGATGCAGCGCCTGCCGGTGCTCGGATTTCCGCTGGCCGCACCTATGGATGGCGCCTTCTATGCCTTCTGCGATGTCACCCGCCACACCAATGACAGCATGGCCTTCGCGCGCAAAATGCTGGCCGAGGCGCATGTGGCGGCGACGCCCGGCCGCGATTTCGATCCGCTGGCCGGACACCGCACGATGCGCTTTTCCTATGCCGGCAGCCATGACGACATGATCGAGGCGGTGGCGCGCATCGAGCGCTGGTTGAAATAGCGGGGACGAGCATGCCGGAACTCGAACAAGCGCTGTCTGAGGTCGCCACTGAGATGGCCGAGCGCACCGATCGCGGCGACGTCGCCACCTACATTCCACAACTCGGCAAGGTCGATCCGAAGAAATTCGGCATTGCGGCGGTGACCAATGAGGGTCGCGTGCTGGTCGCCGGCGATGCTGACCAGGCTTTTTCGATCCAGAGTATCTCGAAGGTTTTCACGCTGACGCTGGCGCTCGGCAATGTCGGCGACGCACTCTGGCAGCGGGTCGGACGCGAGCCGTCGGGCAATCCGTTCAACTCGATCGTCCAGCTCGAGCATGAGAACGGCATTCCGCGAAATCCGTTCATCAATGCCGGCGCCATCGTCGTCTCCGACGTCCTGCTCGCCGGCCATCAGCCGCGCGAGGCGATCGGCGAGATCCTGCGCTTCATCCAGTTCCTCGCCGACGACGAGACCATCATCATCGACCGCGAGGTCGCGGCGTCCGAGCGCGCCACCGGCTATCGCAACTTTGCGCTTGCCAACTACATGAAATCCTTCGGTAATCTCAACCACGCGCCGGAACTGGCGCTGGGCGTCTACTTCCACCATTGCGCCATCGCCATGAGCTGCCGGCAACTGGCGCTGGCCGGCCGCTTCCTCGCCAATGGCGGCAAGAACCCGGCGACCGGGCACTCCGTGGTGTCGGCCGAGCGCGCACGCCGCATCGGCGCCATGATGCTGACGTGCGGCCACTATGACGGCTCCGGCGATTTCGCCTTTCGTGTCGGCATTCCCGGCAAAAGCGGCGTCGGCGGCGGCATATTGGGAATCGTGCCGGGCGTAGCCTCGCTCGCCGTGTGGTCGCCAGGTCTCAACGCCAACGGCAATTCAAAGCTGGGGTCGATCGCCTTGGAAAAACTGGCCCGGATGATGAACTGGTCGATCTTCGCGCCCTGACAGTTTCGGTCATCTCCAGATACGAAAATCCCGCGCCGTCTTTCGAAAGGCGCGGGATTTTTATTATTCAGACAATCAGTTCAACTGGCTGAAATTCTTAGAAAAAGCCCTTCCGCTGCCACCAGCCGGCACGCTTAGGCTTTTCCTCGGCCTTGGCCTCATCGGCAACGCTGGAGGAAACCACCGGCACCACCGGAGTATCCGCCGCTACGGCTTTGCGTCGCGAAGGACGGGCAGGCGCTTCCTCCTTGGCGGCCGGCACGGGCGCAGGCGTCGCCGCCTCGGCCGGTGCAGCGTCCTCCACAGCCGCGGGCGCCGGTGCTTCGGCTACCGCCTCGGCGGCGATTTCGGCCACAGCCTTCTTCGCCCTCGAGGCGCGCTTCTTCTTCGGCTTTTCGGCCGGGGCGTCGTCGTTGGCCGGGGTAGGAGCCGCAGCTTCTTCAACCGCTACTGCGGCGACCGGTTCGCTGGCAGCCGTGTCGGCTTCAGCGGCGTCCACCGAAACGTCAGCGGTTTCGCCGCCTTCAGTCTCCGTGCCGCCTTCACCGTCCTCGCGGCGATTGCGCTTGCCGCCGCGCTTGCCGCGCCGGCGCTTCTTGCCCTGGGCGTCGTCTGATGCTTCCGCGGTTTCGACGGCGCCAACCGGGGCCTCGTCTTGCGGTGCCGTATTGTCGCCGCCCGTTTCAGAGGCAAAGTCGTCGCTTGCGGCAGAGACCGAAGCGCCTTCAGCCGCGTGGCCATGCTCGCGCTCGCCGTGCTCGCGGTCGCGATCCTTGCCGCCACGCCGTCTGCGGCGCTTGCGGCGCTTGCGGTCGCGGCCTTCGCCGTCCTCAGCCGATCTCGGCTGCTGCTGCGACTGCGGCTGCGCCGGGCGCGGCTGCTCGGCCTGCACGACAACTTCGTCGTCTTCCTCCTCGATGACGATCTCGTCCTCGGGCTCTTCCGGCTCGACATAAGCCGGAAAACTGCGTGCCTCGACAAAGCCTTCCGGTTTTTCGGCAATGGCGCCGCGGAAGATCGCATAGTGCTGCACACCGACCGTGTCATCAGCCTCGATGGTGATGGTCAGGCCGAAGCGGCTTTCGAGTTCCACCAGCGTTCCGCGCTTGTGATTGAGCACGTAGAGCGCGGTAGCCGCCGGTGTCCGCACCGTAATGTGGCTGCGCGAATCCTTGAGCAGGAACTCCTCGATCGCCCTGACCACCATCAACGCGACGGAAGAATCGGAGCGCACATGGCCGGTGCCGCCGCAATGCGGGCAGGGCTTCATGGTCGATTCCAGCACGCTGGCGCGGATGCGCTGGCGCGACATCTCCATCAGGCCGAAATGCGAGATGCGGCCGACCTGGATGCGCGCGCGGTCGTTCTTGAGGTGATCCTTCAGCCGCTTCTCGACGGATCGGTTGTTGCGGTTCTCCTCCATGTCGATGAAGTCGATGACGATCAGGCCGGCGAGATCGCGCAGCCTCAATTGCCGGGCGACCTCTTCCGCCGCTTCGAGGTTGGTGTGGAGCGCGGTGTCCTCGATCGAGTGCTCCTTCGTGGAGCGGCCCGAATTGACGTCGATGGCGACCAGCGCTTCGGTCTGGTTGATGATGATGTACCCGCCGCTCTTCAGCGTCACCTGCGGCTGCAGCATGCGGTCAAGCTGCGCCTCGATGCCGTTGCGCACGAAGATCGGCGTCGTGTCGCGGAACGGCTGAACCACCTTGGCGTGGCTCGGCATCAGCATGCGCATGAAATCCTTGGCCTCGCGATAGCCTTCCTCGCCGGAGACAAGAATCTCGTCGATATCCTTGTTATAGAGGTCACGCACCGAGCGCTTGATCAGGCTGCCTTCCTCGTAGACGAGGGCAGGGGCGGTGGATTGCAGCGTCAGATTGCGGACGTTTTCCCAAAGCCGCATCAGATATTCGTAATCGCGCTTGATCTCCGCCTTGGTGCGGCTCTCGCCGGCTGTGCGCAGGATGACGCCCATGCCCTGCGGCACTTCGAGATCGGCAACGACTTCCTTGAGGCGCTTGCGGTCGACCGCGCTGGTGATCTTGCGCGAAATGCCGCCGCCGCGCGCCGTGTTGGGCATCAGCACCGAATAGCGGCCGGCAAGCGACAGATAGGTGGTGAGAGCCGCGCCCTTGTTGCCGCGCTCTTCCTTGACCACCTGCACCAGCAGGATCTGCCGGCGCTTGATGACTTCCTGGATCTTGTACTGGCGGCGCACCGGCTTGCGGCGGTTGCGCACTTCTTCCAGCGCATCCTCGGCGCCGACCGATTCAATCTCGTGGTCGTCGAGATGCGAGGACTGCACCTCTTCCAGCATGCCGCGATCATTGTCGGAGGAGGCGGCTTCGCCGCTGCGGTCGGCTGATGCAGTTTCGCCGCTAGCCTCGCTGGAGGCCGCCTCGTCGCCGGCCTCAGCCTGCGGTACGGCCTCGGAGATCACATCCGCTTCGACGCTTGCGGCAATCGATGTCGGGCCGCCTTCTGACGGTTCGGTCTCGGATGTCTCGCTCTCGGATGTCTCGGTCTCGGAGGTTCCGCTGTCGCCGTGCCCAGCGGAATCGTCGTGCCCGGCGGAATCAGCCGCGGCCTGCTCGGAAGCAGGCTCTTCGGCAACTGCACCGCCGCCGGTGTCGCCATGTTCGCCGTTTTCATCATCGGTGCCGGCGTCGCGCTTGTGTTCGCCGCGCTCTCGGCCTTTGCCGCCGCGCCGGCGGCCGCGCCGGCCGCGATCGCGGCTCTGGCGGTCGTCACCATCATTGTCCTCGTTCTCCTCGTCCTCGGCTTCCTGCGCTTCGGCGCGCAGCAGAGCCTGACGATCGGCGACCGGGATCTGGTAGTAGTCGGGGTGTATTTCACTGAAGGCGAGGAAACCGTGACGGTTGCCGCCATATTCGACAAAGGCTGCCTGTAGGGAAGGTTCGACGCGCGTTACGCGGGCGAGGTAGATGTTTCCTTTGAGCTGCTTCTTGTCCTGGGATTCAAAGTCGAATTCTTCAATACGGTTACCGCGGATAACGACAACGCGTGTTTCCTCCGGGTGGGAGGCGTCTATCAGCATTTTGTTGGGCATTATTACGTTTCCTCCCGGCAGCCGTCAGCCGCAGCTTGCGAGGCAAAGCCCGCTGCTGCGTGTCTGGGATGTGGGTGCCGGATGTCTGGATGTCCGCGGGACGCCGCTTGAGCGCCATGGCGGTGCCGCCCGCAGCCATAATGGCGCGGTTTGATGCGGACCTTTCCATGATTGCGCTTGAAGCCATCGTCACCAGCAGAACCTTTTGAACCAAAGCCCGGACGAACCGGACCAGCTTGTTTGCTCATACAGAGCCGGCACGGGAACAAACCCGGCCGTTTTCCTCACGCAGGCGATTCCCCCGCCACGGGCGCACACCTGCGAAATTCGTCGCGATCACCTCTAAGCCTTTTCGCTGGAAGCGAAAGGAGCCGCCTTTCATCTGACCTGTAGCGGGAAGCTGCGGGAGAAGCGGTTCCAGGATTGCAGTGATCCACCATCGCTTTTATGATTTGACGGGGTGGAAGGCAACCCCGATTTCGGATGCCGGCAAAAAGCGGTGCCGTAACGGAAGCACAGGCCTAATCCTCAATGAAAAGGCTTGGTTAACCTTCTCTGGATACCAATCGTTAATCGAGTCTGCGGCCTGACCGGCATTTCGACCAACCACGCGGGCGCCAGGCGCCAAACCGGGAGCGACTGCAAAGAGATGGGACTGGCGGGCACCACAGACAAGGGCCATGGCCGTGCAGGCCTTTTGCTGCGCGCTGCTTGTGTGCTTTTGCTGCTGGCGCTTTGCTTCGCCTTTGCGCCGGTTTCACGCGCGGCCGATGCGCCGCTCGGCGCCACCGCCTACAAGATGGCGGGCGACGCCACAAAGATGCGCATCGTCATCGATTTCGACCGCGAGCCTGACATCAAATGGTTCCTGCTGCGCGGCCCCAACCGGCTGGTCGTCGACCTGCCGCGCACACGATTCGCCATCAGCGCGAAGGACGCCAAGGCGCGCGGCTTGGTCAAGGCGGTGCGCTACGGCGATCAGGGCGAGGGATCGCGGCTGATCCTCACCGGCAAGGGGCCGTTCTCGGTCGATAAGCTCGACGTGCTCAAGAACGACGACGGAACCGGCTACCGCATCGCCATCGACATGTCGGCGGCCTCCGACCGCGAGTTCGATGAAGCCCTTGCCAACCAGGCGCTGACCACCGGCTCGACCGTCTCCACCGACAAGGGCGCCAGGGTCGGCACCGGGCCGATCTCCAATCCGGGGCATCGCTTCACCGTCGTCATCGACCCCGGCCATGGCGGCATTGACGGCGGCGCCGAAGGCCTCAACGGCACCATTGAGAAGAACGTCACGCTCGCCTTCGCCACCGAATTGCGCGCCAAGCTTGCCGCAGTCGGCAACTACGACGTGTTCATGACGCGCGAGACCGACGAGTTCCTTCGCCTCGACGACCGGGTGCGCATCGCCCGCCAGCACGAGGCCGATCTCTTGATCTCGATCCATGCCGACACGATCAGCGTCAAGGGCATTCGCGGCGCCACCGTCTACACCGTCTCCGACAAGGCATCCGACCCGGAAGCGCAGGCGCTGGCCGATCGCGAAAACCTCTCCGACCAGTTCGCCGGCATGGTGATCAAGGACGACAACAAGGAAGTCACCGACATCCTGATCGACCTGATCCGCCGCGAGACGCACAATTTCTCGATGAGCTTTGCCCACACTCTGGTCGGCCAGCTCTCCACCAGCGTCGGCCTTATCAACAATCCGCAGCGCTCGGCCGGCTTCAAGGTGCTGAAAGCGCCCGATGTGCCCTCGGTGCTGGTCGAACTCGGCTATCTCTCCAACGCCAAGGACGAGGCGCAACTGCTCGACGCCGACTGGCGCGGCAAGGCGGCGCAGAGCATCACCAACGCCGTCGCTTTGTTTGCTTCCGCCAAGATGGGAACGGGAACCGGCGGCTGAGATGGCCGCCCGGCGCCCACAACCGGAGGCAGCGTTGCAAGACGACAACACAAGGCGGTTTTATTTGCGGCATTGGTGGGCGAAACCCCGCGCTGCCCCATTTTGTCCACATGGTGGCGACATGGGTTTTCCATCACGGATCGGGACCGTTGCGAAGGCTTGCGCGAAAGGCGGCTTCGTCTAGGAAATTCCCGAACCTCGGACTGGAGCGGGCATGATTCGTCTCATCGGCTATTTCTTTGGTATCGGCACGACGCTGGCGCTTCTGGTCGCCGCGGGCGTGGCGATATACATCGCCCATCTGTCGAAGGACCTGCCCGACTACGAAGTGCTGGCCAAGTACGAGCCGCCGGTGACGACCCGCATCCATGCTTCCGACGGGTCGCTGATGGCCGAATATGCGCGCGAACGGCGGCTCTACCTGCCGATCCAGGCGGTTCCGGACCGGGTCAAGGCAGCGTTCCTGTCGGCCGAGGACAAGAATTTCTACAACCATCCCGGCATCGACGTCACCGGGCTTGGCCGAGCCATCTACGTCAACCTGCAGAACATGGGCTCGGGCAGGCGCCAGGTCGGCGCCTCGACGATCACCCAGCAGGTGGCGAAGAACTTCCTGCTGTCCTCGGACCAGACCTACGAGCGCAAGATCAAGGAGATGATCCTGGCCTTCCGCATCGAGCAGGCCTATTCGAAGGACCGCATCCTCGAGCTCTATCTCAACGAGATCTTCTTCGGCTTCGGCGCCTATGGCGTGGCGGGCGCTGCACTGACCTATTTCGACAAGTCGGTCAACGAACTCACCGTCGCGGAAGCCGCCTATCTGGCGTCGCTGCCGAAGGGCCCCAACAACTACCATCCCTTCAAGCATGCCGACCGCGCCATCGAGCGCCGCAACTGGGTCATCGACCAGATGGTCGAGAACGGCTACGTGACGCGCGAGGAAGGCGACAAGGCCAAGGCCGAGCCACTCGGCGTCACACCGCGCCGCAACGGCTCCTATCTGTTTGCGGGCGAATACTTCACCGAGGAAGTGCGCCGCCAGATCATCTCCCGCTATGGCGAGAACGCGCTCTACGAGGGCGGCCTGTCGGTGCGCACGACGCTCGATCCGAAGGTCCAGCTCATTGCCCGCAAGTCGATGCAGAACGGTTTGCTCAAATACGATACGCTGCGCGGCTATCGCGGACCGGTGACGCATATCGATGCTTCCGGCGATTGGGGCGTGGCACTGGGCGCTGTCAAGGGGCTGGAGGACGTGCCGGAATGGTCGCTTGCCGTCGTGCTCGACAGCTCGGAAACCGGCCTTTCCATCGGCCTGCAGCCGACGCGACAGATTTCAGGCGAGATCGTCAAGGAACGCGTCGAAGGCACCGTTAGTAAGGAAGACATGAGTTTTGCCATGCGCCATGTGGTCGATGGCAAGACGGTCAAGGCCAAGTCGCCAGCCGACGTGCTGCAGCCGGGCGATGTCATCTTCGTGCAGAAAAACGAAGGTTCGGACGGCGCCTACACCTTGCGCCAGGCGCCGGAAGTGGAAGGCGGCCTGATCGCCATGGATCCGCATACCGGCCGCGTGCTGGCCATGGTCGGCGGCTTCTCCTATGCGCAGTCGGAATTCAACCGCGCCACGCAGGCGATGCGCCAGCCGGGTTCGTCGTTCAAGCCAATCGTCTATTCGGCAGCGCTCGACAATGGCTATACGCCGGCCTCGGTGATCATGGACGGACCGATCACCATCCAGAGCGGCAACACGACCTGGACGCCGAAGAACTATGACGGCACCGTCGCCGGTCCCGCGACCTTGCGCTCCGGCATCGAAAAGTCGCGCAATTTGATGACGGTGCGACTGGCCAACGACATGGGCATGAAGCTGGTGGTGGAATATGCAGAGCGCTTCGGCGTCTACGACCATCTGGCGCCTTATCTGCCGATGGCGCTGGGCTCCGGCGAGACGACCGTCATGCGCATGGTGTCGGCCTATTCGATCATGGCCAATGGCGGCAAGTCGATCAAACCCTCGCTCATCGACCGCATCCAGGATCGCTATGGCAAGACTGTGTTCAAGCAGGACGAGCGCGGCTGCGAAGGCTGCAATGCGTCCGAATGGAACAACCAGCCCGAACCGGAACTGGTCGACAATTCCGAGCAGGTGCTCGACCCGATGACTGCCTACCAGATCACCTCGATGATGGAAGGCGTCGTCCAGCGCGGTACCGGCGCCACCATCGCCGAACTTGGCCGTCACATTGCCGGCAAGACCGGCACGACCAATGACGAGAAGGACGCCTGGTTCATCGGCTATACGCCGAACCTCGTCGTCGGCCTTTACATGGGCTACGACACACCGCGCGGCCTCGGCCATGGCGCCACCGGTGGTGGTCTGGCGGCGCCTATCTTCAAGGACTTCATGCGCGTGGCGCTGGACGGTACACCCAATGTCGACTTCAAGGTGCCGGAAGGCATGAACCTGGTCGCCATCAACCGCAAGACCGGCATGCGTGCCGCGTCGGGTGATCCCGGCACCATCATCGAAGCCTTCAAGCCCGGCACCGGCCCCGCCGACAGCTATTGGGTGATCGGCATGGGTGCCGACGGCTCCAACGGCGCTGGCGGACCGCTATCGCCGGAGGCTTCGCAAGCCATCCAGGCGCCCGGCGGCGGGCTTTACTGAGATCTGATTTCTCATGTCGAGTGGGCTGGCTTATTGAGCCGGCCCATTTCGCTTTACAGGCAGCAATGCCGTGCCTATGTATCGCGCCGACCCAAGCGCCACTTCAAAAACAGGACAGAACAACCAGCCATGCGCGCGGAAACGCAGAACATTGTCGATGAAATCAGGCAGGCGATAACCCTGCTGAGGAGGCATCTTTGACTGGGATCAGGCCATAAAGCGGCTTGAATACCTGAACGTGCGGGCCGAGGACGCCAGCCTCTGGAACGAACCGCTGGAAGCGCAAAAGCTGATGCGAGAACGCCAGGGCCTCGAAGAAGGCATCGCGGCGGTCAAGGGCCTGACGCAGGCGCTGGAAGACAATATCGGCCTGATCGAGCTCGGCGAGGAAGAGGGCGACGAAGGCGTCATTGCCGAAGCCGAAGCCGCCATCCGCTCGATGCAAGGGGAGGCCAAGGCCCGCCAGGTCGAGACGCTGCTGTCGGGCGAAGCCGACGCCAACGACACCTATCTCGAAGTCCATGCCGGCGCCGGCGGCACCGAGAGCCAGGACTGGGCCTCGATGCTTTTGCGCATGTATACGCGCTGGGCCGAACGGAGGCGCTTCAAGGTCGAGGTGCTGGAAGTCCATGATGGCGAAGAGGCCGGCATCAAGTCTGCCACGCTCTTGATCAAGGGCCATAACGCCTATGGCTGGCTGAAGACCGAATCCGGCGTCCACCGCCTGGTGCGGATTTCGCCCTATGACAGCAATGCGCGCCGCCACACGTCCTTCTCCAGTATCTGGGTCTATCCGGTCGTCGATGACAGGATCGAGATCGACGTCTCTGAATCCGACGTGCGCATCGACACCTATCGCTCGTCCGGTTCGGGCGGCCAGCACGTGAACACGACGGACTCGGCAGTCCGCATCACCCATATCGCGACGGGCATTGCGGTCGCCTGCCAGGCAGAACGCTCGCAGCACAAGAACAAGGCGAAAGCCTGGGAAATGCTGCGCTCGCGCCTCTACGAGGAAGAGCTGAAGAAGCGCGAGGCGGTCGCCAACGCCACCGAGGCGTCGAAGAGCGACATTGGCTGGGGACACCAGATCCGCTCCTACGTGCTGCAGCCCTACCAACTGGTGAAGGACCTGCGCACCGGCGTCGAAAGCACCAGCCCGTCGAGCGTGCTCGACGGCGATCTCGACGACTTCATGGAGGCCTCGCTGTCGCAGCGCATAGAAGGCGGTGCCGGCGAAGCGGTTGCCGATCTAGACTAGGAAGGAGCCGATGACTCGCAAGCTCAGCGGAAAGTGCTTTTGCGGCGCGGTCCACTATGAGGTGGCGGACGAATTCGTCTATGCCGCGAACTGTCATTGTTCAAATTGCCGGCGCACCACAGGTTCGGCCTTCAAGCCGTTCGCCGGGATCCAGCGCGACAAGTTCGCCCTTGCCGAAGGGCATCACGGGCTCATCCATTTCGGCGACGACAGCGGCCACGATGCGCATTGCAGTCGCTGCGGCTCGCTGCTCTATTCGCTTGTCCGCGACGGCGCCTATGTCCATGTCGCCATGGGCACGCTGGTCGATGATCCCACCATACGGCCGACCGCGCACATTTTCGTCGGCTCCAAGGCGCCGTGGTTCACCATCGCCGACGACCTGCCGCAATATGAGGGGCACGCCTCCGGCGGCTAATGCCTGCTGGGCACGGCGTCGTTAACCTCTCGTTAACCAAGTCGGCGCACCCTTTTGGACGGCAGATGTCGGCGCTCGGGGTGCGGCACTGTGGTACCCATGCACTTCTTGCGCCGACCAAGGAATCAGCCCAACATCTCGGGCTGAGGGTTGAAAAAGCATTTATGGCCGGACGCGGCATATCTGCGAGCTGACGATTCGGCCACTGGGAAGACACGTTCCAAGAACGGGCAAGCAAACGCTTGATGCTCGCTTGAAAGGAACGTTTCCATGTCTGCTGCCATAGTCCGATCGGCCAGAGCCGTTCAACCGGCTGGCCGACTTTTCTTTTTTCCCCTGTTTGTGATCGGCGCGATCACGGTGCTGACCGCACCCGCCTTCGCCCATGACGCCAAGCCGACGGCGGCGAAGCCCCAAGGCTGGAGTTATCCCTTCGCCTGCTGCGCCAACTATGACTGCCGCACCACCCACACGGGCGAGGTGCTGGAAAAACCCGAGGGTTATGTCATCGCTGGAACGGGGGAGGTCGTTCCGATGAGCGACAAGCGGGTCAAGGACTCACCCGATGGCGATTTCCACTGGTGCGCGCACCAGGCTGGTCTCGACGCCGGCAAGACGATCTGCCTGTTCGTGCCGCCGCGTTCCTACTGAGTGCTGTTGACAAAGTTCATCGGAAGGCAGGCCGTAGCTCCAGAACATTTTTTGCTGAGAAGGCTGGCATGTGACATGAGGCCATCCACGCACTGGCAAGCGCTTCTCGGTTTAGGTGTTTTTGTGCTTGCGTCAGGCGGAAGCAACGACTGCTGAGGCGAAGTCGCGATATCGGCGCAGTGGACGGCCCAGAAGCGCAGTCAGGCGCTCGACGTCGCCGTGCTCAGGCAGCATCCCGTCGGTGAAGAAGCGCTCGCCCATCAGGCGCATGTCGTAGGCCATCCAGGCGGGCAAGAACTGCTTGAGATTTTGCTCGAAGCCCTCTGTATTGTCGCCGCCGTAGCTGATCGGGCGGCCAAGCACGTCAGACCAGATTGCGGCAATATCCGTCCCAGTCAGTGTCTGCGGACCCACAAGGTTGATCCGGTCGAACGCAAATGGCTCCTCGGACTGTTCGCGACGCAGCAACTCAAGAGCGGCGATCTCGGCGATGTCACGGGCGTCGATCATGGCGAGACCCTTGGCGCCGATCGGCATTGGATAGGTGCCATAGCCGGTGATGATGTCTTCGATCGTCAGATCATTCTGGATGAAGTAAGCCGGGCGCAAGATCGTAGCCTTGAAGTCCATCTGCTCGATCATCCGCTCGACGCCGAACTTGCCCGCGAAATGCGGCACGTTCACATAGACATCAGCGTGGATCACCGAGAGATAGACGATCCGCTCGATGCCGGCCGATCGGGCGACGTTCAGTGCGATCAAAGCCTGGGTGAATTCATCCGGTACCACGGCGTTCAAGAGGAACAGGGTGGAAACCCCGGACATGGCTTTGCGCAGCGAATCGACGTCGAGAAAGTCGCCTTGCACGACGGATACGCCAGCCGGGAAGCCGGCTTGCGACGGGTCGCGGACGAGAGCACGCACATCGACGCCGCGCTTGGCGAGGTGTTCGACGACTTGGCGGCCGATATTGCCGGTGGCGCCGGTAACGAGAATAGTCATGAAATTTCTCCTGTTGGATTGCTTGACACCTCCAATATGAGTGGCTCACAAAGCGTCCAGTAGACGGAAATTTTAGACACATCGTCTCACTGGTGGAACATCAATGGATCTTCTTGCGCTCGCCGATTTCAACCTCGTTGCCCGCCATGGTGGCTTCGGCAAGGCGGCAAGGGCCACCGGCCGACCCAAGGCAACACTGTCCCGGCGCGTTGGAGACCTGGAAAGCAGTCTTGATCTGCGCCTGTTTGAACGGGGTGCGCGTAACCTGAAGCTGACCGAAGAAGGAAGGGCGCTCTTCGAGCGGACGGGTGCGCTGCTTGCCGAGCTGGACGAGACGGCTTCGGCGATTGCCTCGGGCGGTCAGAGACCCAGGGGTAGATTACGCATCAGCGCGCCTTTGCATTTTTCGCAGACCGCAATGGGAAGGATCGCTGCCGGGTTTGCCCTCAAATATCCGGAGGTGAGGCTTGAAGTGACGACTGAGGACCGGCAGGTGGACATGATCGAGGAAGGCTACGATCTGGTAATCCGGGTCAATCCAGACCCCGACGAAAGCCTGGTTGGGCGAGCGTTTCTCCGCGACCGCCTGGTCGTTGTGGCGAGCCCCAACCTTCCTCGTACGACCGCTGGGCTCGCCGCTCCCGGCGTTGCCCGCGGAACAAGCGAGCGGCAAACTTGGCAGGTGAAGACACAAGGTGGCCGGTCGACAATCAGGATCGAACCTGTCCTTGCTTTGTCAACGCTCATCATGGTCCGGGATGCGGTGCGAGCCGGCGTTGGCGCAGGACGGCTTCCCATTTCGTTGGTGGCCCACGACCTGGCCGACGGCACGCTGGTGAATTGGGGGGATATTGACGGTCCCGAGATCTCTCTATGGACGCTCTACCCATCTCGGCGGCTGCTCAGCGCACGAGTGTCGGCGTTCCTGGATTTTCTAAAAGAGGCTTTCCCAAATGGGACGCCGGACGAACTGGCTGCCTATATCGGCAGGTAGCGACAGACCGCTCAGCCAGAACGCCGCTCGGCTCGATCGATCAAGCCTGCTGACAGACAGTTGTCAGGAGCGTTCCTTTATGTTGCCTTTGCCGCTTAGGGCGGCAACGGAGAGGAAAGCGGTTCATGACCATCAAGGCCAGTTGTCACTGCAAGGCGACGACATTCGAGGTTTCGCAGGCGCCCGAGACTGTGACCCAATGCACCTGCTCGTTCTGCTCCAAGCGCGGGTCGCTTTGGGCCTATTACGCTCCCTCGCAATTCAAGCTCACCAGCCCGGCCGAGAACGTCTCCGTCTATGAATGGGGATCGAAAACCGTCAAGCATGGGTTCTGCGCCATTTGCGGCTGCGGCACCTTCACGCAAACGCCGGACTGGTCGACCGGCAAGCCGGACTTCGACAATCCCAAGATCTCAGTCAATTCGCGGCTGTTTGACGATTTCGACCTCGACAAGGTCGAGGTGGTCGTCATCGACGGCAAGAACCTCTGGTAGGCCGGCGCCAACCGCTTAGGCAGAAGAGTGGCGCAAGCGGGGAAAAGCCGCTTTCGCCGCTCGGTTTTTCGCCGTATTTCATGGTACAAGACCCGTGGAAGGGCTGAAGTGCGCGGCCGCAAGGGCCGCGGTTTGGAGAGGGACGATTCTATGAAAAAGACTGTGCTCGTCGCCGTTGCGACGGCTGTGCTGGTGAGCGCTTGCACGACCACTGATCCGTATACTGGCGATCAGAAGATTTCCAACACCGCAGCAGGTGCAGGCCTTGGTGCTTTGGCCGGCGCCAGCCTTGGTCTGCTTGCCGGCGGCAATGACCGCCGCAACGCGCTGATCGGCGCCGGCATCGGCGCATTGGCCGGCGGCGCGATCGGCGCCACGATGGACCAGAACGAAGCGGAATTGCGCCGGCAGCTCGAGGGCACCGGCGTCAGCGTTACCCGCACCGGTGACCAGATCATCCTCAACATGCCGTCCGACATTACGTTCAACGTGGACCAGGATGCGGTGAAGCCAGGCTTCTACCAGGTGCTGAACTCCGTTGCGCTGGTGTTGAAGAAATTCAAGCAGACGACGGTGGATGTGTTTGGCCACACCGATTCGACCGGTGGCGACGAGCACAATTTCGATCTGTCGCAGCGCCGTGCATTGGCGGTCGCCAACTACCTGTCGGGACAGGGCGTCGATTCGCGCCGCTTCGCCGTCACCGGCTTCGGCAAGACCCGCCCGATCGCATCCAATGCGACGACCGCCGGCCGCGCCCAGAACCGGCGCGTCGAGATCCAGCTTTCGCCACTCACCTGATCGCCACCATGATCCCGAAAAGTGGGTACCGGTTTTCGGAAAAGATCATGGTCCAATAGGAAAACGGCATCGAATGCGAAGGCGGCCCCGCAAGGGGCCGTTTTCATTTTGGCTCCTGTGGTCCGCCAAAAGATCTAAAGCATTAGAGTTTTCTAATAATCTCTTTCCGGAGACCTTGGAAAGGATTAGCATTGGCACCGTTCCAGAGAGGGGATGGGGCGGGTACAAACGGCCGCGCAATCATCATCTATTCGGCCCCGGTCTTGCACGGCCAGATCATGAAATCTGGGAGGAATGCATGACAAGAACAGCTCGTCTTGGGCGTTGCGGCGTCCTCGTTTTGACAGGTCTGGTCTCTGCTTGGTGCGTGGCCGCCACTGCTCGCGCCGAAGACGCCAACAAGGCAGATATCGAAGCCTTGAAGAAATCGCTCGCCAAATATGAGGACTACACGGCCGCTGTCCGCGACCTTTATCTGTCGACCGTCGGGTGCGTCTATTACTCCGGGGAAAAGATCGCCGGCGCAATGGACTATCCGAAGGGCGCCATGGGCATCCATTTCGTCAACGTCCCGAGTGTCGGTCAGAAACTCGATCCGATGCGCCCCAATGTGCTGATATACGAGCCGACGAAGAAAGGCTTGAAGCTGGTTGCCGTGGAATGGCTGGTGCCCTTGACGCCAGACACCAAGGAACCTCCAAAACTCTTTGGCCAGACCTTCATGGGACCGATGGAAGGGCACTATCCGCTCATTCCGAGGGAGTTCGTCCACTACGACCTTCATGCCTGGCTGTTCAGGGACAACCCGAACGGCATGTTCAGCCCGACGAACCCGAAGGTGAAATGCAGCAAGGCCGAGTTTCCGATGCTGGAAAAGCCGACCAAGATGATGCCCGGCCCGATGTGACGGGCGAGCCAGGCTAGGAGTTTCCGCGAAACGATGAGCCGGAGGGGGTTACCGCAAGGGCAAGCCGATGGTTGGCTTGCCCTCGAAAGCGGTTGGGATCAGACCCTGGCGACGCCATCAGGATGAGGTCGTCTGATCGACAATTACCGCCACGATCCGGCGCACGATCGGCAAGACCAGCAGCAAACTCGGAAACGCCACAAGCCAAGATGCTCCCCATGCACACGGCCAGGTCGCCACGAAACCGGTTGTCCATCCCGAATTGATCAGCGTCGAGACTGCCGAAACAATGCACGACATCAGGATGGAAAGAACGAATGGCATTACCAGTGCATTGTAGGAGGGTGGTAGTTTCCTCGATTTCAAAACCCTGTCCGATGAAGCTTGCATCAGGTATCTCCTTTTCAGAATGTGGACGCATGCTAGGCTGAGCGCGATCAGATGGCCTGCGCCGTCTGCAGGGCCAGTTTGCGAATGAAGCTGCGCAACGAACGCGGTTCGCGGCCTAGGGCGGCGCGCAATGTCAGACTGTTCCCGCCAAGGCCGTGGAGGGCGTAGTGGCCATATATCCTGGCCAACGATTCCATCTGGAGGTCACTGTAGGGGAGGCGTGCATTCGCAGCCCACTCGGCAAATGTCGGCTCGCCCGCAATAACCGGGCGGCCAAGTTCCTCTCCCATTATCGATGCGATCTCTTCCCGGCTATGGATACCGGCGCAGAGCTCGATCGTCGCGTAGGACAGTCGCGCCTCGGTCAAGGCGATCGCTGCCACCTCAGCAACATCGCGGTAATCGACACGCGCTACCTTCGCCGTCTTTGGAAACGGTTCCGAGAAAACACCGTGCTCAACGACCGACGGCCAAGCTGCAGTGATATTCTGCATGAAATTGGCAGGGTGCAAGATCGTATATTCCATCGTCGTCGAGTAGAGAGCGTTCTCGACCGGCACCTTGCTCGCATGGTTTTTCAGCTTCGTATTGGTCGGCTGCATCACCGACGAGAAGACGAATTTCTGAACGCCCCCCTGCGCAGCGGCTTCAACCATGGCAACCCCCATGGCGGCTTCGTCGGGGGCAAAGGCCGGTCCAATGTGGAAGACCCCGGCGACGCCCTCGACGGCGCTCTCGAGGCTCCGGCGGTTGCGTAAATCGCCAGTGGCGACCTCGGATGCGCCTAGCATTCGGGCCTTCTCGGCGTTCGCCGGATCATGGACGAGCGCGCGAACCGTGGCATTGCGGCGCACAAGTTCGGGCACGACCAATCCGGCAAATCGACCGCTGGCGCCAACAACCAGTACGGTTGGATTTGGTGCTTGCATGACAACTCCCTTTCATCAAGCCGTGTCCTCACGGGATAACTTGCAGGGAAGTACGATGTCCCAATCGGCGTTACAATTATCCGAGTTTGTGATAGATTATACCGATAACTGAGAGAACGAATGAGCCGGATAGACGATTTCGAGGCTTTCATCGCGATCATCGAGCATGGAGGTCTGACGGCTGCCGCACGCCGGCTGAACCGCTCGCTGCAGTCGGTCAGCCGATCCTTGGCGGCGTTGGAGGAATCAGTCGGCGTCGAGTTGGTCCACAGAACAACGCGTCGCTCGACACCGAGTGAAGCCGGGGCAGCCTTTTTCGACCGGATCAAACCCGCGGTCGACGAAATAAACGACGCAAGACTTCAAGCGATCAATCAACGATCGGAGCCATCGGGCGTCCTGCGCATCGGGGCGCCAGTTCTGTTTGGCCCGAACGTCCTGATGCCTGTCATTGCCGAATACATGCGGACGTTTCCCCGGGTCGAGGTCGATCTTCAACTTTCCGATGGATTTGCCGATCTCGGTGCTGAAGGTCTCGATCTGGTAATACGCATCGGCGACTTGCCGGATTCCAACCTGAAAGCCAAACGCCTGGGAGCGTTGCGGCGCGTTGTGTTCGGCGCGCCTTCCTATTTTGCGCGGTGCGGCCGGCCGACCCATCCCTTCGAACTGACTGAGCACAGTTGCATCGTCAGAACCGTCAACGAGCGTCGAGGTGAATGGACGTTTCAGATCGACGGGAAACCCCGGACCGTGAAGGTCTCAGGCGCTTTTCGTTCCAATCTGATGACCTCGGTCTATGCAGCCGCAATCCACGGACTGGGTTTGGGCTTCTCGCCGCTCTGGCAAATAAGACATCTGGTGGACGATGGTCGCGTCGAACTGGTCTTGACGGAGTTCGAGCCCGCGCCGGTGCCGATCCATGCCTTGTGGCAGGAAGGCCGGTCATCGTCGGCCAAGGTTCGCGCGTTTCTGGATTTATTGGCATCCCGCCTGGAACTCAAAAGCCTGTAGCATCGATGGACGGCCCCGGGTCAGGAGTGACCGGGCAGGTCGAGCCTGTCTTGCGGTTGCCGAGCATGGCATTGATTGATTGCTGGAGCGGTTCCCAACTCCACATCGCGTCCAAGAAGGCTGCGCATCCTCGGGACGCGCGGCCATTGGGGATCAGACCTTGGCGACGATCTTCATGAAGGCCGGCATGTCATCGCCGAAGCCGACGGTGCCGTCATTGTCTTCGCCGCCGCGGTTGCTGCGGGCAGGGCGGCTGTTGCTGGCACGCTGCGGCCTCGTGTCGCCGCGTTCCGGAGCGCGGTTCTCGTTGTTGCGATCGGAGACCTTGCGCTCGTTGTTATCGGAGCGGATCGCTTCCTTGCGCTGATGCCGTTCGCCGATGTTGGCGACCGTGGCTTCGGCGGCGACCGGCTGTTCCTCGCGTGCGGCATCGGCTGCCGGAGCGTCATCGCTGCGCTTGGCGTGGCGCTCGCGTGGCTTGCGCTCGTCGTTGTCTTTGCGATCATGGGCCTTGCGGTCGTCATCCTTGCGGCCGGCGCGGCGCGGGGCGCCACGGCCACGGCGGGGCGCTTCGTCCTCGCTGCCTTCGCTGGCGACCACCGTCGACAGGTCGCCGTCATGCCACTCGATCTTGTTGCCGATCAGCCGCTCGATGGCGTCGATGTATTTGGTGTCCGACCTGGTGGCGATGGTGAAGGATTTGCCCGAGCGTCCGGCGCGACCGGTGCGGCCGATGCGGTGGACATAGTCTTCGGCGTGGATCGGCACATCGTAGTTGAAGACGTGGCTGACATCGGGGATGTCGAGGCCGCGCGCGGCGACATCGGACGCCACGAGATAGCGCAATTTGCCGTCGCGGAAATTGGCCAGCATCTGCATGCGGGCGCGCTGGTCCATGTCGCCATGCAGGGCGCCGGCGTCGAAATCATACTTCAGGAGCGAGCGGAACAGCTCCGACACTTCGACCTTGCGGTTGCAGAAGATGATGGCGTTCTTCAGCTCGGCGTCTTCGGCCTTCATCAGATTGCGCAGCGTCTCGCGCTTGTCCCAGGGCTTTGAGCCCGACTTGACCAGGCGCTGGATGATGCTGGTGGCGGTCGATGCCGCCTTGGAGACCTCGACGCGCACCGGCGCATGCAGGAACTTCTCGGTAAGCTTGGTGATCTCCGGCGGCATCGTCGCCGAGAAGAACAGCGTCTGCCTGGTGAACGGGATCATCTCGCAGATGCGCTCGATGTCGGGGATGAAGCCCATGTCGAGCATGCGGTCGGCCTCGTCAATGACGAGGATCTCGACGCCGTTGAGCAACAGCTTGCCGCGTTCGCGGTGGTCAAGGAGGCGGCCTGGCGTGGCGATCAGCACATCGGCGCCGCGCTCCAGCTTCTTGTCCTGTTCGTCGAAGGAGACGCCGCCGATCAGAAGCGCGATGTTGAGCTTGTGGTTCTTGCCGTATCGAACGAAATTCTCTTCGACCTGCGCGGCAAGCTCGCGCGTCGGCTCGAGGATCAGCGTGCGCGGCATGCGGGCGCGGGCCCGGCCTTTTTCGAGGCGGGTCAGCATAGGCAGCACGAAGGAGGCGGTTTTGCCCGTGCCGGTCTGGGCGATGCCCAGAATATCCTTGCCGAGCAGCGCATGCGGGATGGCGCCGGCCTGGATCGGCGTCGGCTGGGTGTAGCCGGCATCGGTGACTGCGGAAAGGACCTTCGGCGACAGGCCAAGGTCTGAAAAGGTCAACGCTTCTGGAGCGGTCGTGGTGTCTGAGGACAAGTGTTGTTGTCTTTGGCTGGTTCGGGGAAGCGCAACGGCATCCGTCGCGGCAAGCACAGCGTGCCTGCAAGATTGGTATTGCGATTAGGCGCAAGCCCGCGATTTGTCAACAGAAACGGGCGGGATTGGCACGATTGTGAAAACGTAAGCTTAATCGCGATGCTTAATCAGGTAGTCACTCTTTGCGCCGGCTCAATAGCGAAACTGCTCGGCGAGAATGCGTTCGTTCCACGAATGGTTGGGGTCAAACAGTAGCGTCGCCGTCGCCGTTAGCGATTCCCGGACCGTCACCGACGTCACCGCCTTGACCTCGGTGTGGTCGGCGGCGGCGTTCACCGGGCGCTTCTCCGGCTCCAGGATATCGAAGCGAACGGTCGCCTTGTTGGACAACAGGGCACCCCGCCAACGGCGCGGCCGGAACGGGCTGACCGGGGTGAGCGCCAGGAGCGGCGCGTCGAGCGGCAGGATCGGCCCGTGCGCGGACAGATTGTAGGCGGTGGAGCCTGCCGGCGTCGCGATCATCACGCCGTCGCAATTCAGCTCCTCGATGCGTATCTGTTCGTCGACGGTGATGCGGATTTTTGCCGTCTGATAGGACTGGCGCCATAGCGCCACTTCGTTGATGGCCAGTGCCGAAACCGTCTCGCCCTCATGCGTCGCCGCCAGCATCTCCAGCGGCCGGATCGTCTCGGCGACCGCGGCCGCGATGCGCTCGGTGAGACCGCCGACGCGGTATTCGTTCATCAGGAAGCCGATGGTGCCACGGTTCATGCCGTAGACCTTCTTTCCCGTGCTCATCGTGTCGCGTAGGGTCTGCAGCAGGAAACCGTCGCCACCCAGCGCCACGATCACCTCGGCGTCCTCTTGAGAGGCCTGGCCATAGCGGGCCGACAGGCTTTCCATCGCCGCCTTGGCATCGGCGGTGTCTGAGGAGACGAAGGCGAGACTGGCTTTGCTCATGACTTCCCGATGGCGATCGGCGGCGGTTGCGTGGGGTAGCATGGGCAAGCGCATCTGCAAAGGGAGGCAGCGTCCCGTCGCACTTCGGCTGCGCCGGAACGAAAATCGGCCCCTCGCGCTTCATGTCGCCGGAGCGGCGAATGTGATGGTTAAGGCGGAGCTTAAACACTCGTAAAGCCCAATAGATCATGCTAGCCGGCAGAGGATGGGTGGCTGGGGGGCTAGCCAGTCGAGACCTGTCTATTGCCGGTGACACGCCTGATTATCGTCTTCCTCGTGTTGGGAAGTTTCGCACTTCTCTTCGCCGAACTTGTACGACAGTCCGAGGACTCCAGGCCAAGGCCGACGGCCTCACGCTGCGGCGATGCCAGCGGGATGCCATGCCCGCAACCGGCATTGTAACAAAGCGGTGCTAAGCGGTGTTCTCAGGCCCCGGCCTTAATCTTCGGGGTGCGGATGTGGGCTGGGGCAGGAGCTCGTCGTTCCAGCCGTTCGGATGGCGTTGACAATCCTGGGGCGACATTCTCTTCCTGCATTCATATGGCGATACGAGTTGCGAGCCGAGTTGTATGGCTAGGGCGCAAGGCAGACTGCGCTACCGGGCCATGCCTCTGAACGCCGCTATTCTGACCCAGGACCCAGTGCTTGACGGCTGAGTTTCGCGCCTGCCTGCCCGCGCTCGTCCCAACACGGATCGCTCCGGTTGGCGCGGATGCTGGCACAAGTTCGGGGTCGCTTTGTGCGCAGGTGGCCGTGGAACTCTGTGCCTGCCTCCGAAATTTCGAAAATAATGCATTGCCGAAATATGCAGACTTGCCTGCGGGACTTAGGACGGCCTCGTGAAAGCCTGTCGCGCCGGAGGCCTCAAACCTCTATGATGCACGTCTTGGCGGCGCGCCGTGGGAGGGCCGCGATGCAGGAACGTCGGGAAGCGAGGCGACTGGCGGCCATCATGGCCACCGACATCGTCGGCTACTCGCGTCTGATCGAGGCGGACGAGAAAGCTACGCTCGCCGCGATCCGATCGCTCCGCTCCAACGTTATTGATCCCGCAATCGCCGAGCATAACGGCCGTATCGTTAAGCTGATGGGCGACGGCGCGATCGTCGAATTCGGCTCGGTGGTCGATGCCGTCGCTTGTGCCGTGACCATCCAGCGCGACGCGCGCGCACAACAACGCGACATGCTTCCGGAGCGCCGGATCGCCTACCGCATCGGTGTCAATCTGGGCGACGTCGTCGTCGAGGGCGACGATCTGATGGGCGACGGCGTCAATATCGCGGCGCGGCTGGAACAGATTTGTCCGTCCGGCGGCCTGCTGGTCTCAGCCGCCGCCTACGATCAGCTGCAAGGCAAGATCGACATCGCGTTCGACGATGCCGGCAAGCAGCAGGTGAAAAACATCATCCGGCCTGTGCACGTCTACGGTGCGCGGATCGACGGCATGGTGCACGTCTTACCACGCAGATCGAGCTGGCCTCGCCGGCTCTTGCCGGCTGGCGCGGTGGCGGTCCTGGCTGCTCTTTTGGCGGCAGGTGGCGCGTGGTGGTTCTGGCCGGCGACGCCCGTCGACGCCAAGCCGTCGATGATGGTGCTGCCCTTCGACAATCTGAGCGACGACAAGGAACAGGGCTACCTCGCCGATGGCATGAGCGAGGATCTGACCACTGAACTGGCGCGTGTGCCTGGCCTTCTCGTCATGTCGCGTACGGCCGCAGTCAACTACAAGGACAGGAAGTCCCCACCGGATCAGATCGCCAGGGAAATGCACGTCCGTTACATCCTGGAGGGTAGCGTTCGCCGTGCGGGCGACGATTTGCGCATCAATGCGCAGCTGATCGATGCGACCACCGGGACGCATTTGTGGGCCGAGCGCTTCGATGGCGCCTGGAGCGATGTGCTCGCCCTGCAGAACAGGGTTGTCGACGATGTCGCGATGGCACTGGAGCTTCGCCTCGTTCGGGCCGCGGGCGATACGACCCCTGGCAGCACCGCCAATCCGGCGGCCTATGAAGCGTATCTTCAGGGACTGGAGCTCGAGGGTCGCGGCTCGCCTCAGGACTTCGCCGGCGCGCTAGCGCATTTCAAGCGGGCGATCGCACTCGATCCGGGTTACGGCAAGGCCCTGGCCGAGCTCGCTTGGGTCTATGATCAATCAGCCGGCAACGAAGAGAGGGAGCGGGCGCTTGGCACGGGTCATATCGAGACCTTGCATCTTGCCTGGGGCGCGCTTCAGGAAGCGCTGAAGCATCCTTCGTCGAACGCCTATCAACTCATCGCTCGAAAGCACACGTTCAGTTGGCAGGCGGACGCGTCGATTGACGCTCTGGAGCACGCCATCGCGCTCGATCCGAGCGACGTCTGGAACTACCGCGAAATGGCGTTGGCACAGATCTTCGCCGGCAACCCGGATGAGGGGCTCGCCTATGTGGCGGCGTCGCTTCGCGTCGATCCGCGCGACGGGGGATGGCCGAACTGGCTGCGCGGCCTGGCCGCGTTCTCTCTTGGAAAATACCCGGAGGCGGTAACCTCTCTGGAGAAGAACGTCGCGCTGGCGACAAACCCCGAATACGGCGACTTGCTGCCGCTCATGTCTGCCTATGGGCATCTCGGCGCGACCGACAAGGCCGCTTCCCTCCTGCCAAGGATCCTAGCTTACTCGCAAGCTTATGGCGACGGGGGTGGAATGACTGTTCTCCTGGCCGCCCAAAACATGACCTACATGAAGCTCGAGGACGTCATGCGCTTTCAGGAGGGGCTGCTCAAGGCCGGTATTCCGGAGCTGCCGTTCGACTTCGATCCGAGATCGCCGGACAGGCTGAACGGCGACGAGATGCACCGGCTGATGTTCGGCCATACGATCGCCGGGCGTGTGCTGGACGGCGCGACGAACGCCGGCACCCTGCAGGCGAAGGATTTCAAGGGCGGCGTCCCGTGGAGCGTCACGGCGTCGGCGGACGGATCGACCTATGCCTACACGTGGGGCGATGTCGCCGACAGCGGCGGGCATGCGCATTTCGAGGGCAATCGGGTCTGCTTCTATTTCCGGGACACAAGGGCCTGTGCCGCGATCTTCCGCAACCCAACCGGCACGCGCGCGGAACAGAACGAATATTACTGGCTGCATCACTGGAACCTGATTTCGTTCTCCGTGGCGAACTAGGGCGCGACAATCTGAAGATTTTGACGGCATCGACTATGCGTCGTCGACGTCTGGCCGATGCTGTCGCCATGCGAGCAAAAAGATATTGACTGTATGTTTAGTAATTAATACCGTTGCGAACTTACCGAGTTGGTCAGCCGGCATTTGCCGGTGAATGGCCACCAGGATGAAGGGAATATACGGACTCGAGGCGGCAACGCCGGTCCCAACAATGGGAGAACTAAGCATGCAGCTGAAATTGACTGCGGCGGCGCTATCGCTGCTGGCCATGACCGGCATTGCCCGCGCCGATGGCGAACTCCAGATCTACAATTGGGGCAACTATACCAGCCCGGAGCTGATCAAGAAGTTCGAAGAGACCTACAAGATCAAGGTCACCGTCACCGACTACGACTCCAACGACACCGCACTTGCCAAGGTCCGCCAGGGCGCCTCCGGCTACGACATCGTCGTGCCTTCGGCCAGTGTCATTCCGATCTGGATCAGCGAAGGCCTGCTCCTGGAGACCGATCCGAACAAGATGGAGAATTTTAGAAACGTCGATCCGAAATGGGTCGATGTGCCGTTCGACCCCGGCCGCAAATACACCGTGCCGTGGCAATGGGGCACGACCGGCATCTCGGTCAACAAATCGGTCTATGCGGGCGACCCGAACACCTCAGCACTTTTCCTCGACCCGCCGCCGGAGCTCGTCGGCAAGATCAATGTCGTGCCCGAAATGGGGGACATCATGTTCCTCGCTATCGCCTATGAGGGCGGAAAGTACTGCACCGACGACATGCAGGTGCTGAAGAAGGTGCATGACAAGCTGGTCGAGGCCAAGGCGAAATGGCTCTCGCTCGACTACGCCGCCGTCGATGGTCTCGGCAGGGGCGACATTGCAGCGGGCGTCAACTGGAACGGCATATCGCTGCGCGAGCGGCTGGAGAACGACAAGATCGTCTACGGCTATCCCAAGGAAGGCTTTCCAATCTGGATGGACAATGTCGCGGTGCTCAAGGACGCCAAAAATGTCGAGAACGCCAAGCTCTTCCAGAACTTCATCATGGACCCGAAGAACGCGGCGATGATCTCGGCCTTCGCGCGCTACGCCAATGGCATCAAGGGCTCCGAGGCCTTCCTGCCTGACGATATGAAGGGGGCGCCCGAAGTGGATGTTCCCGCCGAGTTTGCCGCCAAGGGCCAGTTCATGCCGGCCTGCCCGGCCAACGTGCAGGCGCTGTACACCAAGATCTGGACCGATCTGCAGAAATAACAGCGCCACCAGCCCAAACCTGACGAACAGCACCTGATGAACAACCATCGGGCCGCGAATCCGCGGCCCGGCCTTCATGCCAAAGCGGTCCACCGATCGCGGGAGAACCTTAATGTCCGATCTCGACCTTTGCTACATGCCGGCCAGCGAGGCGTTGCGGTTGTTCAATGCGAAGAAGCTTTCGCCTGTCGAATTGATGCAGGCGACCATCGATCGCGCCGAGGTGACGAAAGCTGCCGTCAACTGCCTCACCTTCACCCATTTCGACGAGGCGATGGCTCTCGCCAGAAAAGCCGAAGCAAAATACGCCAAGGGCGCCCGCACCGGCGCGCTGGAAGGCCTGCCGATCGGCATCAAGGACGAGAGCTACATCAAGGGCAAGCCGACCTCGCATGGCTCGCTGCTGTCCAGGGATGCCATTGGCGGCCACACCTCGACGATGAACGAGCGCATCATGAGGGCAGGTGGCATTGTGCACGCCCGCACGGCGACGCCTGAATTCAGCTGTGCCGGCTACACCTGGTCGAAGCGCTGGGGTGTGACGCGCAACCCGTGGAACCCGGATTTTACGCCGGGCGGTTCATCAGGCGGCGCCGCCGCGACGCTGGCCTCCGGCACGTCGTCGATCGCCACCGGCTCGGACATTGCCGGGTCGATCCGCATTCCGGCCTCGGCCTGCGGCCTTGTCGGCTTCAAACCGCCCTATGGCCGCAATCCGGACGAGCCGCCGTTCAACCTCGATTTCTACTGCCACACCGGCCCGCTGGCCCGAAACGTCAGGGATGCGATCCTGCTGCAGAATGTCATGGCCGGGCCGAGCCCGCTCGACATCGCCACGCTTCGTCCCAAACTTCGCCTGCCGCTCGATTACAAGCCGATCAAGGGCTGGAAGGTCGCCTTCTCGATGGACCTTGGCTCCTTCGAGGTCGATGCCGACGTGCGCAAGAACACGCTCGCCGCCTGCGATGTGTTCCGCTCGCTCGGGGCGACCGTCGAGGAGGTCGACCTTGG
The DNA here is from genome assembly GCF_053714315.1 of Mesorhizobium sp. PL10. NCBI lineage: Bacteria > Pseudomonadati > Pseudomonadota > Alphaproteobacteria > Hyphomicrobiales > Phyllobacteriaceae > Mesorhizobium > Mesorhizobium sp. PL10. Next base: position 31,423 of record NZ_JBSKBR010000003.1, on the reverse strand, counting down.
CTGGGATGACGGGGTGCTGAAGGCTGGAATGGCCTATCTGGAGCATCTATTCGGCGCATCGCTGTCGCAACTGCTCGCCGAGCACAGCAGCGACATGACCAGCTATGCCAGGCGGTTCGCGCAGGATGGGCAGAAGTCGAAGGCGACGGATTTTGTCGCGACCCTCGACGTAGCCGCCAGGATGTACCAGACCCTGGGTCCGTTGCTGGAAACCTACAATGTGCTGATCTGCCCGACGAACGCGCTTCCGGCGGTGCCGGCGGAGTTCGACCAGACCAATGGGACCGTCGAGATCAACGGGAAACAGGTGAACCCGTCGCTGGGCTGGGTGATGACGACGCCGTTCAACATGATGAGCCGCTGCCCGGTTCTGTCGATCCCGTCAGGTCGCGCCGCCAATGGCGTGCCGACCGGCCTCCAGATCGTCGGCCGCACTTACAGCGATTCCGATGTTTTCCGGGCGGCGATGGCCTTTGAGACGGTTCAAGGTCAATGGTACACGAATGCCGGGACACGCCCGTCGATCTGAGTCTGCAATGGATCGGCGTGTCCTGTATCAAAACAGCGGCGGGATGTTTCCGCCGTACGGAAAGGCCTGACGATCATGGCGCAAAGCAAAGCGACTGCCGAGGCGGGCAAACGCAAGGCGGCGACGACCAAGGGCGCTGCAAACGACGCCGCGCCGTCCCGGGATCGTCGGCGCGAGCGCGGCGAAGCCAGCGTCCAGCGCATCATCGACGCCTCCATTGAGCTCATCGCGGAGGAGGGGCTGGCCAGCGTCACCATGCAGCGCATCGCCGAACATGTCGGCTCGTCCAACGCGCTGGTGGTCTTTCATTTTCGCAGCAAGGAGAATTTATTCCGGGCTGTCCTGCAGTATCTCAGCGATCAGTATGACGCGCTGTGGCTGACGCGGGTGCGGGCGCCCGGCCTGTCGACGGTGGAACGGGTCCTGGGCGCGGTCGGCTGTGCGCAGGATTTCGCAAGGCAGCACCCGAAATGGGTATCGGTCTTTGTCGCCTTCTCCAGCGACCGCAAGAGCATGCAGATCTACAACGAAATCGGCCTGCCCAGCGATCTCGCCTACACCGCCGAAGCGCGCGATTTTCTGATCGAAATTGCCCGTGACGGCGGCTACACCGGCGTCGACATCGACACACTGTCGGAGAGCCTGAACTATCTGGTCCATGGCGCCTGGTACTGGGATCATCTCAACCCGTCCGGCCGCGACACCGACGTGTTGCGGAAGACCATGCTGCTTTTGCTGCACCAGGCATTTCCTCGGCATTTTGTTGGGTGAGGGATGAGCCAAATTTGCGAGCGGCAAGGGTCGTCCGCGATTTAGACCCAAAAAGTCTTCGGGAAGCCTTGATCCCTGTGAAAATGCTTGCACAATCCAGGGGTGTACGTTAAACAACCTGGAGATGCATTAAGGGGGTGGGCAAAATGTGGCATTGGGCGATACTTCTCTTGCTGATTGGAGTGCCCGTTTTCTTCGCCGTCCGGTCGTCACGCAAATCCTCACAGAGCCCGGAAGACCTCGTGGGATTTGGCGGCTGGTTGATCCTGCTGGCGATCAGTCTGTCCCTTTCGCCGCTGCGCACACTTGTCGACATGGCCAGTTTGGTCAAAACCCACCAACAGCTTGTTACAGTTCCTAACGGGGCCTTGGCTGTTTATGGCGAGGCCGCCCTCAATCTGGCATTTCTGGCGCTTCAGCTGGTCGTGCTTGTTTCGATGCTACGGCGAAGCCACCGCTTCCCGCAGCTGTTTATATGTCTGTGGTTTGCGATTCCTCTCTTGTTCATACTGGACACAGTTTGGATATCGACTGTGCTTGGTGTCCCGGTAAACCGTTTGCTTGCCGGAACGGCGCTGGTTGCGCCTTTGGCATCCTTCATAGTCACAGGGATCTGGGCCGCTTATGTCTACAGATCGGTGAGGGTGAGGAACACGTTCAGTGGCGATACGGCAGCCGCTCAGGCCGCGACGTTCGCTTAGAAGGTCGGCTGGGTCGAAGGTTGCGAGTTGGCCTGCTGTGGTGTTGCCAGCCGATCATCCTCCTTCGCCGAGGCTTCGGAGGACGGCTAAGCTTCGGGTGGCCTGCCATCCGAAGCTCGAAGAGCGAAGGATGGTGCCCCCGGACGGAATCGAACCGCCGACCTTCGGTTTACAAATTTTATGCCACTGCACCCCAAGGGGTAACTGTCCCTCACGTGCAAAAGGGTATAACCTAGAAATTTCAGACGGTTGAGTGAATCGGAGCATCGGTTTGAATAACGGTGCCGAACGTAGTATCACACACCCGTGGTTACCCTTGGTGTTACCCCGGAGCCAAAACCGATGCCAAGCCCCATCCCTGGGCAATTCAAAAAAGCCGCTGCGTTCATCAACAATTTGAAGCCAGCGACGGCACGGCAAGAGATACCCGACAGCACCCAATCTGGGCTCTATCTGGTGATGCAGCCGAGCGGCGCTTTGTCCTGGGCAGTGCGGACGAAGATCGAAGGGAAGGCGTCCAAAGTGACCATCGGACGCTATGATGAAGTGGGCAGCGCCGACGACCGCATTAGAACCCTCATTTCGTCTACGCAAGCGTTGAATGTCACCCAAGCCCGCATCATCGCTGAACGCGTTCGCAACGACGCAAAACGCGGCAACGATCCTCGGCAACAGAAGATTGACAAGAAAGGCTTGGCCGCTTGGTTCGATGATTTCGTTAAGACCGCTCGCACCCAAGGCTTCAAGGGCAGGGCGGTCAAAGCCTCGACCGCTGATGAATACGAGCGCATCATCGCGACCAACATCAAGCCCCACTGGAACCACGTCACCGACATCAGGACCCTTGACTACCGCGAAATTGAAAAACTCCTGGACAAGCTGGCGCCCGGTGCTCGCCGAAATGCCTTCGCGGTTCTTTCTGCATTCTTCCGTTGGAAGCCAGTAGCGCGAGCGATCGGCCGCAACATCATTGAGCTTGCCACAGCACCGGGCGCACCGATCAGCCGCGACCGCGTGCTAACGCACGACGAAATCAAGACTGTTTGGAAGGCGGCGGAGAAATGCGGTTATCCGTTTGGTCCCATAACCCAACTGCTGTTGTTGACCGGCCAACGCCGGGACGAGATCGCCGAACTCAAATGGTCTGAAATTTCTGACGATCTGACCGCCATCACGCTTGAAACATCGCGAACTAAAAATTCCCGCCCCCAAATCGTACCAATAGCACCGCTGGCTAAGACGATCATCGAGGCATTGCCTAGGATCGCAGATGCAGACGGGAAGCCTTCGGAATACGTCTTCACGACGACCGCTACCACGCCATTCAGCGGCTTTAGCAATGGCAAGAAGGCACTGGCCAAGCATTGCGGCGAGCCGGCTTTGCCCGAATGGCATCTCCACGATTTACGCCGTACCTGCGCGACAGAACTCGCGAGGCTTGGAATCAAACAGGAGGTCACCGAGGCAATCCTAAACCACAAAACCGGGAAAGTGAGCGGCGTTGCCGCCATCTATAATCGCTACGAATATCAAGAGGAAAAGCACGATGCTTTGGAGCGATGGGCGAACCGTGTGCAAGCGATTACCGCGAATAACGTAACAATGTTGAAAAAGTCCGGCTAGACCTGGAATTCTTATGGGCCACATTTCACCTAAGGACGACAGGTCTGCCGATTTGCGCGCGTGCTCAACTCTCGGGCTTCTGCAAGCACGCCAGAGGGCGGAGCGGTTGGAACGGCACCCCTACGATGACGCTATTGGTGGGGCGGGATTCAGCGCATTCTCGGATGGTCCTTCCACCGCCAAAATCTGAAGGCTCTCGATCTCCTGCATCACCTTGCCTGCGATACCCTGTAGGTCGCCATACATCCCGACTGTGGACTCGATGACGTTCTGGATCTGTGCCTCCCGCTTGGCCCACAGCCGCGTGGTGGCCTTGCGTTCTCGGGCGAGGTCATCCTGCATGTCGGAGAACTTCTCCACGATCGCTTCTATCCGCTGCCGGAAGCGTGGGCCGGTCAGGTACCCATAGACCAACTCCATCTTGGAAGCCTGACCGGTCTGGGCAAGGCGGGAGTTCGCCAACTCGATTAGTGACTGTCGCAGCATCACCGCAATGGGTAGAGCGCATCTCGGATTTGCTACATAGACGCCGTCGATCAGATCGAAGGTTTCCACACCAGGGGGCATGGCCTCGGAAATCATCAACGCTATATCCGCCCTGGCGGCACGTTGGTCGCCTCTCAGTTTCGGCAACCACCCTTGGCTCCAATTCTTGGTCCGCTTCGATTCCCAAAGGATCGAACCACACTGTTGACCGGCCGGCCCGACGACACGTTGAATTACATCCCCGCCGAACTCCCCCTTGGCGACCGGCTCGATGATATCGAGGGGGAACCTGGCGGCGATAAGGGACTCTAGCTCAAGTTCAAGCACTTCCCCTTGAAGCTGCTGCGAGCCTTGCTCCGCGCGTCGCTTCAGTTCCTCAATCTGCCGCTGCATCCCGGCGAGCTGCTCTTCCTTTTCAGCGACCTTCATCCGCAGCCCTTCCTCGGCTTCGGTTTTGGCCTTTGCGCGCACCAGGTCCAAGCCCTCCTGTACGCGTTTCTCGATGGTCAGGGCGATCTCTCGCCGTTCATCGTCCAGCGCGCGCTGCTGTTTCAGGAACTCCGCTTGCTGCTGTTGAGCCACAGCCAGCTTCCCATCGCGGACCTGCAAGGTGGCTTCGAGCTCGGCCAGCTTTTTGTCTCGCTCTTCCAGATCGACCGAGACCAACAACTTCGCCTTGCGGGCTTCGTCGGCCTCTATCCGACCACGTTCAATGCTGACCTTTTCGGCGACTTCACTCTCTATTTCCCGTTTGGCCGCATCGATCTCGGCTCGCTGGCGCTGCAGCTCGTCTTCCTTGGCGGCCATAGCTGCATTGCTCTGAGCAAGGCGGCGGTCGTAGTCCTCTCTCGTGGCCGCAATCAACGGAGCCGCAAGGGATTCGTTTAGCTTGATGCTCGCCTTGCAGCTGGGGCAGCTGATCGTCGGTTCGTTGAAGGTCCTGGGCTGTTCCGTCATCGCGATCGGCCTCGCTACGAATCTGATTTCGCGCGTATCATTTTACACGACCATATGTTGTTCGAAAAGAACAGAAAGAGAACATGGGCAGCAATCCAGAGGTGATTTTGACATACCGGATCAAGTCCATTCGGGCCTCGGGCAATGTTAGGTCGGGTTGGTGCCCATCAAACGGCGCTTCATTTGATCGAATTCAGCGTCGGTAATCACGCCCTTGCTGCGCAGTTCGGCCAATCGCTCCAATTTCTCGATCGGCGGTTCGCAAGCCGCAGAACCTCTTGGCCCCTCGTAAGCCTGTAGTGGCTGCGCCATACCCTTCGGAGTTTGAGGCGGCTGGGGTGAATATGGCGCAGGCGGCGGTCCGTACTCGTTTGGTCCATTTTCAGAGCCCATCGCAGCGAAGACAAATCCGATAAGAGGGACAGCACACGGTATGACGACCCAGGTGGGGTATCCAACATCGTGCAACCGCCGCACAAGTGCGGAGAAATGTGGAACGATGTGAAACAGAACCGTCAGCGGAAAAAATACGTCAGTTTCGAGGAGGGAATCGACTGAAAGTGATACCGCGCTGACCATGGCTATAGAGCCGTAGAAATACCAGAACGCCCTTCTGCTCATACGACCCGAGAACGTGGCGTAGTTTCGAATAGCACTCTTATAGTGAAAGACAATTTCGTTAAAATCTTTAGCCTTCTCTTGAAACATCACTGTCGCCATTGGCCTACCCGCTTGTGGTTTGAAAGAAGTCAAAGGCGTCTCAGCTCGCGGACCATCTCTCCGCAGCTTGTTTCAGCGCCCAGTGAACTGTTGATCCAGCGGACCTGTTCGACCCGTTAAGGAGATCAATGAGATCGAGCCGAATTTACATATTATAGTTGATAAACTCAAGCCGACGTTTCCGCAATTGCTAGTCGGATGGATATACGGAAACTCGTCGGGCGGAATCTGTCCCGAATACGGAAGGCGGCCGGTCTTACCCAGGAGAGCGTCGCGGAGCGCGCCAATTTGAGTCAGCAATACGTAAGTGGCCTGGAAAACGGGAAACGAAATCCAACAGTGGAGACCCTTTTGGATTTGGCGCAGGCCCTAGGGGTAAGCCACGTCGATCTCGTCGCGCCTGACGACCAATTCCTCAGCAAAACCTAGGTCAAAATCGCGAAAACGCTCGATTTGCGGGCGTCTTTCGGCTTGAAAATAGGAATATTTGCCTATAATCTGGGGTTGTCCCATCCCTGGAGCGCAACCCAATGTCTGGTCGTCAAGCCAAGGTCGTCACCGATTCAATGTTACGCAAAATGCTTGCGCATACGCGCAAATCATCGCGTCCGATGAGGGATCGGGTGATTATCCTCCTCTCCTGTAAGGCCGGGTTGAGGGCCTGCGAAATCGCCGGATTGGAGTGGTCAATGCTCCTCGATCCGAAGGGGAGGATCGGGAACCTGGTCGTGATCGAGGACCGTATCGCGAAACGTCAATCTGGACGCCGCATTCCGCTTCATCCGAGTCTCAAGGGTGCCCTGTCTTTGTTGCGAGAGGAGGAGGGAGGCGACGGACCTGTGATCCGTTCAAGCCGCGGTGGCGCGATGCAGGCAAATAGCATCGTCAATTGGTTTGTCGAACTGTACAGCGATCTAAATTTTGAAGGGTGTTCGTCACACTCGGGGCGCCGGACCTTTATCACGACGGCGGCACGATCCGCGCACCGCGCAGGCGGATGTCTTCGCGACGTTCAACTCCTCGCCGGTCACCGGTCTCTGTCGATGACGCAGAGTTACATCGATGGCGATACGGACGCCCAGCGCCGTATCGTTTCCATGATCTGAGATAGCGACGATGTGTGACCGAAACGAAGAGGTTCGTGGGCCGATCCCGCGCGCGCGGGTTTTGAGGATCCCGGTCGCCGAGAAGATCCTGGCGCCGTTTAGTCAAGGGGATCTGGATAGCCTTTGCGGCGTCTACTGCGTGATGAACGCTGTCCGATTTCTGTTCCCGGAGCTTGGACGCGAAAAGTCGATTGGTCTGTTCCAAGTCCTGTCGGAGAGTCTGACGACAAACAGCGTGACGGCGCATGAAACAGTCGGATTAGGGATCGAAATCCCGACGGTCTACGCCCTCGTCGAAGCCGCCTGCGGTTACCTTCAAGAGGTACTCGAGGCCCCGATCAGTATGGCCATGTTGACGTCGAAAATCCGTCGGTTCGACGATCTATGGGCCGCGTTGCGCGAAGGTCTTCGCGGCAACCAGGTCGCCATCATCGGTCTCTCTGGTCGTCACGATCATTGGACGGTCGCCTACCGTATGACCGCGAGAACGATCCGGTTGTTCGACTCCGACGCGATGAAAGTTTTGCAGCGGGCGCGGTGTTCACTCCGGGACCCGAGAGTTCCTTACCAGATCGATCCGGACGAGATCATTCTCGTTCGAAGGGGAGGGGTAGTTGATAGTAGATTCTAGTAGAAATCTTGGTGGTCATTCCATCGGTGTGAAATGTCACTTTCACACCGATCGGATTTTGATGGCGGAGCGGAGTGCGCTTCTTCGACCGGAACTCGGCCAGTGACGTTGGACGAGTATCTCACCTACCGGGAAATGGTCAGGGAACTCGATCCAGAGGCATTCGACCGCGTCAGGACGAAGACCCCACCAACGGACGCAACCGATTTCGCGCTCCGAGTGTCATACGTCATCCTGAACAGTGGGATGAGATGGACCGTGACCCAAGACATCTGGTCACGGATGAAGCCGGCTTTGCTGAAGACAGGGAAGGTTGGCGAGACGTTCGGCCATCCTGGGAAGAGAAAAGCCATCAACCTGGTAATGTCGAACCGATCGGAGCTTTTTCAAACTTTCCATTCGGCGTGGGACGTAGGGTCGGCGGAGGTGATCGAGTTTTGCGAGACCCTTCCTTACGTCGGCGTGATCACAAAGTATCACCTGGCAAAGAACCTCGGCGTTGACACTGCAAAACCAGACGTTTGGCTAGAGAGGGTCGCGGCGAATTCAGGTGAGGATGTGCACGAATTGTGCTCGCGACTTTCACAACTGGCGGGAGACAGTGTCTCGACCGTTGACTACGTCATCTGGAAGGCATGCCAGCAAGGATGGTGGCTTCCCGACGCGCCGCCGAGCTCCGACCCCAATAGCGAGTGATCCGCCCGACGCGGGTTAGCGACTCCAAAACAGAAACTGGAACGCGGGACTGACCGGCAATAGGGCCGGCCAGAAAGGTCCCCCTCATACTAAAGAAAGGGAAACCATGACGAAGGAGAAATCAGACATGTTCTTCGGGGGAGCCGATCACATCAGCCAGGCGCTCGACGAAACCGCCCTCAAGATCAGGTCATTGAACGACGACTTGCGGGTCAGGCGCCTGGGCGGGGTTGTTGTCATTACCGACGGAATTGCTGCCCTTGGCCCCTCAACAATAAGGGACATCATCTCGGCCATTACTGCCTTCGATGGTTTTACTCCCGAGAATGATCCCTATGGAGAGCACGATTGTGCGGTGATCACGGTCGGTGAGATCAAAGTTATCTGGAAGATCGACTACTATGATCTGACTCGCCGATATCATTCATCTGATCCTTCTAACCGAGACGTCACATCTCGGGTCATGACGATCATGAGGGCGGACGAGTACTAACTGGCGCTCCCGGCGCCTCACCATGACGTTCTATGTTAGAGTGCGCGGGATGGCAGCTTTGCGCCTGATTCTCGGCCATCAAAGGTAGCGGTGCCACTGCCTTAGAGCGGTCATTTCTGGCGACCAAGCTGGATGGTGACCGCCCCATCCGCATCTTTTTTGCGGTGAGGCTGTTCACCGAATAGGCGTTGTCCGGATTCGGCTGGCGGTAACCCCCTCGGTCCATCATGGGGCCGAATGTGGCCAGTCCGGCAGGTGGGCAAAGGCGCCGCGGATCAGGGCAAGCGCAGGCTCCAGGGAGAACCGATCCGCGTCATCGAGCCACGCGACGTCCTACTCGAAAAGCATTGTCTCCATGCATTCGGCTAGGGAAAGCCGCATGTCGTGGGTCCGGACGTCGGAACCGCAGCGTCGCCCTTTGCCGCAGCGCTTTCTCCGGGGGACCCAAGAGCCTTGTTGTAGACACGGGCGCCACCAGGTCCCGCTTGAGTTGGGCGGCACGCTCAAGGTATGGGTGGAGGCGCCGGGAGGGAGAACGCGCTGGAGGTGAGGCATGAGTAAGCGGATACGGTCAGACCGTCTCTATCTGAATGATCTCCATGTCGGACAACGCTTCACGAGCGGGACTCACACGATCGATGCAGCGCAGATCAAGGCGTTCGCGCTCCAATTCGATCCGCAGCCCTTCCACACCAACGAGCGGGACGCAGCGAAGACATTCTTCAATAGCCTGGCGGCAAGTGGGTGGCACACGGCCGCTATCACCATGCGCCTGAACGTAGAAGGCGGCCTGCCTCTGGCGGGTGGGATCATAGGTGCTGGAGGAGAGATCAACTGGCCAGTCCCGACACGTCCCGGCGACATCTTGCAAGTTCAAAGCGAAGTGATCGAGATAACACCCTCCCGTTCGAAGCCCGACCGCGGCATCGTTACTGTAGTCAGCCGCACAATCAATCAGCATGGCGAGAGTGTTCAAACACTTAAGGCGAGACTTGTCGTTTGGCGCAGGCCAGGGGACTGAGTGGCCACAGTGGACGGCGTCATGCCGAGTCGATCGTGTGGCCCGTTGGCAGGGTCCTCTCCAAGCATAAGAGCCACACTGCCGATTGCTTCGCTGGCTACTTTCTCGGCATAAGCCTACTGCTTGCTGGCAATCGCCGGTGATCTCGAGGCGTATGTTCGGCAGTCGACGCACTGCTCTTCTTCACCGGTGCCTAGGGCGAGTTTCAATCGTGGTCAGCAGCCGAAAAGCCATCCCGCTGAAGCTTGCAGCGAGCGCTCAAAGGCGCCACATCGAGCTCTGGCAATCGCAAAAAAAAAAAGGCCCGGCCGATTGTCAGCCGGGCAGTTGGGGAGGAGGATGAACACGGTCGGGAACAGCGCGCCGAGCGAGGTTCTGCTGGCGGATTTGTTCAACTCGGAAACGGCGCGTTCGGTCCGGCCTCAGGCGCGTATGAAGGCGAGCAGATCGGAATTGATCACGTCCGCATTCACCGTGCACATGCCGTGCGAAAAACCGGGATAGACTTTGAGCGAACTGTTCTGGAGCAACTTGGCCTGGAGCAGTGCAGCGTCCTTATAGGGTACGACCTGGTCGTCATCGCCCTGCAGGACGAGCGTCGGCACCGTGATCGCCTTCAGATCTTCCGTCTGATCGGTCTCGGAGAAGGCCTTGATGCCGTCATAGTGGGCCTTGGCGCCGCCCATCATTCCCTGGCGCCACCAGTTCTGGATAATGCCCTGCGAAACCTTCGCACCCGGCCTGTTGAAGCCATAAAACGGTCCTGAAGCCAAGTCGAGGAAGAACTGCGACCTGTTGGCGGCCAGCGCCTGTCGGAAGCCGTCGAACACGTCGATCGGTGTGCCGCCAGGATTGGTCTCTGTCTTGACCATGAGCGGCGGAACGGCGCTGATCAGAACGGCTTTGGCAACGCGGCCCTGAGGCTGACCATACCTTGCGACGTAGCGGGCTACTTCGCCGCCGCCGGTCGAATGGCCAATATGCACGGCCTTCTTCAGGTTGAGATGCTCGACCATAGCAGAGGCGTCGGACGCGTAATGGTCCATGCCATGACCTTCGCTGACCTGTGTCGAGCGGCCGTGCCCACGACGGTCGTGGGCAACGACACGGAAACCCTGAGTCAGGAAGAACAGCATCTGCGCGTCCCAGTCGTCCGAGCTGAGAGGCCAGCCGTGATGAAACACAAGGGGCTGAGCATCCCTCGGCCCCCAGTCTTTGTAGAATATCTGCGTTCCGTCCTTGGTATCTACGAACGTCATGGTTTCGGCTCCTTGATCTTGATGGGAGGGGTTCACCGTCGACCGAGCGATTGAGTTGAAGGATGGAATCGACAGCACCGAAGCGGCTGCAGCGCCCAGCGCCAGGGCAGTTCGTCGCGTGATAGCCCCGCTGTTATCGTCTTCCGGCTTCATGCAGACCTCCTTGTTGCGTCCGAGCTGCGAAGATCAACGACATCGGTGCGGGTCCCCGAGCACAGGCAACACGCGTCTCGATTCCACTATCGCGGCGCGTCGTGCGAAGGCCGGGCCCGGGCCGCGCATGTAATGAAGCTCGGGCCGGTACCGGGGCGCTACGAAATCGCGAGCAGCTGATAACCAGGGTATGAGTAGGGCGCGGAGTTTCATCGCAACCCGTCCTTTCTCTTGTCACTAGTCGGCTAAGCACGCCATGATCACGGGTAGCCACAGATCGATCGTGGTGCCGTGCGCTGGCATACTTGCGATTGAGAGTCCGCCCCCTAAGCTTTCGATGAGTTGTTTGACCGTCGCCAAGCCGAGACCGGTGCTATTGGTCTTCGTTGAGAAATTCGGATGCCCCGCCATCTTCAGCGTGTCGCCATCCATTCCGGTGCCGCAATCGACGACAGAGAGGCGGATCATCCGCTTGCGTCTGCCTGTTTGGCTCGCAGTCGGAAGATCCAGTCTCGCTGTGATGGTGACGTCGCCGCCCTTGGGCATAGCGTCGCGCGCATTGAGAACCAGGTTGAAAAGAGCCCGCTCGACGAACTGCCGGTCGATGAACGCAGGCGGGAGGTCCTCGGCGACATCTAATTCGAGGTTGATGTCTGGCGGGAGGGCACCGGCGAGAGGCGCCTCGATCAGCTCTAGAAGCTGGCCAATGTCCACCGGTTCGGCTTTTACCGGCCGTGGATTGGCAAAATCGAGAAGTTGGCGAGCAAGGATTTTGGCCCGAAACGCACAGTAAATCGCGCCGTCGATCTTCTTCAGCTGTCTGCACGTGCCGAAGCGCCGGCTCTGCAACTCTTCGAGGATGTTGACGATTGGCGTCAACAGATTGTTGAAATCGTGAACGATCGACGCCAGAAGCAACCGCAGGTCAGTCGCATAAGCTGTAATAGGCTCGTCCGCGCCGCGATAACTGGATTCTGTTGGCACTGGCGCGTGGGGTTCGGGCAAGCGTCCGAAAATTGCAGTGGATCCTGATGCGCGCATGTCAACCTCGCGTGCTTTGGAAAACCCATTCGTGGCAAGACTTGTGACGATTAATTTGATCCTCTTGAGCACTGCGCGCTATTGCACGAGGGTGGTGCGCAATAAGCGATACGTCGCGTCAGATAAACCTAGGTTTAGAGGCCGCCGTATGTGTGGAAGACTCCCCGTCGGACCGGCATTTTGTGTGATCGCAATTAAATTAGATGCGGAATGCTCACACGCGTTGTTTTTCATTTCGCGCATCGTGCGCTCCAAGGCACGCTTGTTGGGGGCTCGTGCTGCGTAAGGCAGCCGCTCAAAGATTGAATAAATGTCTGATACGGGCGATCAGCGGGGTGACCGATTTCGGCCCCGCAGCGCCGTTGAGCTGATCAAATTTGAAGTGTTCCACGGCGGTCCTTCTCGACAGAAGCGAGCCGAGCTCGTCCGCAATGGCCGGCCGATCCCGCATGAGCGGCTCCAGCCCGTCCTGGGTAATCTCGTAGACGACGACGGAGGTCAGCGCCGTGACGGACCCTGGCGAGCCCATGCCGGTCAGCAGACCGCCCTCACCGAAGAAGTCGCCCGGCGCCAGTCTTGCCAGTTCAGCTGTCGTCGTTCCGTCCGTGCTCTGTCGCGTGACAATCGCCACGCCGCTGCGCAGGATCATCAGAGATTTCATTACGCTTCCCTGCTCGACCAGCACCTCGCCTTTGCGGAAGGTGCGGCGTGTCATCGTCGAAGCGAGGGCTTCCTTTTCATCCTCGGTCAGGTGGGCGAACAGAGGAACGGCATCGAGCAGCCGCAACTGAGTGGCGCGCAGCCCTGCGGGCACCGCGCCCGGCGACGACGCGGCGACGGAGATACTGCCCTCGGGGGGCGGTGCAAGAGCCAACCCCGCAGCCTTCGAGTGGCGATAAGTCAAATCGAATATCTCGGTTTTCGCGGTGCCCACTGCGGAAACGTCGGCAACGCTGAACGTCACCGCCAGCTCGGCTGCGTTCGCATCGAGGGACGTTACCTGGATGGCAGGCTGAGGAATCGTCAGGATCGAGTTGCTGCTCAGCAGGACCGAACGCATCACCTCGACCATCGCGGACGGCGCTGTCGTCGGCCGGAACCGTATCGTGAGCGCTACGCCATGGCTGGGCTCGGGACTGCTGAGATTGGTTAGCCTTGCTTTGGCCAGATCGCTGTTCGGAACGATGACGAGATCATTTGCGGCGGTAAGCAGATGCGTGGCTCGCCAGCTGGTCTCGACGACCTTGCCTTCGATCGAATTGCCGAGGACCAGCCAGTCGCCGATCCCGTAGGATCTGGCCAGATTGAGCGCGATCCCCGAGAAGACATCGCTCAAGGTGCTTTGCAGGGCGAGGCCAAGGATGATCGCGACGGCGCCGGACGTGGCAATTAGAGTACCCACGGGAGCGTTGAAGACGTATGCAACGACGGAAAGCACGGCGCCGACGTAGATGACGCCGACAATGAGGTCCTGCAGGAGCCGACCTTCGCGGGTCCGACCCTCGAAAATCAGGAAAACACGGACGATGCTGATCAGCGACCATGCAGCGCTGGTCCACCATATGATCTTGGCCAATCCCAGGAAAAAACTCTGCAAGCCGGACGCGGCCTGTGGCCCCGGCTCGTACGGAACGACGCTATGGGACACCAGCAAGACGGTGAGAGCGGCAAACAAGGCCAGCTGACCGATGAGGTGGCGCTTGGGGTGATTGCGAAGCACCACCCGAGTGATCACCGCCCCGACAGCGGCGAGCGCACCCGTCTGCACGATTGGGTCAGCGATCACCTGATGAGCGATGTCGCCATAACTTGACACTGATCCCGGCTCCCCTACCGCTGCTCTGCCAGCCAAACTGTCATTCCGGCTTCGAGGCCGTCAGTTCCGCCGGTCGGCTCGAGCCGGACCCGAAAGGCATTGAGGTCATGATCGCCGACGGCACGGGCGGCGCGCCAAGTCGCGAACTCGCCCAAGGGACGAAGCTCCGTCACCCGGGCATCGATTTTTTGGCCATCCTGAATGGACAGCGCGACAGTCACACCTACAGTCAAACCGTGAAGCGCGTCCTCGCGCAAGGTGAAGGCGAACCACGGCCGGTCGTCGGCGTCGAGCGTCATCACCGGCTTTCCAGGGCTGATAATTTCACCCGGTTCGGCGACGCGAATGCCGATCGTCCCGTCGACCGGTGCAGTGAGCATTGTCTTGTCCTGCCGCGCCTGAAGGCCCGCGACGGTTGCTTCGGCCAACGCGACCCTTGCGTCCGCAACAGCGCGCTCTTCGGCGGTCGGCCCCGCGCTCGCCTCTGCCCATTCGGCGCGTTTCAGATCGAGGTCGGCTTTCGCCTTGGCAAGCGAGGCCGTGCTTTCGTCCAGTTGCTGATTGCTCGCAAAGTTCTTACCGGCGAGCGCCGCTGCCCGATCATATTGCTGTTTGGCGAGCACGAGATTTGTCTCCGCCGTCTGCACCGCCTGGGCGGCGATCGTAACCTCCTCCTCACGTACGCCCGAATAGACGCGATCACGCTCGGCCCTGGCGCTGGCGGCTGCGGATTTGGCCTCTCCCACTGATGCGGCGAGCTCCGGATTGTGGAGTGTAGCGAGCAAGTCACCACGGTGGACATGGTCACCCGACTCGACGGCGATCGTGGCCAGCCGCCCGGTAATGTCCGGCGCGATGCGGATTTCGGTCTGGCGGACCATGCCGGGCACCGAAGGTTGCAGGCTCTCGTCGCCCACCGCGCCAAAAGTCGGCATCGCGATGATAGCCGCGGCCGCGCATGCGACCGCGACCGATCGGCTTCTCGCATTAGCCGGCATGTGAATCTCTCCTTGCTGTGACGAACCGCGCGGCAACGATTGCGAGCAGCGCGTAAGTGCCGGTGAGAATCCACAGGCGCATCCAGTCTCCCCAGACGTCGGCGATCGACGCGCCCATCTGGTTCAAACGCACGAGACCGTCGATGCCGGACGTGCTTGGCAGAATGACGCTGGCGGTCCGCAACAGCGGTGGGATCGCCTCGAGCGGCCAGGCGACGCCGACCAGAAAGAAGATCGGCAGGCTGATGGCTATGAGGATCACCACTGCGGTTTCCGACCGCTTGAACCAGGTGCCCACAAACTGGCCGAGGAAGCTCACCGACAGAATGAAGGGAATGGCCAGCACTAGCAGATCGAGGATGTGATCACTCGCCGAGAAGCCGTAGACGCGCGGCAATACGACGAGGAACAGCGCAAACCCCGGCAGCGCCAGCAACAGGTGGGCGAGGCTCTGACCGAGGATCGCTGCGAACGTACCCCTTTGGCGACGTGCCTCGGGGCCTCCCTGCTGGAAAGCGGTGCCTCCGATGGTCGCCACAGCCATCAGCAGCGTCTGCTGCAGGATAAGCAGGAATGCGGCTGGAACGATGTAGCTGCCGTAGCCGCCGGTCGGATTGAACAGCGGCTGCGCCAAAACCTCGACCGGCGAGATCCGGGCCAGCGCTGCTCGGTAGAGACTCCCTTCCGGGCGCGCGCTGCGCGCCACGAGGTCCGCCCTGACCGCGCCGACCGCCTCCTGAATGCCCTGGAAAGTCCGGTTGTAGAGCAAGAAATAGGTCGAATCGACGAAAGCGGGCAGACCTGCCTTGTCGCCTTTCAGCACCTCGCGCTCGGTACCGGCAGGTATCCCGAGAATGCCGAACACCTCGCGACGCGCCAGCGCCCTTTGCGCTTCCTCCAAGGTGGTCGGCCGCAACACGACCTCCGTCGCCTCGTCGGCATCGAGCGCCTGGATGATCGAGCGGCTCACGTCCGACCTGTCATCGTCGACGACTGCGACGGGCGCATCCTTGATCAGCTGTCCCACGTAGGGCTGAGGGTAGAAGACCCCGTAAATGATTGGGGCGAGCACGATCAGCCCGAAAGCGGCCCTGTTGCCCAGTACGCGCCCATACTCGTCGGCGAAAGCCCCGGCGATGCCGCGTCTGGCCGGCCGGTTGACCGGCAGCGCTTGCGCAGGCTCGGGGGCCGGATGGCGCGCCAGAACCACGAATCGGACCCAGGAGAGGCCGAAGTAGAGCATCGCCAAGCTGGCGAGCATGATGAAAGGCTCCGCGGAGTCGCGCACTGGTACGCCGAGCGCGGCCTGGTCGAACAGGACCTGGATGTACCAGCGCAGCGGCAGCATCGTGCCCCAGCCACGCGCAAAGCCGTTCATCCCCAGAACAGGAAAGCCGACGCCGGCGAAGCCGAACGCCGGCGAGCAGATAATGGCGGTCAGCGTGAGGCCGACGGCGAGGTTCTTCACAAGCAGCTGGAGTAGCGCGCCCAGCGACAGATACCCGATGATGAGGAGACAAGCGGCGGCTCCCATCATTGCCGGATCTCCCGGGAAGGGTATCTCGAAGATGCCGTGAATGATCACGATACAGACAGCCATGATGAGAAGGAAAACTGCCAGATAGGGCACCAGCTTGCCGACCAGTGCCGTAAGCGGACTGCCGCCCGAGGTCGATAGCCACTGCCGCACACTTCGCGCGCTGAACTCGGACCCGACGGCATAGCCGCCGGCGACCGCGGCAACGATGTGGAGCACCGTCGGCAGGATCGCCCTGAGCAGGAACTGCACGTAATTCAAGGCGGGATTGGTGAGCACATATGGCTCCACCACGAGCGGACCGGGTGCGAAGCTGGCGCTCCTCACCCCGGCCGGCAGGTCGGATACGGCGGCCAAAACTGCCGCCTGCAATCCACTTGAGGCGACGTTGCCCGGCGTGAAATATTGCTTGTTGTAGAAGATGACGAGCTGAGGCCGTCGCCCGTTGGTGATGTCACGCTCAAGATTCTGAGGGATATAGACTGCGGCAATGGCCCTTCCGGCGCGGACCGCGTGCATGGCTCCATTGAGGTCCGACGAACGTTCGGCGACCATCACTCCGGGTGCTGCGTCGATCGCCTGGACGAACGTCTCCGATGTCTTCGATCGGTCTTGATCGACAACGTCTACTCTAAGGTCGCGGATCACTGCGTTGCTGAAGGTCGCGACCAGCAGCGCGAACGAAATCAGCGGGATGCCCACGACCAGCAGCAGCGCTACCTTGTCGCGCCAGATCCAGATGACCTCGCGAACGGCGACGTCGACAATGCCGGCGCGGCGGGAGCTGGCCATCAGCGTACCGCGGCCCAGTCCGCATAGGCGCTCATGCCGGGTCTCAAATTGGGGACCTTGTCGACCGGATAGGCTCGCACCTCGAAGGTCCTCAAATCGAAGTCACCGGTCGCACGGGTTGCACGCCAGCCGGCATATTCGCCGCGGGTCGCAATCGTGCGAACTTCAACGCTTATCGGTGCGTCGTCGATCGCGGGAATCCTGACTGTGAAGCGGTCGCCGACCTTCAATCCCCTGACGAGGTCCTCGCGCAGGTCGAAGCGCAGCCAGACGTCGCTCAGGTCAACCAGGGACAGCAGCGGGACACCCGGGGAGACATACTCGCCGAGCTCGGCACTGACTTGGTAGACCTGCCCGCCGATCGGCGCCTTCACGGTCATCTCGTCCACCTGCGCCTGCAGTGTGAAGATCGCGGCATCCGCCTTGGCGACCGACGCTTGCGCGACACCGCGCTCCTCGGGCGTGTAGCCGGCCACGGCCTCGTCGTGGGCGAGCTTGGCTTGCTCCAGCGTGCGCGTCGCCACGTCCAGCGATGCGGTCGCCTCGTCGAGCTTTGCCACCGATTCGTAGCCGCCCTGAGTGATCTTCTTTACCCGGTCGTAAGTTTGCTGCGCGAGCGTCAGGCTAGCCGCGGCCGCCGCAACCGCGGCCTCGCGCTCGGCCACCACCTCGGCCCTGGTGCCGACCTGTATCCGCGCCAGATCTGCGGCAGCGACGACCTTCGACGCCTCTGCCTCGTGAAGCTTCATCACTAACTCCGGATTGTCTATAGCAACGAGCACCTGCCCGACCGCGACATTGTCGCCGCGCGATGCCTGCCGCTGGTCGACGCGGCCGTCCACGCGCGCCGCGATGTCGATTCGGGTCGCATCGGCTTCCCCTTGCACTAGCAAGGGCTGCGGTTGCGCGAGATACCAAAGCGAAAGGCCGACAATGCCCGCCACGCTAAGCGCGACGACAAGCGCGGCACTTTTGGACGTTTTCGAGGCTACCGTGACGACAGGAGGCGCCACCATCGGCTCTTCGGACCGAAAGACCGTTGACACCGGTGCCGGGCTCACATCGGACCGCCTCATGGACGCCGGTTGCAAGCTGGAGCCGGGGGGGCAAAGGACTGCTGCCTCCAAGACAGGTGCCGGTGATTCCTCGGCTGTCTCGGCGGTAACGCTCTTCTCATCAGCTAAAGGCAGGGGCATGTCGACACTGTAATCCTTGCGGGCTGAGCAGTGCTCGGGATGTCACGTTTGCTGCATGGCACAGGAGCCGACACCGGGATGCAACACCTGCGGTCTCGGTGACCCGAGGGAGGGCGCCTCGCGTCCTGCCTTGGTGCTCAGATACCCGACCGAGGCGACGAAGCTGTAGCCTCGCCCGGGAATATTGATGATGAACCGGTTCCCATCGCGTCCGTCACGCAGGGTGCGACGCAATGCGGACATGTTGACTGTGAGATTGGCGGGCTCAACAAAGACATTGGGCCAAACGCGAGCCATCAACTCTTGCTTGGTGATCAACTCGCCGGGCCGTTCCAGCAGAACAATCAGAATTTCCAGAGAGCGACTTCCAATGGATACCTGCTTGTCGCTTTCCAGGAGAAGAAACTGAAAGGGAAGACACCGAAACGGGCCGAATGAAATGTCGGGGCGCGCAACGCTGGCGGGCTCAGTGGGGTGCTCGAAGAATGACCGCTCCGCGAACGGGTTTTGGGTCTTGTGCCTGGTGTCGACTGCCGGTTCGGGGCGAAATTGCGCCGGCGCTGGTGTCTCAGGCCAGGGTAAATGTCCGTTCGCTATACTCGATCCTGATGCGTGCATTGTAACCTCGCCCTACCTTTGGACGTGCTGCAGATCGTTTTCCTGATGAGTAATGTGATCGTTTCGGGGCGCGCGTGCCATTGAACGCTGGTTGTTTGAAACCGATCGGTGCGATGGCGTTGCGTAAACCAAGGTTTATGGCTGCCGTCCTCGGGCTTCGACAGGGCGGTCATGGGGACACGCACGAGCGCACCCGCGCAATCGCCCTGAGTAGTTGAAGATTATTGTGGCTTGTCAGACAACAGCTTGAGCTTGTCAGCCATTCGGCCGAGTTCCGGAAGCGAGCGGGCGTTCAACTTGTGCATCGCCTTGCTGCGGAACACCTTCACGGTGGCTTCAGCGATGCCGATATCGTGAGCAATCTGTTTGCTGAGGCGACCACGCGCGACCTGAATCATGATCTCACGCTCCCGCGGGCTTAGCGAAGCAAAACGTTGCTGCAAGTCTTTTAGAGCCTCCTCTTTTTCCCGTCGCGCACGATCGCGATCCAATCCAACCTGAATGGCATCAAGAAGGTCCTGTTCGCGGAATGGTTTGGTGAGAAACTCGATCGCGCCGCGTTTCATGGCCTCCACTGACATCGAGATGTCCCCATGACCGGTTATGAAAATGATGGGGATTTCTTGGTTCGCCGCGGCGAGCTTGCGCTGTAGGTCGAGGCCACTTTGCCCTGGCAATCTGACATCGAGCACGAGGCAGGTAGGACCATCGAGCGGACCAGAGGCTAAAAAGTCGGAAATGGATGCAAAGAGCTGAACCTCGATGTCGAGTGATCGCAACAAGCGTCCCACCGAGCCTCGGAGGTCCGGGTCGTCGTCTATGACCGTGACGGTCGAGTTCGAGGCTGACATCGCGGCCTCAGGAATACAGGTTAAAGAACGAGCTCTGTCGGCTGACCTGACCGTAGAGTTTTAACCTCGATCCGTCGAGCCGAACAGCCTCATTCTACTTCTATTCGCGAGCGAGGCGTGAACTAAGGCTTAGGCGTTGTGGACGCTGCCTAGCGGCCTTATATCGTGCCTAGCCTTGGCAAATCTGCATACGAGATAAGCCAAAGTTTACGGTACGCACGCGTGGCACGATGGCATTATCTGACACAGATTGTCGTTTCAGGCGGACCGGCATCATCAGGCCGCCCGCACGACGGTCCGATAAGGCAGCGTGATGGAAGAGCAATTGGTTTCGGTCGTTGAAGACGATGGGTCCTTTCGCGAGTCCATGGGACGGCTCATGAGGTCGTTGGGCTATACCGTTGAGGCATTCCCATCGGCGGCGGACTTCCTGGCCTCCCCCGGTTTGACCGCAACGGCCTGCCTGATCGCTGACGTCCATATGCCGGCAATGACCGGGATCGAACTCTATCGACACCTCGTCGATACCGGGCGCGCTATTCCTACGATCCTCGTCACGGCTTATCCCAACGATGTCGATCGCACTCGCGCCTTGAAGGACGGGGTCGTCGGTTACCTTCGCAAGCCGGTTGATGAAGAGAGTTTGTTGCGATGTCTTCGCTCTGCTCTCACTCCCGATGGAAGTCCAGAAACCGAGCACTCATGATGTTGCGTCTCCGCCGGGCAAAGTGAACTGAAACACGGCGCCGCGAGGTTCGTTCGCATCCACCCAAAGTCGACCCCCGTGAGCGTCGATGATGGACCGGCAGATCGAGAGGCCCATCCCCGTACCGCTGGATTTCGTGGTGTAGAATGCCTCAAAAATGCGCTCCATATGGGTCGGATCAACCCCTGGGCCGGTATCGCGCACGGCTACAGTAACGCCTGTTTGGTTCTCGTCCACGGTGATGGCTAACTCTCGCACTCCCACCTCCACCGAGCCCATTGCTTCCACCGCGTTCAGCATGAGATTCAGAACCACTTGTTGCAATTGAACACGATCACCATGGACCTGGCACAAACGGTCAGAGAGCTGAGTCTGAACCGAGACGCCATTCCTGACGATTGCACCTCGCGCCAGCACAATCACCTCGGCTATCGCTGCAGTGAGGTCAAAATTGTCCTTTCGCGGAGGCGCCTTCCTTATCTGATCTCGGATGCGGCCGATAATGCTTCCGGCTCGATCGGTATTGTCGACAATGCTGCTGAGCGCCTCCTTGGCCTCGGACAGGCCAGGCGGCTTTCTGTCAAGAAAATTCAGAGCTGCCCGAGCGTTATTGCGCGCACTCGCGATCGGTTGTGTAATTTCGTGAGATAGCGAGGCAGCCAATTCTCCCATCGTGCTCACGCGGTTTATGTGTGCGAAATCAGACTGCATCTGCTGCAAACGGGCCAGCGCTTGCGTGCGGTCCTCGATGTCCGTCAGCAGGACATGGTCTCTTTCCATGAGGGAAAGTTTGCCATAGAAGTTTCAAATATGTCAACTTATTTTGCTAATTGCGCTAGCCGATTAGAGGAATTCCGAAACGGCGGGTCGAAATATCCTGCATGGACAACGATGGGGTTCGCCATCCAGGCCACGCCGGAAGGTGCGACCCACGTTGCAAAACGTGAGGCAATAGACGTCTCGCTTGATTTGCAACGAGTGACATTCCCGAACATCCTGCGCCAGCGAGCCCGCCCTAGGTTGGTAGTAATGCTTGCTCGAACGCATCGGGCCAATCGCCCTCGGAGTGGAAAGCGTGGATGAGAGGAGAGACATTTACGCAAAGCTCGGGAACAGCAGCAGTCCATTTTTCAATATAGACTAGGCAGGTATGGCCTATAGTTGCCTGAGCCAAGGATGAGGTGCCTTTGTCGAGGGTAAGCACGTTGGGGTTGCCGTGCACCTCAAGGACCTCGCCTGATACAGTCTGCGGATCAAACCAGGCGCCCGTCGCAAGTGAAATGCAATCTGGATGAATGCCTTCGCTTACCGTCACTCCCGCGAGACACGCTCCTCGTCCATTGTGAAGTCTGACGATGTCACCGCCTCCGACTCCCAGTTTCTTGGCGGTTTGCGGGTGAAGCATGCAAGGTTCCCTGCCGTGGATCTTGCTGGCTTGCGCTTCGCTTCCATTATCCAGTTGGCCGTGCAACCGAGTGTCCGGTTGACCCGAGATCAAGTGCAGTTGACCCGCTTGCGCATTGCCAAGCCATTCCACTGGTTCCATCCAAGCTGGGTGACCCGGGCAGTCTTCGGCATTCATGTCGGCGATCGCCTCATTAAAGAGGGTTATCTTATTGCTTTCCGTCCGCAGCGGATTCCCTTCCGGATCACGCACAAACTCTCCCAGTGAAATCCTTGGCTCGGCCTCGAGTGGTAGATCGAATTTTCCGATCTCTCGGAACCGATCGAACAACGGCAGCGTGAAGCCTTTTCTGTCAGCCACCTCGCGGCACCGGCTCCACATCCACCTAAGCCATGCCTCGGTGTCTCGGTTCTCATGAAATTCCGGTCCAACATCCGTTTGATTTGCAAGTTCGCGGAAGATTGCGTGATCGTCACGCGCTTCCGCGAAGGGCTCGAACGCACGGCTCATGTAAACAAGCGATGAGTCACGCCTGTTGACCATGATGTCTTCGCGCTCCAGGGGTGTGGTGCAAGGAAGCACGATGTCGGCCCGACGTGCCGTCGCAGTCCAAGTATGCTCATTGACGATCACAGTTTCCGGTCGAGTCCACGCCTCGCTGAGCCGGTTCAGGTCTTGCTGATGATGAAACGGATTACCGCCAGCCCAATACACGAGCCGAATATCGGGATAAATCCGTGTCTCGCCATCATATTTGTAGGGCACTCCGGGATTGAGCAACATGTCGGTTATGCGGGCCACCGGAACAAAGTCACTGACCGGATTGGACCCTTGCGGAAAAGCGGGCCATCGTACAATGGGCTGCGGACGACCCACTGCGGTCAGAGAGCCATAGCCGAATCCAAATCCGGTGCCCGGTTCCCCGATCTGGCCTAGCATCGCCGCTAAGGCCATGCCCGCCCACACTGGCTGCTCCCCGTGGTCTCCCCTCTGAACACCGAAACACACAGAGATCATGACCCGCTCTCGCGCCATCTCAGCCGCAAGATCGCGGATTTCTTGCGCCGAGATTCCGCAAATGTCCGAGGCCCAGTCGGGCGTTTTTGGTAACTCGTCGAGGTCGCCGGTCAGATAGGCTTTGAATTTCGACCAACCACTCGTATAGCGATTCAGAAACGCGACGTCGTGCCACTCATTCGCGTGGAGCTCGAATGCGAGCGCCAGCATGAGTGCCGTATCCGTACCTGGGCGTATCGGCATCCAACGCGCATTAGAAACGGCAGCCAGGTCGCCCCTGATGGGTGAAATATTTATCGCTTTTATGCCACGGGACGCGATCTCATTTAGTTGCGAAGCTACTTCATGCTGGGACGTTCCACCTGGTTCGATCTGTGCAGTTCTCGGAGAAATACCGCCGAACGCGACGAGAAGGGTGCAATTTTCGAGGATGAGCGGCCAACTGGTCGCACCGTCCAGAAAATCCTCGTTGGAGATCCCGACTATACGGGGCAGGATCACCTCGGCCGCGCCGTGCGAATAGGTATTACGATGGCTCGTATAACCGCCGATTAAGTTCAGATAACGCTTCAGCTGAGATTGTGCGTGATGAAATCTACCCGCGCTGGCCCATCCATATGATCCGCCGAATATGGCCCCGTTGCCATATAGGTTAATAACACGTCTTAATTCAGAAGACGCTAGGTATGTTGCACGGGCCCAGCTCACCTCGACATAACTGTCATCGTTGCGTCGAGCCCCTTTGTCTCCTTCGAGCCAGCCCTTGCGGATAGAGGGCCGGGCAATGCGCAAGGCTGGATCGCGTGCCGCGCTGACCCAGCCTCTCCCAATGCGTGACGGCTGTGGATCGGACGGATCGGGCAACAAGCTCGGTCTGTCACCATCAGTCAGGATATAGTTGCCCCAGTGAGAGGCAGTAAATCTCTGTTCCATGTCTTGTTCTCCCCATCATGATGCGATGCCGAGCGACTCAAACGGTGAAAAGGGAAAAGCCGAGGATCGAGGTCCTCGCGAGCGGCCTCCGGATCAGGGCTTGCTTTGCACGCTTTTTCATATGCCGAGGTCGCTTAGAAAAGCTCGGCTGGAAGTGAGCACCTCGGCCTCTCCGATATTCCAGCCAAAATCATTCGCCTCGTATTCGATGGTGAGCGCGCCGTCATATCGGGCATCCTTCAAAGCACTCAGCACCTCCTTGAAATTGACGACGCCCTTGCCGAGGGGGGGAAATGTAAAGTTTGGATACAGTCCCGCCGCGTCCTTGATGTGTACGTGCCGAATGCGATCGGCAAAAGCCCGCACCGCTGCGACGGGATCCTCCCCGTGAGCAGCGAAATGGCTGGGGTCGTAATTCATCATCAGATCGAGGTCGCCCAGCGCGTCGATGATTCGTTGGTAATCCAATATCCGGGGGTAGAGGAACGGTGCGGGTGATTCCAAACCAACAGCAACGCCCTTGGCTTTGGCGTGCAGAAGGATGGTGCGGAGGATGTCGACGAAGTCTGCGAAAACATCGTCGCTTTTTGCCGCAGGCAGATACGGCGAACACAGGTGGACATACTCAACCTCTGCTGCAGCAGCCCGATCGATCATGGCTTTGACATGGCGAATGCCGCGCGCATCATCGTCGGCATCGTTGGCGAAGAAAAAGAAGTTGGTGCTGAGCGCTGGCACCGACAATCCGGCCTTACGCACGCTATCGATAAGCGTAACTGATTCGCTGATCGAATTTTCTGGAGTGATATGGGGCGTCGCAGGCGACGGTATCCCATCGCAATTGATAGCCAAAGCGTCATATCCAGCCGCCTTGACCATCTCCGCGACTTCCCAAAGTGGATGCCTAGACAGCATTGTCGAGTAGTAACTTGCTTGCATTGTCAAAATTCAAACTCTCGTTCAAGTCGTGTTATGGATGAGATCGGCCGCGGAAGGCCAAACCGGCGTTTACGCGAAGTCGACAATGGTCCAGGGCGCGTCACTAGGAAGCGGGACATCGACCCATTTGCGTTCTCTCTGGGCAAGGTATGCCGCCTTCACAACTTCGAGCAGATGGACGCCATCCTCCAGCGAAGCCATGTCCCTCTGCGTCACATCGCCGGAGATGAAGTCGACGAACGCCTGCATTTGCTTCTTGTAGGGATCAGCGTTGGTCGGCAGCAGGACAAACCAGCCGTCGTGCTGAATATTTTTCTTGTGATAGTGCGCGGGGATGCGCGCCATTTCTGCCAGCGATTGCGGCAACTCTCCAAGAGGCTTTCGGGAGTAAACCGAAAGCGGTGACGAATTGAATGCGCCGACGGACTCAAGGGTGAAATGCAGCGATCCTTCGGTCCCATAAAAATCCGTCACATCGTTGAAGGAGGGCGTGAACCGATCCGACGTGAATGTACCCGTCGCGCCGTTGGACATATCGACAATCATGTGAACATTATCGTCGACGGCTTTTGGCATTTCCTTGTGACGCAGGCTTGCCGCAACCGATGTATAGGTGCCGCCTAAAAGGTATTGGACAATATCCATGCGATGAACCGTCAGGTCCATCAGCGTCGCACCACCGGACAAGGTAAGATTCCATCTATAATCGTCGATGGAAACAACATCCCAGATTTCCGAGAAGACACTCCGAAAAGAGTGCACTTTGCCGATCACGCCTTGGCTGATAAGCGACCGTGCGGTTTTTGCTACATCCAGAAAGCGGGCCTGATGCCCGACCGCAACTTTGACTCCGGCTTTGTTGCAAGCAGACAGAACTGATTTCGCTGCGTCGAGATCGTGCGCCACTGGCTTTTCGAGGAGAATATGCTTTCGAGCCCGGGCAGCAGCAACAGCGAGATCATGGTGAAAACGATTTGGCACGGAGATGACAACGGCATCAACGCTTGGGTCAGCAAAGACCTCGTCGGCGTCAGCATACACCTTATTGACCTGAAACTTCTCAGCGGCGGCGTGGGCCTTTTCCTGGACCTTATCGCATATCCCGGCCAGTTCTGCGCCTGTCACGGCTTGGACGGCAGGAATGTGCCAGTTTGAAATCAATCCGGTACCGATAATCGCGATCTTCACGCTCATTCACATCTCCCTACCCTGGGCCGCTAGGCCGCAGTCACATTTCGCTTCACTCTCTGCAAGCGTTGCTAATACAAACACAGCCGTTGACATATTGCAAACGATAAGGTTACCTTTTCGCCACGCTGCCTGCGCCTTGCGCAAGGCGGCCATCAATGGAGGAGAGAAAGAAATGTTGCGGAAGGCTATCAAATCGACGCTAATAATTGCGCTGGCTGCGGTGGTGTGGGCTCGTCCTGCATCCGCCGAAACACTCCGTATCCTGACTTGGGAGGGATACGCCGACGCTGACTACATTAAGGAGTTTGAGGCTGAAACGGGCGCGAAGGTGCAGGCCACCTTTGTGGGCGACGACGCTGAAATTTGGGCAAAGGTCCGGGCGTCCAATGGCCAAGATGCCGACATCATCAGCACTAACGTGGGTCAGCTTCAGCGCTACGTAGAAGCGGGGCTGCTCGCGCCTATTGACTTGGAAAAGGTGCCAAACAAGGCCGGATTCCTGGAACGGTTCCGCGATTTAGGGAAGATTTCAGGCGTGGTTCATGACAACAAGACGTACATGATACCGTTTATATACGGCCCCTACTTGCTAGCCTATAATCCTGACCTAGTCGACAAGCCGCCTACCTCATGGAGCGTGCTCTGGGATCCAAAATACAAGGGCATGGTTCTCACCCATGACTCTTACGAATACAACTTTACTATTGCTGCTATTATGGATGGAGCGAAGGACCCGTATCGCCTCTCGGAAGAGCAATTACAGAAGTACAAAGAGGAGTTGATCGATCTCAAGCGGCAGCTCCTGTCCTTCTACTCTTATTCGGAAGAAGCCGTGCAGCAGTACAAAAACAACGACGTAGCCGTTATGGTCGCCGGCTATGGCCCGCAGATGATCAAGGCGATAAGGGATGCCGGGGCAAAAGTTGAGCCGGTCTTCCCAAAAGAGGGCGCGCCAGTTTGGCTTGACGCCATGGCAATCACCGCAGGCGCATCACCAGAGCGCGCCGAGCTGGCGCACAAGTGGATCAACTTCATTCTCAGTAAGAAGATCGCTCAAGCTATGGTCGACCGCATGCACTTCGGCTCGACGATTATCGATACCGGGGTACTTTCCCCGAACGACAAGGTTTTCTGGGTCAAATCTGTCGAAGATCCTACCCGTCGTAGCGATCTCTGGAACGAGATCAAGGCAGCGCCATAAAGCATTGGAGTGGCGCCCATTCCCGCGCCACTCCTCAACCCAATCAACGGATTGATTCTATGAGTGAAAGCCTTATCGAATTGCGCGGCGTGACGAAGCGCTACGGCGCCGTCGAAGTCCTGAAAAAGATCGACTTAAGCATTGGCCGCGACGAATTTCTCGTGATCTTGGGGCCGAGCGGCTCCGGCAAAACCACCATCCTGAGAATGATTGGCGGCTTCACGCAAACCACGGACGGTGAGATATTTCTCGATGGCAACCTGCCCTTGTCTGACGTTCCCATCAACAAGAGACCCTTCAACACGGTCTTTCAGGATTATGCCCTGTTTCCGCACATGACAGTCGCCAAAAATATTGGATTTGGCCTAAAAGTCGGCGGAATGCCCAGAAAAGAAATCGAACATGAAACCAGCCGAGTTCTCAGCCTGGTTGAACTCGACGGTTTGGGATCACGATATCCGTCGGAATTATCTGGCGGGCAATGTCAGCGGGTAGCTCTCGCACGTGCGATTGTCTGCAAGCCCCGGCTCGTTCTGTTGGACGAGCCTCTCGCAGCGTTGGACGCCTCATTGAGGCACCAGATGCAGCGCTTCCTTAAGGAACTACAACGCGAAGTCGGCGTGTCATTCCTGTTCATTACTCATGATCAGGAAGAGGCGATTACCATGGCCGACAGAATCGTCGTCATGGACCACGGCCACATCCGTCAGGTGTCGACGCCAAGGGAGCTGTATTATCGGCCGGCAGATCGTTACGTCGCTCAATTTTTCGGTGACAACAATCTTATCCCGGGTGTCATCGCGGATGCCGAGAGTTCCACCGTTCTGCTGGATACGCCCTTCTGCAAATGCCGCGTCGCAGTGCCGTCCGGACATAGCTTTCGTAAGGGCGACGCGGTTCATCTCGCGGTGCGGCCAGAAGCCATAAAGGTGACCCCTGCCGTGGACGGCCCGGTCTGCGGAAAGGTCGAGCAGATTGAATTTGTCGGATCGACGACGGGGTGCACGATCCGCTCATGCAAAGACCCCAATGTATCGATCGAGGCCAAAAGTCTTAGCCGGATCAACGGCGCAGGCATCTATCCGGGAGCTGATGTCGGTGTTTCTTGGGCCGACTGCGAGGCTTGGGTGATAAAGCAATGAGTGTCTCGATCGAAGCGCGATCAAGATCGCGATTGCATGCCGGTGTCGCCAGAATCTTCTTCACGATTGCCGTCTTCTTCGTTCCTATCTTTCTTGTTGCGATACCGTTCGCGTCGTTTCTTTACCTAAGCCTTGGCGAAGTGCACGGCCCGAACATCGTCATGACCATCACCAGCAAGAACTTCGTCCGCATCGCTACGGACCCGCTTTATCTCGATGTGATCTGGACGACATTGCTGCTCTGCGCGTCGATCGCAATGGTTTGCGTGATATTCGGCTACCCGATCGCTTATTTGCTGGCGATACTCAGCGGCGGCAAACGATATGCGTTGATGTGCCTTGTCGTAATCCCGCTATTGTTAAACTACGTCATCAAAATCTATGCGATGCGGTCGATCCTAGGGCAACGAGGGCTTCTCAACCAGCTCATTATGGCGCTGGGACTATCGGATACACCTACGAGGCTATTCGTTTTCAATCTCAACGCCGTGTTCCTGGTCCTGGTCTCCATCCTTCTGCCGTTCGCAGTTTTGCCGATCTACATCGCATTGGAACGGATTCCGAACTCCCTGCTCAGCGCGGCGTATGATCTCGGAGCAAGCCGAGTCCAGACATTTCTACTAGTCGTCTTCCCGCTCAGCATGTCGGGCGTGGCGGTTGGGTTTGCGTTCACGTTCGTCTTTTCGATCGGCGACTTCGTTACACCGCAAATGGTGGGCGGCCCGAGCGGTTTCACACTGGGACGAGTCGTGTACAGCCAGTTTGGCCTTGCCTTCAACTGGCCTTTCGGATCCGCACTGGCGATTGTGCTTATGGCCATCGTGGTGGCCGCACTTGCGGTCCCCACCCTCTTCTCCCCAAAGGGGACAAAGCGATGAAAACTCCCGTAATCACCTGGGTCTTTCTCATCAGTCTGGCTGCCTTGGTCATGTCGGTCATATATGGACCGATAGTCATGACTATAGCTGGCGCATTCTTCAAGACAAACTCCGGCTCGATAATTTTGTCGGAACCCTCGTTGGAATCGTTCTTCTCGCTAGGTTCCGACAAATCCGTGGCACACGCCCTCGGCAACACGCTTTTGGTTGGTTTTATGGCATCCAGCCTTGCCGTCACGATCGGTACGCTGACCAGCCTGTACTACGTCTCGGGCAGGAGCCTCGATCGCTCGGTTCTGCAGTTTCTGATCTTCGTCCCCTTTGTAATGCCGCCAATGATTACCGGATTGGCGCTCTTGATTTTCTTCCGAGACATCGGGATCGATCGCTCTTTGCTAACCGTGGTCGTCGGCCACGTCATCCTGTTGCTGGCAATCGCTCATCGGCTCATCGTCGTCCGCCTAGCTGAGTTGAGCACATCGCTAACCGAGGCGGCGCTAGATCTGGGCGCCTCGCATTTTCAAGCCTTTTACTTGGTTGTCTTGCCCAACCTCAAATCCGCCATTGCGGCCGCATTCATTCTATGTTTCGCGCTATCCTTCGACGAAACTCTGGTAACGCTCCTGATTTCAGGAGGGGAGCCGACTTTCCCGGTGAGGCTTTGGGCCATGATGCGCCTGGGTTTTGCGCCGTCTGTGAACGCGGTGGTCGTTATAGTGCTCGCAATGGCAACCGCGGTCAGTTTCTTCGCGATCAGACAATTGCTCAAATCAAGCGGACCTCGCCCCGGCCTGGGCAGAGAGGCTTGAGGACGACTTCCTCACATCAACTCGGAAGGGCACTAATTTCGAAGGACAACTTAAACATCTCCGTGATCGGAACAGGGTTTATCGGGGCTACTCACATATCAGCAATCGCCCACGTGGACGGCTTGACCGTCAAGACCGTCTGCCTCCGTCGTGCTTGAAAAGCAGAACAGCCCGCCGTGAAGCATGGCATTCCCGACCCCTCAGCCGGCAAGCACCATGCTGGAGAACCCGTCTCGCATAATTTACGACCGCGCGCGAAGTGCTGGATGCCTGCTCCGCAAAGGGCCAGATTGTTTGCTTCGGCCACAACGAGCGCTGCCAGGACGCGAGCATCCTAGCCGCCTTGATGCACGGCGATGAGCTTTTGGCAGCCTGAGGCGGTAATGTGGTCGCCGTAGCGGTGCTTTCTCACAAGCCTCGTCAGTCGCCGGCGGTGATCCGTCGTGATGGCAGGCGGGGTTTGCAGGTTGCGGTCGGCGGGTTCGTTTCGGGGCGTCGGCGCCCCGTCGGCTATGTCGCGAGCCGCGGGATGCGATCAAGGACGATGCGCAGGATGCGCTGGTCCGGACAGGACGTCGGCAGGTGCAGGCGGATTTGCGTCTTCATCTCGACCACCCGCGCGGCGATCTTGATGAGGCGCAATCGCAGCGTGTCGAATTGCGCGACTGCAAAGCTGGACCGTTTCGGCATCGCGGCGCGCGGGCCCCACATTAACCAGTAGGCGCCGGCATGCAGGAACAGCCGGAACTGGTTGGCCGTCGCTCTGGTGCAGGAGGTGCGGTCGGCGGCAAGATGCGTCTTCCACGACTTGATGTGGTTCTCGGCCGCGCCGCGCCGGCAGTAGAGGTCCGCGTAGAGCGCCTTGGCCTTGCCACCGGCAAGGTTGGTGACGATGAAGCGGATGTCGGCACCTTGGGCGCCGACCTCGACGCGGGCGATGATGCGCTCGACGCGGCTCCAGCTGCCGGCGCCGTCCAGAAACTCCTTGAAGCGGCGGACCTTGTTCGTCTTCGCCGACGTTCCAAAACGCGCCAGCGTGCTGGCTTCCAGATCCGCGACATGCTTGCGCAAGGTTGTGGTGGGCGCCAGGCCGAGGATGAAGTCAACATCGTTGGCGCGGCACCAGTCGATGACCGACGGACTGCAATAGTGATGGGGTGGATGGCTCCTGCTCCCCGGCATCAAGGTGCCATATGGTAGGTTGTGT